>NZ_JACVQL010000194.1 GCF_019733465.1 Actinotalea ferrariae | reverse complement strand
GCCTCGGCCGGAGCCGGAGCCGGCGACGTCGCGGCCGGAGGGGCCGCCGCCGGGGCGGGGGCCTGTGCCGTGGTGGCCGGAGCCGAGGTGGCCGGAGCCGAGGTGGCCGCGGCCGCCGGCGCCTGCGTCCGGGCGGGGCGCTCGGACGGCGCCTCGGCCGGGGCCTCGGTCGCCTTCTTGCGCTGCTGCTCGGCCTTGGCGTCGGCCTTCTTCTTGGTCGGCCCGAGCACCATGATCATGTTGCGGCCGTCCTGCTTCGGCATGCTCTCGATGAAGCCGAGCTCGGCGACGTCGTCCGCCAGCCGCTGCAGGAGGCGCACGCCCATCTCCGGGCGCGACTGCTCGCGACCACGGAACATGATCATGACCTTGACCTTGTCGCCCGCCTTGAGGAACCGCTCGACGTGGCCCTTCTTCGTGCCGTAGTCGTGCGGGTCGATCTTCAGGCGGAAGCGGATCTCCTTGAGAACCGTGTTGGCCTGGTTCCGGCGCGCCTCACGGGCCTTCATGTCGGCCTCGTACTTGAACTTGCCGTAGTCCATGAGCTTGCAGACCGGGGGCCTGGCGTCAGGGGCCACCTCGACGAGGTCGAGGTCCGCCTCCTGGGCAAGACGAAGGGCGTCCTCCACGCGGACGATGCCGACCTGCTCGCCGTTGGGGCCGACCAGTCGGACCTCGGCGACGCGGATCCGATCGTTGATGCGGGGCTCGCTGATGTGCTGCTCCTCGTACTCGTGGTGGGACCTCGAGCAACGAAGAAGGCCTCCGCTGCTGAGTGCTCGCGGAGGCCTGCGTCCGACGGCGTCGCCGACCCGAGGGCACGGGCGACACCGGGCAGGAGCCTGAGCCACTGCCCTCGGACCGGGACCCGGCACCCTGTCGGCCGCACGAGGCGACACGTCGGGGCTCGGGTGGGATCTGCTCCACTTGCACACCGGCTCGCGTCCGCCTGCATGCAGGCATGGCTCACCGATCGGTCTCGTCCATGGTAGCACCCGCCGGGAGCTCGGCGGGTGGACCCCCGACAGCCCTGCCCGGGCCGCGACACGCCGCTTCCGTCCCGATTCTTGAACCATTCCAGAAAAGGCGCCATGATCGGGCCATGGACAGCGCCACCCTGCGCGAGGCCGGGCTCCGTGTCACCGCGCCACGCCTCGCCGTACTCGCCGCCGTCGGCCGCCTGCCGCACGCGACCGCCGACGCCGTCCTCACCGAGGTGCGCGCCACCGTCCCCACCGTGTCCGTCCAGGCCGTCTACGACGTGCTGCACGCGCTCACGGACGCCGGCCTGCTGCGCTGCATCGAGCCGGCCGGGCACCCCGCGCGCTACGAGCGGCGGGTCGCCGACAACCACCACCACGTCGTCTGCCGGGGCTGCGGGGCGATCGACGACGTCGACTGCGCCGTCGGCCCCTCCCCCTGCCTGACCCCGAGCTCGACGAGCGGCTTCACCGTCGAGACCGCGGAGGTCACCTACTGGGGCCTGTGCCCCGCGTGCCAGGGCGGCTGAGCCGCCCGACCGCACCCCGAGGACCTGCCCCCGGCGCACGCCGGCGGGCGAGCACCGCCGTGCCCGGAGCCAGCTCCCGGCGCGGCACGACCGGAAGGACCACCGTGACGCCGTTCACGACCACGAACGCCGGGGCGCCCGTCGCCTCGGACGCCCATGCGCTGACCGTCGGGGCCGACGGACCCGTCGTGCTGCACGACCACTACCTGGTGGAGAAGCTCGCGCAGTTCAACCGCGAGCGCGTGCCCGAGCGCGTCGTGCACGCCAAGGGTGGCGGGGCGTTCGGGACGTTCACGACGACGCACGACGTCAGCCGGTACACCCGTGCGGCGCTGTTCCAGCCGGGCGCCGTCACGGAGACGCTCGCGCGCTTCTCGACCGTCGCGGGTGAGCAGGGCTCCCCCGACACCTGGCGGGACCCCCGCGGTTTCGCGCTGAAGTTCTACACGACCGAGGGCAACTACGACCTCGTGGGCAACAACACCCCGGTCTTCTTCATCCGCGACGGCATCAAGTTCCCCGACTTCATCCACTCGCAGAAGCGTCTGCCGGGCTCCCACCTGCGCGACAACGACATGCAGTGGGACTTCTGGACGCTGTCGCCCGAGTCGGCGCACCAGGTCACGTGGCTCATGGGCGACCGTGGGATCCCGGCGTCGTGGCGGCACATGGACGGCTTCGGCTCGCACACGTACCAGTGGGTCAACGCCGAGGGCGAGCGGTTCTGGGTCAAGTACCACTTCCGCACCGACCAGGGGATCCGCAATCTCGGCCCCGACGAGGCCTCGCAGCTGGCGGGCTCGGACGCCGACGTGCACATCCGCGACCTCCACGAGGCCATCGAGGGCGGCGACTTCCCGTCCTGGACGCTGTCGGTCCAGGTCATGCCCTACGCCGACGCCGCGGAGTACCGGTTCAACCCGTTCGACCTGACGAAGGTGTGGCCGCACGCGGACTACCCGCTCATCGAGGTCGGCACGCTCGAGCTCAACCGCAACCCGCAGAACTACTTCGCCGAGATCGAGCAGGCGACGTTCGCCCCGTCGAACTTCGTGCCCGGCATCGCGGCGAGCCCCGACAAGATGCTGCTCGCGCGGATCTTCTCCTACGCCGACGCGCACCGGTACCGCGTGGGCACCAACCACGCGCAGCTCCCGGTCAACGCGCCGCACGCCGCGCCGGTGCACTCGTACTCGCAGGACGGCGCCGCGCGCTACACCTTCAACGCGCCGGACGTGCCCGTCTACGCGCCGAACTCGCGCGGCGGTGCGCACGCCGAGCCGGCCCGCGCGGGCGAGTCCGGCTGGGAGTCCGACGGCGCCATGGTGCGCGCCGCCTCGACCCTGCACCCCGAGGACGACGACTTCGGCCAGGCCGGGACGCTCTACCGCGAGGTGTTCGACGACGCCGCCCGCGCACGCTTCCTCGACACGATCACCGGCCACGTCGGCGGTGTGAAGAGCGAGGACATCCGCGAGCGCGCGATCGCGTACTGGACGCAGGTCGACGCCGGGCTCGGCGCTGCGCTCCGCGCGAACCTCACCGGCACGGCGCCGGTCGAGACCGGCCAGCCCGCGACCTCGGCGCTGCCCGTCGCCTGACGGGCCGTCCGACGACGACCGGGTCGGGGCCTGCCGCTCGCGCGGCCGGGTCCCGATCCGGTGGCAGGATCGGGGCATGAGCGAGCAGACCCCGGCCACCCCTCCCACCGACGGCTCGGGGGACGCGCTCCGCGACATCGCCGACGTCGCCGCGGTCGAGGTCATCACGACGGCAGCCGTCCACCTCATGAGCGCCGCGGCGGTGAAGTGCGGCCTGAGCCCCGACGCCGACGGCGTGCGCGGGTCGGACCTCACCGACCTCGACGAGGCGCGCAAGCTCATCTCCGCCCTCGCCGGGCTCGTGACGGCCGCCGCCCCGGACATCGGCAACCAGCACGCGCGCTCGCTCCGCGACGGGTTGCGGTCGCTGCAGCTCGCCTTCCGCGAGGCCTCTCCGTTTCCGGACGCGCCGGGCGAGGGCCCCGGTGAGAAGCTCACCGGCCCGGTGCGCTGAGCGCTCGTCCGGCACGCCGGCGGCCGGCGTACCGACCCGGGTCCGCAGCACGGGCTGCCGTCCCGCCGTCCACCCGGCGCGGGACGGCGGTCACAGCGCGTGCCGACTCTCCTATCCTGACCGCATGACCGACCCGTCGACGGCCGACCGGAGCGCCACGGCGCCGCCCGTCGTCCCCGCACCACGGCCGGGCGGCACGGGCGGGACGCCGTCGTCCGACGGCGCCCCGCGACCCACGGCCGGGGACGCCCCGGACGACGCGGCGTCGGGCACCGCTGCGGGCGGCACGGCGTCCGGCACCGCTGAGAACGGCAGGGCACCCCAGGACGCCGCTGCGGCGAGCCCGGCCACCGGCACGGCCGGCGGCACGGCTGACGGGCGCCGGACGCGGCGGGCGCCGACGCGACGGGTCGTGCTCCTCGGCGTCCTCGTGCTCCTGCTGCTGCTCACCGCGGCTGCCGCCGTGCACCTCTACCGGACCTCCACCGCCTGGGAGGACCGCGCGGAGGAGTACCGCCGTGCGGCCGAGGGGCTCGGCACGGAGCTGGCGACCACCCGAGCCTCCCTCGAGGGTGCGCGGGCCGAGCTCGAGGGTGTCCGCACCCAGCTCGCGACGGCGAACGAGCGGATCGTCGAGCTCGCCGACGAGAAGGCGCAGCTCGGGGACGACCGCGAGGTCCAGCGCCAGCTCGTCGACTACCAGGAGCGCGTCTCCGAGGCGGCCGGCACGGTCGCCCTCGCGCTCGACCAGTGCGTGCAGGGCCAGAACCAGCTCATCGGCTACATGGAGAACGCCGCCCAGTACGACCCCGTCGAGCTCGAGCGCTTCGGCGACGAGGTCCAGACGCTGTGCCAGCAGGCCACCGACGCCAACGCGGCGCTCCAGCGGGAGCTGTCCCAGTGAGGCGGCCGCTCCGGGCCGCCACGCGCGGGATCGCGGCGCTCCTCGCCGCCGCCGCGCTGACGGCGTGCGCGTCGGTCGACTCGATGGTGGAGCAGGTCGGCGACGCGGTGCCGCAGATGCCCGGCCCGGCACAGACGGACTTCGTGCCGAGCGAGGCGCCCATCGAGCAGTCGGGCACCGGCAACCTCTCCCCCGACGGCTTCGACGCCGTCGAGCGGCTCGCCGTGCGCATCCGCAACGTCGGGTGCAGCTCGCTCTCCACGGGCTCGGGCTTCGCGATCGACGCGACGACGCTCATCACGAACAAGCACGTGGTCGCGGACTCGGCGGACCTCCAGGTCTCGACCTACGACGGCCGTGACGTCGACGTGACGGCGGCGAGCACCGCCGCGCTCGCCGACCTCGCGGTGGTCCGCACCGCCGAGGAGCTGCCGAGCTTCCCCGAGCTCGCCGGGAGCGACCCCGTGCCCGGTGACGCGGTCACCGTCGTCGGCTACCCGCAGGGCGGCGCGCTGACCCTGACGACGGGACAGGTGATCGGCAGCACGACGGACCCCCTCAACGCGAACCTGGGAGAGGTCCTCGTGACCGACGCGGCCGTCGAGCCCGGGAGCTCGGGCTCCGCGGTGCTCGACGAGGCCGGGCGCGTCGTCGGCGTCGTGTACGCGAAGAACGCCTCCGGGCAGAGCTTCATCGTGCCGGTGAGCACCCTGCGCACGCTGCTCGCCGACGAGGCCGCCTTCACCCCCACCGCGGGCTGCGAGCCCTGAGCACGACCGCACCGACGGCACGGCCGGTACCGACGAAGGAGTCGCACATGACGCAGGACGAGGGACGCACGGGACGCGAGCGCCGCCGACGCGGTGGCCGGGGCGGCGTCGTGACGCGGGTCGCCGGGGACGTCCTGAACGTCCGGCGCGCGTTCGGGGAGCCCGTCCACCAGGACGGCGTCACGATCGTGCCCGTCGCACGGGTTGTCGGCGGGACGGGGTCGGGCTGGGGCTCGGGCGAGCTCGGCGCGGGCACGACCGCGGCAGAGGCGCGCGGCGAGGGATCAGGGTCGGGCGGTGGCGGCGGCTTCGGTGTCGCGGTCACGCCGCTCGGCGTCTACGTCGTGCGGGGCACCGAGGTCGAGTGGCGTCCCGCGCTCGACCTCGGCCGGGTGATCCTGGGCGGGCAGCTCGTCGGCGCGGTCGCCGTCGTCGCCCTCTCGTGGGCGCTGCGCGCCCGGCGTCGGCGCCGCTGAGCAGCCTTGCCGCCGGCTCGCCGTCGGCGGTCGCTCAGGGGGCGGCGACGACCCGCAGCTCGACCGAGTCCGCCTCCGCCGCGAGCGCGGTCGCCGACAGCGCGGCACCGACCTCGGCGAGGACCGCGTCGAGCGAGGCCCGGTCGAGGCCCGCCTGCACCGCGAGCACGACCGCCACCTCGGCGCCGCGCCCGGGGACGACGTCGACCCCCGCCACGTGACGCACGTGGGCGAGCGCGGACCGCACGCCGTCCGCGAGCCCCGGCCGGACGATGCCGTCGGCGAC
>NZ_JACVQL010000193.1 GCF_019733465.1 Actinotalea ferrariae | reverse complement strand
ACCGGCGGCCGCGCCGGCCTGCTGACCCGCCCGCGGGTCCGCGCGCCGGATCGCGGGCGGGATGGCCGGCGGAGGGGTCGTGCCAGGCCGCTTCGTCGAGGACTGCGCGGCGAGCGCCGCCCGCACGGACTGGCGCTGGACGTTCGCGGTCGTGGCCTCGTCGTCGGCCGCGTCGTCCGTCGGCTCGGCTCCGCCGGCGGCAACACCTGCACCAGCACCAGCACCTGCACCGGCGCCGACCACAGCGCCGTCGACGGCGCCCCACGGCTCGAGCTCGCGCACGAGCTCTGCCGGGCTGTGCGGGCCGTCGTCGTTCGGGCCGAGCGTCACGGCGCACAGCGTGTCGAGGTCGCCCGGGAGGCCCTCGACGAGGTCCGCGGGCGGGACGGGCGCACCGTCGACCACCGGCGCGACCTCGACCCCCTCCGCGGGCACGCCGTCGCGCGCGGGCCAGTGACCCGTGAGGGCGAGGTGCAGGAGGGCGACCAGGCCCACCGTGTCGGCGCGCGTCGTCGTGCGGGCGTCGCCGATGCCGAGGCCGAGCAGCTCGCCGTCCAGCCCGAGGCCGGAGACGACGACGCCACCCGTCGGGGTGACGCGGACGGCGGCCGGGCGCAGCGCGAGGTGGTGCACGCCGCGCCGCCGTGCGACCTCGAGCGCCACCGCGGCCTCGCCGACGATCGCACGCGCCTGGTCGGCCGGGAGCGGGCCGTCGGCCGTGAGCTCGGCGAGGGACCGCCCCGGGAGCGGCTCGGTCACCGTGTAGGCGAGACCCTCGTGGTCGCCGACGTCGAGGACCCGCAGCAGGCGGGGGTCGGTGACGAGCGCCGCGCGTCGGGCGGCGTCCTGCGCGCGCCGGACGACCGCGTCACCGGCGTCGTCGTCGCCGCGCAGGACGAGCGCACGGACCGGACGGTCGAGGATCTGATCGCGGGCCTCCCAGCCCTCGGCACGCGGCAGGTCGCTCGCGAGCGGGCGCTCCAGGCGGTAGCGGCCGGCGAGCAGGGTGCCCTGCTCCACGACGACGTCCACCCGGTCACCTCCCCGTGCGCTCGAGGTGCGGCCGGCACCACGTGCGCCGAGGCCGACCCGCGCGCCCATGCTACGGCCCAGCCGCGCCAGCAGCGGCTCGGCCAGACGGGTCACGTCGTCGACCCCGAGCAGGCGCAGACCGCCGACGTAGACGGCGAGCATCAGGGCGCCGACGCCGACGCACGCGAGAGCCGCCTTCACGAACCCGGCGGCGGACAGGTCCCCGAACAGCCCCAGGACCGGCCAGCCGACCGCGGTTGCGACCACGGCGCTCGCGACGGCCTTGACGTGCATGACGACGGCGCCGCGGCCCGACCCGCCGAGGCGGCGCCGCACCTGCACGCCGCCCCACACGGCGCCGACCACGTACGACGCGGCGATCGACGCCCCGGCCGTCACGACCCACCACCGCGGGGGCAGGAGGACGGCGCCGAGGACGCTGCCGCCCGCGACGACCCCCGCCATCGCGACCTGGATCCAGAACAGCCCCTTCGCGTCCTCGTAGGCGTAGAAGATCCGCTGGCAGAGCGACCACGCGCCGAGCGCCGCCAGGCCCGCGAGGAGGGCGACGACGACCGGCGCGATCGACCCGGCCTCGGCCGGCTCGATCGACGGCAGCACCACGCGGACGAGGGGCAGCGCGCACACGGCGAGCACGGCCGTGGCGATGACGGTGAACGCGCCGATGATGCGCAGCCCGGACGAGAAGTCCTCCCGCACGGCGGGCACGTCGTCGGCCGCGGCGTGCTGCGAGAGGCGCGTGAACAGTGCCGTGAGGAGCGACACGGTGACGAGCGAGTGGGGCAGCATGAAGATCGTGAAGGCGAGCGTGTAGGCGTTGTTGCCCGCGACGTCGGCCTGGAACTCCTGCGCGGCCGCCGTGCTCACCTGCATCACGGCGATGATGCCCAGCTGCCCGACGACGAGCGCCGCGAACGTCCAGCCCGCGACCCGGCCGGCAGTGCCGAGGCCGGCCCCGCGCCAGTCCCGCCGGGGTCGGAAGCGGAACCCGCTGCGGTGCAGGGGCACAACGAGCACGAGCGCCTGCGCGACGACGCCCAGCGTCGCCCCGCCGCCGAGCAGCGCGACCCGGCCCGCGTCCCACGCCGACGGGTCGTCCTGCGGCCCGCCCCGCACGTACGCGCCGAAGACGCCCATGAAGACGAGCAGCCCGACGATCGCGACGACGTTGTTGACCACCGGGGCCCACATGTACGGGCCGAAGCTGCCGCGGGCGTTGAGCACCTGGCCGAGCAGCGTGTAGAGGCCGTAGAAGAGCACCTGCGGGATGCACCAGAGCGCGAAGGTGGTCGCGAGGCCGATGAACTCGGGGTCGCGGTCGTTCGCGGCCACGCGCACGACGACGGGCGCCGCGAGCGTGAGGAACGCCGTGAGCGCGAGCAGCAGCACGCCCGAGAGCGTGAGCAGGCGGTCGACGAACGCCTGGCCGCCCGGCGACCGGTAGGCGCGCACCACCTGCGGCACGAGCACGGCGTTGAGGACGCCGCCCGCGACGAGCATGTAGAGCATGTTCGGCAGCCAGTTGGCGAGCGCGAACGCGTTGGCGCCGGCGGCGTTCGCGCCGATCGCGGCGGCGAGCACGGAGACCCGGACGACGCCGAGGACGCGGGACGTGGCCGTCCCGGCCGCCATCACGCCCGCGCTGCGCCCGAGGTCGCTCACGGCGCGTCCACCGGGCTCCCGGTGCGGTGCCGCACGTCGACGACGGGGCCGCCGGGGGGACCGACGTCGACCGGGCCCGCACCGACCGCGGGCGGCGCGCCCGTCCCCTCGTCGTGGGCGACGTCGTCCCGGGCGACGTCGTCGGCCCCTGCCTGCTCCGCCTCGGCCTCTGCCTCCGCCTCCGCCTCGGCCTCGGCCTCGGCCTCCTCGGCCTCCTCGGGCGAGAGGGCGTCCGGACCCGCCGCGACCGGGGCCGCGCGGCTCGCGGCGCGGCCGCGCCGGACGGTGCGCACGACGCCGATCACGAGGCCGATCGCGAGCAGCCCGCCGATCACGGCCGCCCCGATGCCCTCCCACTCGGCGCGCACGTGCACGGTGAGCGTCGTGCGGTCGTCGAGGACGACGCCGTCCGGTCCGCGCAGCTCCACGGCCACCTGCACGTCGGCGCTCTGCACCGCCCGCACCGGCAGGCGCACCTGCTCCTGGCCGCCGGCGGGGAGGGTGACCGTCACGGCCTCCTCGGCGATGAGCAGGCGGTCGCCGGGACGCAGCGCGACCTGGACGGTCACGGGCTGGTCCAGCGTGTTCTGCACGAGCACGGGCAGCTCGCCCGACGTCGAGATGAGGTTGATCTCGCTGCCCACCTCGACGACGACGGCGTCGCGGATCGACGCGGTGAGCGCGCGGGATGCGGCGACGAGCGCCGTGCGGGCGGCGGCGTCGTCACGCCAGGCGACCGAGAGCGGGGCGAGCCGCTCGGCCTCGGGCGCACCCATGAGCTCCTCGGGGCGCTCGGCGATGGCGGCGAGGCGCGCGCGCTCGGCGAGGGTGAGGTCGAGCGCCACGATCTCGCTCGGAGGGATCTCCGCCGTCGCGACCTCGTCGCGCGGCAACGGGTCGTGCTGGACGGTGCCGGCCGGTCCCGCGAGGAGGCTGCTGACGGGCTGCAGCTCGACCCACGGCACGGTCGCGAGCGCCGCGAGCTGGGCGGCGGCGACCGCGGGCTCGGGGTCCCAGTCCCGGGACGCGGAGAGGAGCAGGTGCCGGCTCTCGCTCGGCCGCTCGCGTGTGATGACCGCGAGCTCGGCGAGCACGTCCTGCGCCGCCGTCGCGGGCGTGAGCTGCGCGTCCGCCCGCCGGTCCGCGCCGTCGTCGGGACGCGGCGCGACGCTGCCGTGCTCGAGCGCCTCGGAGAGCCGCTCGTCGGGCACGAGCACGGTCGCCTCGCCGCTCGGCGTCTCGGCGGTCGTGCGCGACGACGCCGTGTACGTCAGCTCGTCGGCGGGCTCGAGCGCGCCCGGGCCGACGACGAGGGCCCGGCCGCCCGCCGCCGCGAGCCCCGCGGTCACGACGTCCGGGAGGCGCTCCGCGGGCAGGACCAGGGAGCCCGGGACGCCGACGGGCACGCCGAGCGCCGCCGCGCTCGCGGCGGAGAGCTGCCACGCGAGGTCCCAGGGGCCGAGGGCACCCGCGTGCGCGAGCGCCGCCGCGTCCGCGTCGCCGTAGGGCAGGAGGGCGACGTCCCGTCCGCGGGTCGCGGCGACGAGCGTCTCGGTCCAGGAGGCGGCGGCCGAGGACCCGGCGGAGGAGTCGGTGGCGTCGAGGGAAGAGTCGGGGGAGGAGTCGGAGGAGGGGTCGGCGCCGTCGGTCGCGGGGTCGGTGGCAGCGGGCACCGAGGCCGTCTGCTCGAGCAGCCACGGGTCGAGCAGCCACGTGACCGCGGTGGACGCCGCGGTCGCGTCGAGCACGTCGGCCAGCCGGCCGCCGGGCGTCGTGAGCGCGTCGAGCTCCTGCTGGTGCTCCGTGAGCACCGGCTCGTCGCCGGCCCCGTCGGCCCCGTCGTCGTCGCCGGCCCTGTCGTCGTCGCCGGCCCCGGCGGAGTCCTCCTCGGCCTGCGGCAGCGCGTGCGGGTCGACGGCCGGGCCGACGAGCGGCACGAGCACGCTCACCCGCGTCGGCGTCACCTCCTGCTCGGGGAACCACACGGTGAGCGTCCGGGCGAGCCCCTGCCGGCGTCGCGCGGAGTCGCCGCGGTCGACGACCTCGACGGCCACGCCTCGCGGACCCCACGCCGAGGACGACCGGAGCCCGACCGAGGCCGCCGGCACCACGACGCTGAAGGGCAGCGACGCGCCAGGGGCGAGCGGCTGGGCGAGGTCCACCGTGAGCAGCGTGGTGCCCGCCGCGTCGTCGTCGGCGGCGTCGCGCCAGCGGTCGAGCGAGGTCCTGGTCACGAACGCGGACCGGTCGAGCCGCACGAGCACGCGCGGGACCTCCAGGGCGGTGTCCCCGCGGTGGTGCAGCGTGCCGGCGACCGTGAGGTCGCCGCCCGGCTGGAGCACGGGCGTCACCTGCTCGACGTCGACCTCGACGGGCAGCGCGTCGTCGTCCCGGGCCTCGCGCGCCTGGTCCTCGTCCTCGGTGGCGGCGGCCACGCCGGCGGCGCTCACGGCCCCGCCCGGCGTCGCCGCAGCCGGCGC
>NZ_JACVQL010000192.1 GCF_019733465.1 Actinotalea ferrariae | reverse complement strand
GCTCCCGGGCCGACGTCGCCGCGCAGCGCGTCCAGGGCGGCCACGGTGTCGGTGCCCGGCAGGCCGACGGCCGGGACGACGAGGCGCCGCAGGTCGAGCGCGCCGACGCGGCGGGCGGAGCGGGCGGCCCGCAGGGACGAGCCGGCCGCCGCCCAGAGGAACCCCGCCCAGAGCACGGCGAGCACGACGAGGAGCAGCTCGACCCGGCCGCCGACGACGAGCGGACGCACCACGAGCACGAGCACCACGACGACGGCGAGCACCCGGCCGCCCCAGGCGCTCACGACGGTGCCCCGCTGGCGGTCGCCGGTGGCCGCCCAGACGCCCGCCGCGAGCACCTTGCCGCCGTCCATCGGTGCGGCCGGCAGCAGGTTCATCGCGCCCGTCGCCCCGTTGACCACGGCCACGATGAGGAGCGCCCACCGCACGAGGCCGCCGTCCGGCGCGGCCGTCGAGGCGGCCCACGCGAGACCGCCCAGCACGAGGCTCAGCGCGGGACCTGCGAGCGCCACGAGCGCCGTCGTGCCGGGCCGCAGCGCGCGCTCGTCGAGCGAGACCCGCGCCCCGAGGGACGTGATGACGACGCGCTCGACGGGGACGCCCACGCGCCGCGCGACGAGCGCGTGCGCCAGCTCGTGCAGCGCGACCGACGCCGTCACGAGCACACCGGTCAGGGCGGCCGCGGCGAGCGCCCAGGGGGCTCGGGGCACCTGCGCGTCGAGCACACGGAACGCGAGCACGACGACGACGGCGAGCGTCGCCAGGCTCCACGGGCTCACCGCGAGCGGCGCGCCCGCGAGGCGGCCGACGGTCCAGGTCCTGCGGGCGTCCGGGTCCACACGGGAACCCTAGGCGGGCGTGTCGGTGGCACGACGTACCCTGCTCGCGTGCTGACCGACCCAGGGACCGTCCTGACCCCCGCCGCCGCTCCCGACGAGGAGCCGGCCGGCGACGCCGCGCCCGCCGAGGTCGCCGGGGTCGCCGGGCTCGGCAGCGTCGCCGAGGTCGAGGAGGTCGCCGAGATCGTCCCCGGCGCCGAGGAGGCCCCGCGCGTCCGGCGCCCGGGGCTGTCGCCGTCGCGCGCGAACGACTTCATGCAGTGCCCGCTGCTCTTCCGCTTCCGCGTCGTGGACCGACTGCCCGAGCCGCCGAGCGCCGCGGCCGTGCGCGGCACGCTCGTCCACGCGGTCCTCGAGCGCCTGTTCGACGCCCCGGCCGGTCGCCGCACCCTCGACGCGGCGCGCGCTCTGCTCCCCGCCACGTGGGCCTCGATCGTCGCCGACGCCCCGGAGTGCGCGGAGGTGCTCCCGGACGCGGCGGACACGACGGCCTGGTTCGCGGACGCGGGCGCGCTGCTCGAGCGCTGGTTCACGCTCGAGGACCCGAACCGGCTCCAGCCGGCGGAGCGTGAGCTCGCGGTCTCGACCGAGCTCGAGGACGGGTTCGAGCTGCGCGGCATCATCGACCGCCTCGACGTCGCGCCCGACGGTGCCATCCGGGTGGTCGACTACAAGACCGGCAAGTCGCCGCGCGAGGGCTACGAGGGTCAGGCCCTGTTCCAGATGCGCTTCTACGCCCTGGTCCTGTCCCGCCTGCGCGGCCGGGTGCCCGCGATGCTCCAGCTCGTCTACCTGGGCGACGGGACCCTGCTCCGTCACGTGCCGAGCGCCGCGGAGCTCGAGACGACCGAGCGGCGCATCCGAGCGATCTGGGCCGGCATCCGCTCGTCGGCGCAGAGCGGCACCTGGGCACCGCGGCCCGGGCCGCTGTGCGGCTGGTGCAGCCACCAGGCGCTGTGCCCCACGTTCGGGGGCACGCCGCCGGAGCTCCCGGCCGGCGCGGTCGAGGTGGCGCTGGGCATCCGCCCGCCGGTCTGATCTCCCCCGAGCCGGACCACACGAGGCCCGACCGTGGTCCCGTCAGGCGGCGGGGTCCTCGAGGAGGTCGAGCACATCCCCGCGCACGAGGGCGCGCAGGTCGTCGAGGCCGATCTGCGCGAGCGAGCCCGCGCGGCTGAGACCCGGCTGCGCCTCGACGCGCGCGATGTGCTGCACCCCGAGCGTGCGCGCACCGGACGCGAGCGCCGACGCGACGCCCGGCGGCGAGTCCTCGACCGCGACGCAGCGCGTGATGTCGACGCCGAGCAGGTCGGCCGCCCGGAGGTAGGGCTCGGGGTGCGGCTTGCCGTGCGTGACCTCGTCGCCCGTCACGAGGAGGTCGAACGTGCCGGGCGGCGCCTGCCCCACCACGGCCTCGGCGAGGTTCCGGTACGACATCGTGACGAGCGCGCACGGGATGCCCGCGTCGCGCACGGCGCCCAGCAGCTCGCGCGCGCCCGGCTGCCACACGAGGTCCCGGCCGACCGCGGCGACGACCGACGCGACGAGACGCTCGACGATGGCGTCCTCCGGCAGGTCGACCCCGTGCGCCCGCAGGATCCCGGCCGCGGTGAGGAGGGGCATGCCGATCATCCGGAGGGAGTCCTCGTCGGTCCACACCCCGCCGAACTCCGCCACGAGCGCCACCTCGGCGGCCATCCACGCGGGTTCGGTGTCCACGAGGGTCCCGTCCATGTCCCACAGCACGGCGGCGGGGAGCGGGGAGTCCGCCGGGCGGTTCACGGCATGCGGCAGCGAGGCGTCAGAGGGGGGCACCCGGCCCATCCTACGTCCGCGAGCGACGTCGACCGTGGTCCGCGACCGCCTCCTCCGGCCCGGTCCGCCGCACCTCCCGCCGGGGGCCGACCGCCTAGGCTGACGCCCATGAGCGACGCACTGCCCGCCCTCGGCCCGTTGCGCGGGCCCGTCATGCTCGCGGCCTTCGAGGGCTGGAACGACGCGGGTGCGGCGGCGACGCAGGCGCTGGTCCACCTGCACGAGGTCTGGGCGGCCGAGCAGGTCGACGAGCTCGACCCCGAGGACTACCACGACTTCCAGGTCAACCGGCCGACGATCGCCCTCGCCGACGACGGCCGCCGGGAGATCACCTGGCCGACGACGGCGATCGCCGTCGCCTCCCGCCCGACGTCGGGCGACAACGTCGTCCTCGTGCACGGCATCGAGCCGTCGATGCGCTGGCGGCGGTACTGCGCCGAGCTGCTCGACGTCGCGGACCGACTCGGCGTCACGACCGTGGTCACGCTCGGCGCGCTGCTCGCGGACGTGCCCCACACGCGGCCGATCCCCGTGACGGCGACGTCGGACGACCCCCAGCTGCAGGACCGGCTCGGGCTCGACGCGAACACCTACGAGGGCCCGACCGGCATCGTCGGGGTGCTCCAGCACGAGGCGCAGCGCCGGGGCATGCGCTCGCTGTCGGTCTGGGGCGCCGTCCCGCACTACGTCGCGCACCCGCCGTCGCCCAAGGCGACGCTCGCCCTGCTCGTGCGGCTCGAGGAGCTGCTGGGCGAACCCGTGCCGCTGGGCGATCTCACGGAGGACGCCGAGGCGTGGCAGCACGGGGTCGACGAGCTCGCGGCGGAGGACGCGGAGATCGCGGAGTACGTCGCCCAGCTCGAGGAGGCCAAGGACACGGCCGAGCTGCCGGAGGCGACGGGCGAGGCGATCGCGCGCGAGTTCGAGCGCTACCTGCGCCGCCGCGACCGCGGCCCGGGCAGCGGGCCCGGCGGGACCTGAGCGCGACCGGCCGTCAGGCCGGGGTGGGTCGGGGTCGGGCCGTCAGAGCCGGATGCCGAGGAGCGCGTCGAGCGCCCGGGCGACGATGCCCGGCGCACCCTCGACGTCACCGCCGACGCTCAGCGACGCGTCGGCCCAGGTGTCCATCGCGCGCAGGGCAGCCGGCGCGTCCAGGTCGGCGGCGAGCGCGGCGCGCAGCGCAGCGACCGTGCTGTCCGGGTCCGGACCGCCGTTGCCCGAGACCGCGGCGCGCCAGCGCTCGAGGCGCGCCTGCGCCTCGGCGAGCACGGCGTCCTCCCACTGCCAGTCGTCGCGGTAGTGGTGCGCGAGGACGGCGAGCCGCACGGCCATCGGGTCCACGCCCTGGCGCCGCAGGTCGGAGACCAGAACGAGGTTCCCGAGCGACTTGCTCATCTTCTCGCCGCCCAGGCCCACCATGCCGGTGTGCATGTGCACGCGTGCGCCCTCGCCGCCGAGGGCGCGGGCGTGAGCGGTGCTCATCTCGTGGTGCGGGAAGACGAGGTCGCGGCCCCCGCCCTGGACGTCGAAGGAGGTGCCGAGCGCCTGCTCCGCGATCACCGTGCACTCGATGTGCCAGCCGGGGCGTCCGTCGCCGAGCGAGCCGCCCGGCCAGGACGGCTCACCCGGCCGGGTGCGACGCCACAGCGCCGGGTCCAGCGGGTCACGCTTGCCGGGCCGGCCCGGGTCGCCGCCGCGCTCGGCGAAGAGCTCGACGGTCTCGTCGTGGTCGAGGCCGGCGACCGAGCCGAAGTGCGGGTCGGCGCTGATGTCGGCGTACACGTCGCCCAGGTCCGAGCGGTCACCGCCCGCGCCCTCCTCGAGCGGCACGCGGTACGCGAGCCCTCGCTCGAGCAGCCGCTCCACGGTCGGCACGATCGTCGGGATGGTCTCGACGGCACCCAGGTACGTGTGCGGGGCCAGCACGCCCAGCGTCGTCATGTCCTCCGCGAACAGGGCCGTCTGGTCGGCAGCGAGCTGCTCCCAGTCGAGACCGCGGGCGGCCGCGCGCTCGAGCAGCGGGTCGTCGACGTCGGTGACGTTCGACGCGTACGTGACCGTGAGGCCGGCGTCGAGCCAGGCGCGGTGCAGCAGGTCGAAGGCGATGTACGTGGCCGCGTGACCGAGGTGCGTCGCGTCGTACGGCGTGATGCCGCACACGTACATCGTCGCGGAGGGGCCGGACGACGCGGTCACGAGCGTTCCGGTCACGCTGTCGAGGACCTTCACCTCGCCACCGCGGCCGGGGATGCTCGGGACATGCGGGGAGGGCCAGGTACGCACGTGCGCAGCCTAGGCCAGAGGTGGGACGACCACCGACCCGGAGCCTGGGCGGGGCCTGAGGGCCCGGGGGTCAGACGACCGCGTCGCTCACCGGCTCGAGCGCACCGACCCAGATCAGCAGCACGACCACGACGGCGAGCGCGATCCGGTACACCACGAACGGCTGGTAGCTGTACGTCGAGACGATCTTCAGGAAGCCGATGATGACCAGGTAGCCCACGGCGAACGCGATGAGCGTCGCGAGCGCGATGACGCCGAGCCCGGGCGTGCCCGGGTCGCCGAAGTCGTCCACGCTCGTCACGAGCTGCTGGAGCCCCGAGCCCAGGACGGCCGGGATCGCGAGCAGGAACGAGTACCGGGCGGCGGCCTCCCGCGTGTAGCCCATGAGGAGGCCGGCGGTGATGGTGCCGCCCGACCGCGAGACCCCGGGGATGAGCGCCATCGCCTGGGCGAGACCGAAGAGGATCGCGTGCCTGCCGGTCAGCTGGTCGAGCGAGCGCACCTTGGCACCGACCTTGTCGGCCCAGCCGAGGACGACGGCGAACACGGCGAGCGTCGCGGCGACGAGGTAGAGGTTGCGGAACGGGCCCTTGATCGAGTCCTCGAACGCGAGCCCGAGCACGACGATGGGCACCGAGCCGAGCGCGATCCACCACGCCATCCGCGCGTCCGGGTCGGCGGCGCCCATGCGGGCGCGCCACCCGGTGCCGTCCTTGCCGGTGAGCGCGCGCCACCACGCGACGCAGATGCGTGCGATGTCGCGGCGGAAGTAGAGCAGGACGGCGCTCTCGGTACCGATCTGGGTGATCGCCGTGAAGGCGGCGCCGGGGTCGCCCCCGCCCGGCAGCAGCTCGCCGACGATGCGCAGGTGCGCGCTCGAGGAGACCGGGAGGAACTCGGTGAGCCCCTGGACAAGGCCGAGGACGACCGCTTCCCACCACGTCATGGCGGGCAGGCTACCGGCAGCCGGCGACCACGCGGCGCGCACGTTCGGCGAGGGCCGCGACGGCGTCGCTGCGCGCGCGTGCTGACCGGTCGCGGTCGGACGGACCGGTAGCGTGCACGGCCATGGAGGAGCGACAGCTGGGCCGGACGGGGCTGCGTGTCTCGGCGATCGGCCTCGGCACGCTCACGTGGGCGAGGGACACCGACGAGGCGGAGGCCGCCGAGCAGCTGCGCGACTTCGTCGACGCGGGCGGCACGCTCGTCGACACCGCGGCCTCCTACGCCGACGGCGGGGCCGAGGAGCTCATCGGCTCCCTCCTCGGCACGGTGGTGGCGCGCGAGGACGTCGTGCTGTGCACCAAGGGCGGTGTGCGCCGCACCGCGCGCGGAGGGGTGGTCGACGCCTCGCGCGGCGCGCTCCTCGACTCCCTCGACGCGTCGCTCGCCCGGCTGGGGACCGACCACGTCGACCTGTTCCTCGTGCAGTCCCCCGACCCCCGCACGCCGCTCGCCGAGACGGCGGCGGCCCTGCGGCACGCCGTCGACAGCGGCCGAGCGCGCTACGCGGGGCTGTCCAACCACCCGGGGTGGCAGACGGCCCGCGTCGCCACCCTGCTCGAGGCCGACACCCCGCTCGCCGCGGTGGAGGTCGAGTACTCGCTGCTGCAGCGCGGCGTCGAGCGCGAGGTCGTGCCGGCGGCGACGGCGCTCGGTGCGGGCGTGCTCGCCTGGTCACCGCTCGGCCGCGGCGTGCTGACCGGCAAGTACCGGCGGACCGTCCCGGCCGACTCCCGCGCGGCGTCGGCCCACCTCGCCGGGTTCGTGGCGCCCTACCTGGGGACCCCGTCGGCGGGGGTGCTCGACGCGCTCCTCACCGCGGCCGAGGGGCTCGAGCGCACGCCGCTCGAGCTCGCGCTCGGGTGGGTGCTCTCGCGGCCGGGCGTGGCGTCGGCCCTCGTCGGCGCACGCACGGCGGCCCAGCTGCGGAGCGCGCTCGACGCCGACCTCGACCTCCCGCAAGCGATCGGCGAGGCGCTCGACGAGGTCAGCGCGCCCCCCGTCGGCTACCCCGAGAGCCGCTGAGCGGCGGCTCAGCGCTCCGCGTCGTCGAGCTCCGTGCCGTCGAGCAGGTCGTCGTCGAGGTCGTCGAGGTCGTCCTCGTCCACCTCGTCGTCATCGTCGTCGTCGCCCGCGTCGTCGACGTCGTCGTCCACCTCGTCGTCGGCGAGGTAGAACGGGAGCGTCTCGCCGTGCACGCGCAGCAGCGCGTTGTCGTAGACCTCGAACGCGTCGGCCAGCACGTCGTACGCGTCGTCGACCGCCGGGTCCTCGTCGCCCCGACGGGTGCTGACCGCGTGGAAGTGGGCCTCCAGCGCGGCGAGCAGGCGGTCGAGCGCGGCACGCGGGTCGTCGGTCATGGCACCGACCGTAGCGCCGGAGAGTGCACAATGGCACTCGGTCGTCGCGACCCGTGGAGGTACGAGCGTTGAGCCGAAGCATGACGCCGGTCAGGGACGGCTGGCAGACCCAGGGCGGTCAGTACGAGTACCGCGTGCTCACCATCCCGCGGTCGACGAGCCGCGGGGACGCGCGCCGGCTGCTGACCGAGGAGGCCGAGTACGGCCGCTGGGAGCTGGCCCGGACGAGCCTCTACGCCGGCGGCGACCGGAAGGTGTGGCTGCGCCGCAAGATCATCCGCGTCCGCAGCACCCTCTGACGGTCAGCAGGACCCGAGCAGGCGGTCCAGCACGCGCGTGCCGAAGCGGAGCGACTCCACCGGCACGCGCTCGTCGACGCCGTGGAACATCGCGGAGAAGTCCAGCGACGGCGGCAGCTGCAGCGGCGCGAACCCGTAGCCGGTGATCCCGAGGCGGGCGAGGGACTTGTTGTCGGTGCCGCCCGAGAGCGTGTACGGCAGCACCGTGGCGTCCGGGTCCTCGGCGTGCAGCGACGCGACCATGGCGTCGACCAGGTCGCCGCTGAACGGCACCTCGAGCGCGATGTCACGGTGCACGTCCTCGATCCGGACGCCCGGCCCGGCGAGCTCGGCGAGCTTGGCGCGTGCCGAGTCCTCGTGCCCGGGCAGGAACCGGGTGTCGAGCACGGCCTCGGCCGAGCCCGGGATGACGTTCGCCTTGTACCCGGCAGCGAGCTGGGTGGGGTTGGCGGTGTTGCGCACCGTGGCGCCGACGAACCGCGCGGCGGGCCCGAGCGCGTCGACCAGCCGGTCGACCGCGTCCGGGTCCTCGAGGTCGAGCGGGAGCCCGGTGAGGTCGGCGACGCCCGTGAGCAGCGCACGCACGGTCGGCGTGATCTCGAGCGGCCACGCGTAGGTCCCGATCCGCGCGACGGCCGCCGCGAGCTCCGTCACGGCGTTCTCGTGGTTGACCTGCGAGCCGTGGCCCGCGCGCCCCTCCGCGACCAGCCGCAGCCAGCCGATGCCCTTCTCGGCCGTCTGGAGCAGGTAGGCGCGCCGGCCGCCCACCTCGACCGAGAAACCCCCGACCTCGCTGATGGCCTCCGTCGCCCCGGCGAACAGCTCGGGCCGGTGGTCGACGGCGTACCGGGCACCGAACCGCCCGCCGGCCTCCTCGTCCGCGAAGAACGCCACGACGACGTCGCGCGACGGGCGCCGGCCCTCGCGGGCCATCTGGCGCACGACCGCGAGGATCATCGCGTCCATGTCCTTCATGTCGACGGCACCGCGGCCCCACAGCAGGCCGTCGCGCTCCTCGCCGCCGAACGGGTCGACCGACCAGTCGCCGGCCGCTGCGGGGACGACGTCCGTGTGCCCGTGCAGCACGAGCGCAGGCCGGTCCGCGTCGCTGCCCTCGAGCCGCACGACGACGTTCGCGCGTCCCGGTGCCGACTCGAACAGCTCGGGCTCGAGGCCGACCTCGGTCAGCGCGCCCATGACGTACTCGGCGGCCGCGCGCTCCCCCGGACCGCTGCCGTCGCCGTAGTTCGACGTGTCGATCCGGAGCAGGTCCTGGCAGAGGCGTGCGACCTCGCCCTGGGCGGTCGGGCTGCTGGTGGCCGGCGCGGCCGGGGAGGCGTCGGTGGACATGACGCCACGCTACCCGGCGGGTCGGCGGCGGCTCGCTACGCGAGTCCGCGGCGGGCCAGGAGCGGTGCGATCTCCGGGTCGCGGCCGCGCAGCTCGCGGAAGGTGTCCATGACGTCGAGCGACCCACCGCGCGACAGGAGCACGCGCCGGAACCGGTCGCCGTTCTCGCGGCGCAGGCCCCCGTTCTCCTCGAACCACGTCACCGTGTCGGCGTCGAGCACCTCCGACCAGATGTACGAGTAGTACGCCGCCGCGTAGCCGCCGCCGAAGACGTGGTTGAAGTAGGTCGTCCGGTAGCGCGGGGGCACCGCGGCCACCGCGATCCCCGCCGCCTCGAGCGCGCGCGCCTCGAAGGCCCCGACCTCGTCGACGGACGTCGGGACCTCGTCCGGACCGAGCGTGTGCCAGGCCTGGTCCAGGAGCGCCGCGCCCAGGTACTCCGTCGTCGAGAAGCCCTCGTTGTACTGCCGCGAGGCGATCATCGTGTCGACCCACTCCTGGGGCATGGGCTCGCCCGTGCGGTGGTGCACGGCGTACCGGCGCAGGACGCTCGGCTCCCACGCCCACATCTCGTTGACCTGCGACGGGTACTCCACGAAGTCGCGCGGCACCTCGGTGCCGGACTGACTGGGCAGCCGCACGTCCGAGAACAGCCCGTGCAGCGCGTGGCCGAACTCGTGGAAGAGCGTGATGACCTCGTCCCACGTGAGGAGCGTCGGCTCACCGGCCGGCGGCTTGGGGATGTTGAGGTTGTTGACGACGACCGGCCGGTGCCCGAGGAGGTGGCTCTGGTCGACGAGGTTGTTCATCCACGCACCGCCGTGCTTCGACTCGCGCGTGTACCAGTCGGCGAGGAACAGGCCGAGCTCGGAGCCGTCGGCGTCGCGGACCTCGAACGCGCGGACGTCGGGGTGGTAGCCGACCAGCTCCGGCCGGGCCGCGAAGCTGAGGCCGTACAGCTCGCCCGCCGCGTGGAAGACGCCGTCGTGCACCACGCGCTCGAGCTCGAGGTACGGGCGCAGCAGCGCGTCGTCGAGCGAGTAGCGCTCCTGGCGCACCCGCTCGGCGTAGAACGGCCAGTCCCAGGCCTCGAGCGTCGCTCCCGGCTCGTCCGCCTGCAGCGCCCGCTCGAGGTCGGCGGCCTCGCGCCGCGCGTTGGCGGCCGCGGCGGGCGCCAGGCGCCCGAGCATGGCCGAGACGGCCTGCGTCGTGCGGGCGGTCCCGTCCTCGGCGACGTACGCGGCGTGGTGCTCGTAGCCGAGCAGCCGGGCGCGCTCGGCGCGCAGGCGGGCCAGCTCGAGGAGGATCGCCCGCGTGTCGTGCTCGCCGCCGCGACCGCCGCGCGCGACGGACGCCTCGTGGATCCGTCGCCGCACGTCGCGGCGCCTCAGCGTCGCGAGGACCGGCTGCTGGCTGTAGAGCATGAGCTCGACGAGGTAGCCGCTCTCGTGCCCGCGGTCCGCCGCGGCCTGCCGGGCCGCGGCGATCGCGTCCTCGGGCATCCCGTCGAGGTCGGCCACGTCCTCGAGGAGCACCGCGGAGGCGTTCGTCTCGGCCAGGAGCTCACGGCCGAACGCCGTCTCGAGCGTCGTGATGCGCGAGTTCAGCTCGCGCAGGCGGGCCTGGACGTCCTCGGGCTGCGCGGCACCCGCACGCACGACGTCGCGGCGCAGCTCGGTGAGCAGCCAGGCGGCGTCCGGCTCGAGGCGCACCTCGCCGGCGTCGACGCGCGCCTGCAGCGCCTCGAGCCGCTCGTAGAGGCGCCGGTCGAGGTAGATCGCGTCGTGGTGCTCGGACAGCAGGGGCGCCACGCGCTCCTCGAGCTCGTCGAGGGCGGGCGACGTGTCCGCGCTCGTGCGGTTGAAGAAGACGGTCGCGACCCGGTGCAGCAGCGCCCCGGAGCGCTCGAGCCCCAGCAGCAGCTCCTCGGTCGGCGGCTCGGTGCTCGCGAGCAGCGCCTCGACCTCGGCACGCTCCTGCGCCATGCCCGCCTCGAAGGCGGGCAGGTAGTGCTCGTCGCGGATGGCGGCGAAGTCGGGCAGCGCGTACGGAAGGCTGGAGTCGAGGGCGAAGGGGTTCGTCGGGTCCAGCGCCGGTGCGGCGGTCGTGTCGCTCATCCGGTCATCCTCTCAGTCGGCCGGCCACGGCTCGACGGGCTCGCGCGGGTCGCCGCGCAGCAGCGTCCCGACCCACATGTCCCGCCGGACGCCGCGCTGCACGCCGTGCAGCCGCACCGTGCCCTCGACGCGGAAGCCCGCCCGCCACGCGACGCGCCGCGAGGGCCAGTTGCCGACGTACGCCTGCCAGAGCACACGCTCGAGACCGAGCCCGTCGGGCGCGAAGGCGTGCTGGAGCACCAGGGCGGTGGCGCGGGTCATCACGCCGCGGCGGCGCGCCCACGGCGCCACCCAGAACCCGAGCTCTGCGGACCCGTCCCCGATGCCGTCCAGCCCGATCATCGCGAGCAGGCGACCGTCGTCGTCGTCCGCCTCCCGCACCGCCCAGGTCAGCGAGCTGCCCGACGCCCAGCCGGGCACCACGGCCTGCCGCAGGAAGCCCTCCCCGTCGGACCGGGCGTACGGCGCCGGGATCGTGACCCACGCCGCGATCTGCGGGTCCTGGCACGCCTCGGTGATGTCGTCGAGGTCGGCCTCGGTGGGCGGGGAGAGCAGCAGGCGGTCGTCGCGCAGGTCGAGAGGCTCCACCCGGGCACCCTAGGGCCGACCGCCGTCACGGCCGCGCAGCATGTCCACCCGCCGCTCGGCGCAGCGGCATCGCGCTCCTTCGCAGCGGAGGGCACGTCAGACGAGCACCGCGCGGGCGTCCGCCACGGGCAGGCCGTGCGCCTCCGCGACACCCGGGTGCAGCAGGGCGCCGTCGTGCGTCGTGAGGCCGGCCGCGAGCGCCGGGTCCGCGTCGACGGCCCGACGCCAGCCGTGCTCGGCCAGCGCGAGCACGTAGGGCAGGGTCACCGCCGTCAGGGCGTGGGTGGACGTCACGGGGACCGCGCCCGGCATGTTGGCGACGCAGTAGAACGTCGACCCGTGCACCGGGAAGGTCGGCTCGGCGTGCGTCGTGGGGCGGGTGTCCTCGAAGCAACCGCCCTGGTCCACGGCGATGTCCACGAGCACCGAGCCCTCGCGCATGCGGGCCACCGTCGCGTTGGAGACCAGGGTCGGCGCACGGCGGCCCGGGACCAGCACGGCGCCGATGACCAGGTCCGCCGCGAGCACGGCCTCCTCGACCGCGAGCGGGCTGGACGCCAGCGTGCGGACGCGCCCCCCGTACGCGGCGTCGAGCTCGCGCAGGCGCGGGAGGTTGACGTCGAGCACCGTCACGTCGGCCCGCAGACCGACGGCGATGTCCGCCGCGTGCCGCCCGGCGACGCCTCCGCCGATCACGACGACCGACGCCGGCGCGACCCCCGGCACCCCGCCCGGGAGCAACCCTCGCCCGCCCTGGCTCCGCATGAGGTGGTACGCACCGACCTGCGTCGCGAGCCGTCCGGCGACCTCGCTCATCGGCGCGAGCAGCGGCAGCGAGCCGTCGGCCGCCTGCACCGTCTCGTACGCGATCGCCGTCGTGCCCGCGGCGAGGAGCGCCTCGGTGCACGGCTTGCTCGCGGCCAGGTGCAGGTACGTGAAGAGCACCTGGTCGCGGCGCAGGAAGCCGTGCTCCTGCGGGAGGGGCTCCTTGACCTTGCAGACGAGCTCGGCGGCCCAGGCGTCCGCCGCCGTGGGGACGATCCGCGCGCCCGCGGCGACGTAGGCGTCGTCCGGGATGTTCGAGCCGCGGCCCGCGCCCGCCTGCACGAGCACCTCGTGCCCCTGCGAGGTCAGGGCGTGCACGCCGGCGGGCGTCAGCGCGACGCGGTACTCGTGGTTCTTGACCTCGGCCGGAACTCCGACGCGCGTCGTCGTCATGGCACCCTCCGTTGGGCTCATACCGCGAGAATCGCATGCCCGGCGCGCTTCCGACAGTGGTGACCGCCCTTGTGCACACCTGCGATCCACGGATTTCGTCGTCCGTGCCCGATCCGGCGTCGAGATCGCGGCGGGCCCGGCGTCACGACCGTCACCTGCGTGGTCGACTGGGCCGATGACGACGCCACCGGTGCACCGCAAGCACCGGCCCGACGCCCCGAGCGGCTTCTTCGAGTGCGAGGCCGCCGGACTCCGCTGGCTCGCCGACGCCGCTGCGGTGCCCGTCGTCCGTGTGCTCGACGTGCGCCCGGACGCGTTGGTCCTCGAGCGACTGACGTCCGCACCGCCTGACCGGCGGGCCGCCCGCGCGCTCGGCGAGGGCCTCGCCCACCTGCACGCCGCCGGTGCCCCGGCATTCGGTGCGCCGCCCGCAGGATGGGACGGCGACGGCTTCTTCGGGCCGCTCGACGAGCCGCTGCCGCTGCTCCACGGCGCCCACGAGCGATGGGGCGACGCCGTCGCCGACCTCCGCGTCGAGCAGCTGCGCACCCTGCTCCGCGCCCGCAGCCGCCTCTCCCCCGCCCTCGACGCGGACCTCGCCCGCGTCGCCGACCACCTGCGCTCGGGCAGGTGGGCCGACGACGAGCCGCCGGCGAGGGTGCACGGGGACCTGTGGTCGGGGAACGTCATGTGGACGCCCGACGGCGCGGTGCTCATCGACCCGGCGGCGCACGGCGGCCACCCGCTCACCGACCTCGCGATGCTCCACCTGTTCGGCCCGCCCCACCTGGACGACGTCGTCGCCGGCTACGTGTCGGTGCACCCCCCGCCCGCCGGCTGGCAGGACCTCCTCGGTCTGCACCAGCTGTACCCGGTCGGCATGCACGCCGTGCTGTTCGGCGGCGGCTACGTCGCGCAGCTCACGCGCCTCGCGGCTGCCTGCGCGGCCTGAGCGACCCTCCGCCTCCAGGCGGCGCCGCCCGCCCGGTCACGCCCCCGACGACGCCGGCGCGACGGCGCCCAGCCGACCACGGCCGATCGCCCGCAGGTCGGCCACCGTGGGCAGCCACGAGACGGCGGGCGCGGTCCTGGGGTCCGAGCCGTACACGAGCAGGGTGAGGAACACGCCGTAGACCGGCAGGTGGCCGATGACCTCCGTGGTGCCGAACAGCACGAGCGTCGCGTTGAACGGGACCATGGCGACGAGCACGGCGACCTGCGGCATGGCACCCGAGAGCACCAGGAGCCCGAAGAGCAGCTCGACCGCGCCCGCGACGACGATGAACGTGTCCACCGGCATCGGGATGCCGACGAGCTCGAACACGTTGAGCTGCGGGTACGCCTCGAGCGTGTTTCGCGCGAGCTCGGGGTTCGTGAACTTCTCGCTGAAGGCGAGCGTGACGAGGCTGACGGCGACGAGCACGCGCAGTGCGAGGAGCGCGAGGCGCAGGCGCTCCGGGCTCGGCTGCACCCGCCCGAACGTGCCGTCCGACGGCGGCACGAGCGCGAGGAACAGCGCGATGCCGAGCAGCGCGGCCGTCTCGAGCACGGCGACGGGGCCGCCCGTGAGCAGCGCGGGCGGCCCGAGGAGCACGACGCCGACCGCGGCGGGCCGGAGTCGGACGCCCGTGATGAGCCAGATGCCGATCGCCGCTTGGACCACCCCGGCGAGGACGCCGCCCGGCACGTCGTCCAGGTGGAGCGCGGGTGTGAGGAACGAGCCCGTGACCGAGAAGACGAGCAGCGACACACCCAGGTGCACCGCGAGGAGCCGCGGGAGGTACGGCGCGAGGCGGCCCATCGGCCGGAGCACGGCCAGCTCGGGCCGCGGCAGCCGCCACGAGACCAGCCGCCACGCCACCGTCACCGCCACGACGAGCAGCGTCAGCGCGAGCGGCAGCGGCGAGAGGAAGAACCCCCAGTCGCCGCCCTCGGTGTTCTCGGTGAACCAGCGCTCGTGCGCCTGGGCCGGCACGGCGCCGACGACGACGCCGGCGGTGGTCAGCGCGGCCGTGAGGGTTCCCGCTCGGGCGGCGCGCGCGGTCGTGCGGCCCGGACGGAAAGGGGTGCGGGGCGGGCGGTGCGTCATCGTGCTCCCAGGATCGCGGCTGCGGTCCGGCCCCTGCTGCCGGGACGTCGCGGACCCGGGAGCGCGCCGGTGCACCACCACGCTAGGGACGGCCCGCCCGGGCCTGCCGGGACCTTCGTCCCCCACGCCGGGCGCCGCGGCGGGTGCGTACGGCCGGGAGCCTCAGAGGAGTGCGGGGCGCGCCGTCCGCACGGCCGCGGACGCGAGCCGGTCGGGGAGGCGCTCGGCGATGAGGGGCACCTCGCGCAGCGCCCGCAGGAGGACGCGGTTGAACGCGTGCGGTGCGTGGCTGTTGACGTCGTGCCCGGCGCGCGGGACGACGTGCAGGCGCACGCCGGGGTGCGCGAGCAGGAACCGCCACTCCTCCATCCGCAACGGGTCCCGTGCGCCGTTGACGAGCCACACGGGCACGCGCAGCCGGCGGAGGTCCGCCAGCGCGGAGTAGCCCCGCATCGCGGTGAGCATGTCCGCCACGACGTGCCACGTGTGGCGGCTCGGCCGCAGGGTGTCGGCGACCCGCAGCGACAGCCTCCGGTAGGCGTCGAGCGGCTTGCCCCGGATCTCCGTCGAGCAGCCGGAGAGCACGAGGCCCGCGACCTTCCCGGGGTGCCGCGCCGCGTAGGCGAGGGACGCGTAGCCGCCCAGGGACAGGCCGACGAGGAGCACCGGGCCCGGCATGCTGTCCACCGCCCGCTCGATCGTGGCGACCGCCTCGCCGAGCGTGAACCGCTCCCCCGTCCGGTCGCCGTGGCCCGGCAGGTCCACCGCGAGCGCCCGGTGCCCGGCACCCGTGACCGCACCGACCTGGTCGCGCCAGATGCCCGACGACGTCCGGGTGCCGTGGATGAAGACGACGGGGATCACGGCGTCCCACCTCCGCGCTGATCGTCCGGCCCGCCTGCGGCCGGGGGGCTCCGGGGACCTTCGATCGTATGACCGCGCTGGTCAGCGCGCTCATCTGTTGCGGGCCTCCCCGGCGCGACCTAGTTTCCGCCTCGACCCGGGACGCCGGCAGGGGCGCCCCGATGCGGACGCGGGAGTCCCCATGAGCACGACGGTTCAGACAGAGCCCGAAGCGGTACGCAGCCTCATCCCGGCCCGGATGGACCGTCTCCCGTGGACCCGGTTCCACTGGATGGTCGTCACCGGGCTGGGCGTCTCGTGGATCCTCGACGGCCTCGAGATCCAGCTCGTCGCCGACGTCGGGTCCATCCTGACCGAGGAGGAGAGCGGCCTGGGGATCTCCCCCGCCAGCGTCGGGCTGCTCGCGTCCGTCTACCTCATCGGCCAGGTCGTCGGAGCGCTCGTCTTCGGGCGCCTCACCGACCGCCTCGGCCGGCGTCGGCTCTTCATCATGACGCTGATGATCTACCTCATCGGCAGCGGTCTCGCCGGGCTCTCGTGGAACCTCGAGTCCTTCCTCGTCTTCCGCTTCATCGCGGGCATGGGCATCGGCGGGGAGTACGCGGCCATCAACTCGGCGATCGACGAGCTCATCCCGGCGAAGTACCGCGGCCGGGTGGACATCGCCGTCAACGGCACCTACTGGGGCGGCGCGCTGCTCGGCTCGCTGGGCGCGCTCGTGCTGCTCAACCCCGACCTCGTCCCGATGGCGTGGGGCTGGCGCATCGCCTTCCTGCTCGGCCCGGTGCTGGGTCTCGTCATCATCTACATCCGCCGGCACATCCCCGAGAGCCCCCGGTGGCAGCTCACGCACGGGTACGCCGACGAGGCCGAGAAGACCGTCGAGGGCATCGAGAAGACCGTCCGCGAGCGAGGCGGCGAGCTGCCCGAGGTCGACGAGTCGAAGGCGATCGAGGTCGTCGGCGAGCGGTCCATCCCGATCCTCCGGGTCGGGAGGATCATGTTCCAGGAGTACCCGCGCCGCTCGATCCTCGGCGCGACGATGATGGTCACGCAGTCGTTCCTCTACAACGCGATCTTCTTCAGCTACGCGCTCGTGCTGCACAACTTCTTCGACGTGCCGCACGGCAGCGTCGCCCTCTACTTCATCCCGTTCGCGATCGGGAACCTGCTCGGCCCGCTCCTCCTCGGCCCGCTGTTCGACACGCTGGGCCGCCGCAAGATGATCCTGGCGACGTACGGGCTGGCGGCCGTCGTGCTTGCGCTCGCGGCGGTGCTCTTCCAGGCGGGCGCCCTCACGGCGGTCACCCAGACCGTCCTGTGGTGCGTCTGCTTCTTCTTCGCGTCGGCCGGCGCCTCGTCGGCGTACCTCACCGTGAGCGAGATCTTCCCGATCGAGCTGCGCGGCCAGGCGATCGCCTTCTTCTTCTGCATCGCGCAGCTGGCGGGCGCCGGTGCCTCGGCCCTCTACGCCTCGCTCGTGGGTGACGGGTCCGACGCGGGACCCCTGACCATCGGCTACTTCCTCGGGGCGGGCCTCATGCTGACGGGTGGCCTCGTGGCGTGGTTCCTGGGCATCAACGCGGAGCGCCAGTCGCTCGAGGACATCGCCGACCCGGTGACCTCGGTCAAGCGCCGCGGCGCCGTCCGGGCGGAGGGCGCCCACCCGGCCGCGCACTGACGGCGGCGGGCGGACCCCGCCGAGCGGCACGGCGACCCGGGGCGGTCGACGACACCCACGTCGTCGACCGCCTCCCGCGCGCGGGATGATGGCCCCATGCCGGCGACCGTCCAGACCAGGAACGTCAGTGCGGCGTTCGGTGACCGCACCCTGTTCACGGGTGCCGAGCTCGTCGTCGCGCCGGGCGACGTCGTCGGCCTCGTGGGGCCGAACGGCGCGGGCAAGTCCACGCTGCTGCGGATCCTGGCGGGCCGCCGGGCGCCGGACGAGGGCACGGTCGCGGTGTCGCCGCCGGACGCCCAGCTCGGCTACCTCGCGCAGGAGGTCGAGCGGCTCGACGGCGAGAGCGTCCGCGCGCACCTCGAGCGGCGCACGGGGGTCGCGGCCGCGCAGCTCGCTCTCGACGCCGCCGCCGACGCCCTGGCCGACGACGTTCCGGGCGCGGGCGACGCCTACTCGGACGCGCTCGAGACGTGGCTGCGCCTGGGGGGCGCCGACCTCGACGCGCGCTGTGCCACCGTCGCGGACGAGATCGGGCTGGGCGTCGACCTCGACCACCCGATGACGGCGCTCTCGGGCGGGCAGGCGGCGCGCGTGGGTCTCGCCGCCCTCCTGCTGTCGCGGTACGACCTCTACCTCCTCGACGAGCCGACCAACGACCTGGACGCCGCCGGGCTCGACCTGCTCGAGGACTTCGTCCAGCGGTCCGAGGCGCCCGTCGTGGTGGTGAGCCACGACCGCGAGTTCCTCAGCCGGACCGTGACCGCGGTCGTCGAGCTCGACCGGAGCCTCCAGCGCGTCCAGCTCTACGGGGGCAGCTACGACGCGTACCTCGAGGAGCGGTCGATCGCGAGGCGCCGCGCGCGCGAGGCGTTCGAGGGCTACGCGTCCCGCCTCGAGGCACTCCAGGCCCGCGCGCGCACGCAGCGCGCGTGGATGGAGAAGGGCGTGCGCAACGCGCGGCGCAAGGCGACCGACGGCGACAAGCACATCAAGCACTTCCGCGGGCAGACGTCGGAGAAGCAGGCGGCGAAGGCGCGGCAGACCGACCGCATGATCAGCCGGCTCGAGGTGGTCGAGGAGCCGCGCAAGGAGTGGCAGCTGCAGCTCAGCATCGCGGCCGGTCCTCGGTCGGGCGCCGTGGTCGCGGTCGCCCGGGCCGCGATCGTCCGGCGCGGCGACTTCACGCTCGGCCCCGTCGACGTGCAGGTGGACTGGCAGGACCGCGTCGCGGTGACCGGGCCCAACGGCGCGGGCAAGTCGACGCTGCTCGCGCTGCTCCTCGGGCGGCTCGAGCCGACGTCGGGCGCGGTGGACCTGGGCAGCGGCGTGCTCGTCGGCGAGGTCGACCAGGCGCGACGCGCGTTCGAGGGCGACGAGCCGCTCGTCGACGCGTTCTCGCGCGAGGTGCCCGACTGGCCCACCGCGGACGTCCGGACGCTCCTGGCGAAGTTCGGGCTCGGCGGGCACCACATCCACCGGCCGGCCGCGTCGCAGTCCCCCGGTGAGCGCACGAGAGCGGCGCTCGCCCTGCTGCAGGCGCGCGGCGTGAACCTGCTCGTGCTCGACGAGCCGACCAACCACCTCGACCTGCCGGCGATCGAGCAGCTCGAGGCCGCGCTCGACGTGTTCGACGGCACGATCCTGCTCGTCACGCACGACCGCCGGATGCTCGAGACCGTGCGGCTCACGCGGCGCCTGCATGTCGAGGACGGCCGCGTCACCGAGGTCACGCCCGACTGAGCGCCCGGACCGAGGGGTCGCCGTCGGCCGTTCAGCCGGCGACCACGCGGTCGAAGAACGCCGACTTGCGCTCCTCGTAGCCCGGCGCCTCGGCGCCGTCCGCCTTGAGCGCGGTGTACTCGGCGAGCAGCGTGGCGTCCTCGGCGATCCGGCGCCAGGTGAGCGTGAAGCGCACGTCGTGCTCACCGCCGACCGGCGTGACGGCGACGCCCGTCGGCAGCGGTGCACCCGGGACCTCGAACGTCGCCAGCGTGGGCTGCCAGATGTCGGGGTGGACCACCGCGTAGACACCCCGCAGGGCGTCGACGGCGGCATCGAAGCGGGCGGGGTCGACACGAAGGTGCAGGTCGACGTCGCCCTTCGTCAGCGTGCCCGGCAGGCTCGCGCCGCCGAGCAGGACCAGCTCGCCGGGGACGTCCAGCGCGCGCAGTCGTCCGCGCTCGGCGGCGAGGACCGCGCGCGCCTGCGCCACCAGCTCGTCCGAACGTCGCACCCCGGCCTCCCCACGTCGTGCCCAGCCAACCACGGCGCAGGACCGACGGGGTCGCCCGCAGATCGCCGGATCGCCTGAGGCGGCGGCGCCGTGCCGACGACGCGCGTCAGCCGGCCGGGACGACGTCGAGGCCGAGCACCGACCGGATCTCGGCGGCCGCCGGCCCCGTCGGCGGGAGCTCGGCGAGGCGGGTCGCCGTCTCGTCGTCGCCCTCGGCCTCGGCGATGGCCTCCCACGCCGGGATCTCGCCCTCGAGCTCGAGCACGAGCGCCGCGACGCCCGCCTCGGCCTCGACCGGCCACGCCGCCTCCTCCAGCGCCGTCGCGAGCTCGCCGTAGCCCTGGGCCAGGTCGCCCGAGACCTCGCGCAGCGCGGCCATGTCACTGGTGGCGACGGCGGTGTCGAACCCGTCGAGCATCACGTTGGTCGGCTCGACGAGCGCGAGGTACAGGTCACCCGCCGCCTCGAGCGACAGGACCGTGCCGCGGGTCTCCTCGACGGCCTCCTCGGCGCGCTGCGTGACCTCGACGAGCGGGGCGGGCGTCACGTCCACCGGGGCGGCGCCCGTGCTGACGGCGCACGCGGTGAGGGCGAGGCCCAGCACGCCGCCGAGCACCACGGCGGCGGCGGGGACGAGGGAGCGGCGGCTCATGCCCTCTCATCGACCGACGCCGTGCCGCAGTTGACCCGCGCGCGCGGGTGATTCTGCCCAGCGGCCCGCGCCCGGCTACTGCTCTCCGACGCCGCCGTCGTCGCCGCCCGTCGCCTCGAACCAGGCGGCGTAGCCGGTCGTCCGCGCCATGCGGCGCGTGAGGTCCGGCGCGTCGTCGTCCCACCACACGGGCCCGCGCTCTCCGAGGGCCACCTTGGCGGCGTCGACGCGCAGCCGCGCCGCCTCGCGCGCGCCGTCGTCCCCCGCGCGCATCGCCGCGCCCTTCGCGCGGCGCGCGGCCATCAGCTCGCGGGTGAGCGTCTCGACGTCCTCGCGGCTCAGCCGCGGGTCGCGCCGCCGCCACAGCCGACCGCGCACGACGACGTA
>NZ_JACVQL010000191.1 GCF_019733465.1 Actinotalea ferrariae | reverse complement strand
GGTCGGAGCGACGCCCGAGGCGCCGTCGACGTGCGGGTCGGGCGGCGTCCGCCTCCGCCCGGACGCCCACGGTCCCCGCCGACCGCGGTCCCGAACCCTGCAGGGCCCACAGCAGCGAGGACTTGCCGGCGCCGTTGCGACCCATGACGGCGACGACCTCGCCCGCCCGCACGCGCAGGTCGACCCCGCGGACCGCCGGCACGGCCGGGGGCCGCCCGTGGCGCACGGACACGCCCGCGGCCACGAGGACGGCGTCGTCCGCGGTGCCGGTCGCGACCGCCGGAGCGCCGACGGCCGACTCGACCAGGCGCTCGCGCAGCGGCGCCGCGAAGCGGCGGGCGTCCCGCACCGAGAGGGGCACGGGCGACCAGCCGGCGACGCGGGCGAGCTCGACGACGGGTGGCGCGACCACGGACCCGGGCAGCACGTCCTGCGGGCGGCCGTGGGTGACGGTGCCGTCCGCCGCGACGAGCACGACGCGGTCGGCGTACTGGACCACGCGCTCGAGGCGGTGCTCCGCGAGCAGGACCGTCATGCCGTGGTCGTGCACGAGGCGGGTGAGCGCCGCGAGGACCTCCTCGGCGGCCGTCGGGTCGAGCGCCGACGTCGGCTCGTCGAGCACGAGCACGCGCGGGTGGCTGGTGAGCACCGCACCGATCGCGACGCGCTGCTGCTCACCGCCCGAGAGGTCGGCGAGGGGGCGGTCGCGCAGCGGCGCGAGGCCCAGGAGGTCGAGCACCTCCTCGACACGCCGCCGCATCACCTCGGGCGGCACCCCGAGCTGCTCCATCCCGTAGGAGAGCTCCTCCTCGACGGTGTCGGTGACGAAGCCGGCCGCCGGGTCCTGCACCACGACGCCGACGACGTCGGCCAGGTCGCGGGGGAGGTGGGTGCGGGTGTCCCGGCCGTCCACCACGACCCGGCCCTCGAGCAGCCCGCCCGTGAAGTGCGGGACGAGCGACGCGACCGTGCGCAGGAGCGTCGACTTGCCCGCACCCGTGGGTCCGACGACGAGGCACAGCTCGCCCTCGCCGACCTCGAGGTCGACGTCGCGCAGGCTCGGCGCTGCGGCACCGGCGTAGGTGACCGTGACACCCTCGAGGCGGATCATCGGGCGTCCCTCCCACCGGTGGCGACGAATGTGGGCGCCGCGGCGAGCAGGGCGCTGGCCAGGGCGACCGGGGGAAGCGACGGCCAGCCGAGGGGCTGGAGCGACGGGTCGAGGGCGGAGGGATCGGTCGCGGTCGCGGCGACGAGCAGCGCGGCGGCGAGCACGCCGCACGCGGCGACGACCGTCTCGGGGACACGCCACGCGTCCGGGCGGTAGCGGGTCCGGCGCACCTGGCGGCCGGCCAGGAGGCCCCCGACCACCGCGGTGACGCCGCCGACCGCCAGCACGGGAGCACCGAGCCAGCCCGGCGTCGTCCCGTCGAGCAGGCCGTACGTGCCGAGCGCCGCGGCCACGAGCGCCACGAGCAGGAGGGCCGACACCCGTCGGTCGGTGCTCCCCGGCACGGCGCGCGCGTACCCGCGCGAGTCCATCGAGGCCGCGAGGGCGAGCGCCCGGTCCAGCGCGTCGGTGAGGACCGGCACGGCCGTCAGCAGCACGGCGCGGACGCCACGCGTCTCGTGGCCCCGGAGCCGACGGGCCCGGCGCACGGACGCCGACGAGGCCACGAGGGCCGGCGTGACGCTCACGGCGATGACCACGGCCGTGCCGAGCTGGTGCAGGGCGGCGGGCAGGGACCGCAGGGCGCGCCGCGGGTTGGCGAGCGCGTTCGCGGCCCCGAAGCAGATCACGAGAGTCGCGAGCCGGAGCCCGGAGTACAGGGCCATCAGGAGCCCGGTCAGGGTCACCGGCCCGAGGAGCTGGACGCCGACCGCCCAGTCCGGTGTCGCGACCCGTGGGAGGTCGACCAGCACGGGACCCGGGGTCTTGATGCCCACGACGACGTAGAACAGGACGCGGACCACGACGATGCACACGCCGAGCACGACGTACCCGCGGAAGGCACGCGCCCAGGGCACGTCCTCGCGCCGCGCGACGACGACCAGCACGGTCGCCGCCAGCACGAGGCCGATGACGACCGGGTTGGTCGTGCGGGTGGCGGCGACCGCGAGCCCGAGGGCCCACGCCCACCACGCGAGCGGGTGCATCGTCGTAGCCGTCTCCGTCGTGGCCGTCTCCGTCGTGGCCGTCAGTCCTGGCCGGCGGGGCCGTGCGCCGAGCGCCGGCGGGACACGACGAGCGCCGCGACGGCGAGGAGGGCCACCACCCCGATGCCCGCGATCAGGGCCGGCGACGGGCCGTCGGCCTCCGTCGGCTCCTGCGCGGCCGGGGAGGCCGTGGTGCCGTCGTCGACGGCACCGGCGTCACCCTCGGCGTCGTCGCCCGCCTCGCCCGACGTCGCCGCCTGGTCGGCCGCCTCCTGCGTGGGTGCCGCGGGCGCGTCGACCGTGGGGCCCGCAGACCCGTCGCTGTACCGCCAGCCCTCGACGCCGCCCGCTGCGGGGACGGCCTCGTCCGGTCCGACCATCGCCATCTCCCACGCGCCGCCCGGCTCGGCGGTCCAGTAGGACCAGTAGCTGCCGGTGAACTCGGCGGGGCAGGGGTCGGGCAGGGCGTCGATCGCGCAGATGAGGCCCGCGGCGTCGCGCGTGTCGGTGAAGCCGGCGGCCACCAGGGCCTCGCTACCGCTCGCGGCCTGGGGCGCGCAGCCCATCTCGACCTCGCCGCCGAGGTCCGTCTTGTCGACGACGACCGTGACGCCCTCGGGGTCGGTGCACGGACCGGACGGCGCGGCCGCGGCGGCCCCCGCGCCCGGCCCGACGAGGGCCGCCGCGAGGACGCCGACGGCGCCGAGGGCCGCGAGGGTGCGGGACGCGCGCGGTGCGCGGGACGGTGCCTGGGGGAGCGCGAGGGCGCTGGTGATCATGGTGCCTCTTCCTGAGTGGTCCGTGACGGACCCGGCACCGCCCCCGGGGAGGCGACCGGGCTCCGTCCCGTATGCCTCGACGGGTGGAGCCTCTCGGCCTGCACCAGGTGCTCCGGCTCGCCGGGCGGGTGCCCGGCCCACGGTTGCGGGTCAGCGCCGGACTCGGACCGGCTTCCCCTGGCTGCAGGACGTCGTGCGACCGCCCAGCGGACGGTCGGCACACGGTACCGCCTCGCCGTCGGGCGGCGTGCCCGGCGACCGCCGCTAGCCTCGCCAGGACGCGTCGGGCAGCGGCGTGACGAGGACGAGCGGCGGACGGGGCCAGGCGATGCGGATCTATACCAAGGCGGGCGACGACGGGACCACGGGGCTCTTCCTCGGCAGCCGGGTCTCGAAGGCCGACGTCCTCGTGGACGCCTACGGCGACGTCGACGAGGCGGTCTCGCTGCTCGGCGTCGCGCGTGCCGTGTGCCCCGACCCGCGGCTCGCCGCCGTGCTCTTCGAGCGCCAGCGCGAGCTGTTCGTCGTCGCGGCCGACCTGGCCACCAACCCCGGGCACCGCGACCGGCTGAAGCCGGGGATCTCGCTCGTGACCGAGGAGATGCTGGCGGGACTCGAGCGGCTCATCGACGAGCTCGTCCACGAGCGACCCCTGCGGCCGGTGTTCATCGTGCCGGGAGCGACGCCGGCGTCCGCTGCGATCGACCACGCCCGGACCGTCGTCCGTCGTGCGGAACGGCACGTGGTGCAGGCCCAGGACGCCGGCCACCACGTGAGCCCGCTCGTCCTGCGGTACCTCAACCGGCTCTCCGACCTGGTGTTCGTGCTCGCGCGCCACGCCGCGGGCGACGTGGACGAGGCCGCGAGCCACGACTAGCGCAGCCGGGTGAACCGGCCGGGTGAACGCGAGGCGCGCCGCGATGCGTGCGCCGTCGGGCGCCCGACGCCGGGGTTAGAGTCGCCGCCACACAGGTGCGCCCGACGACGAGGGCGCCCCCCGGCGGTGCGCGGAAGGCAGTCCCGTGGCGTTCGAGCTCGACCCGTGCCGCGTGCGCGCCCTCAGCGGGGAGCTGCTCGCGCAGGGCTTCGTGCGCGAGCACGAGGACGACGCGGTCGCGGTCGACGTCGAGCACGAGGCGGGCGGCTGGCTCGCCGAGGGCGACCACGTGGTCGTCGAGATCCTCAGCGCCCACCGCGGCACGCTCACCTACGACGCCGCGGTCCAGGCGGTCGTCGGCCGGCGCGTCGTGCTCGAGGGGCTCGCGCTGCGCAACGCGGTCCAGCTCCGGCAGGCCGTGCGGGTGCCGACCTCCATCCCCGTCGTCCTCGCCGTCGCAGCGCCCGCGGACGAGCCCACGGAGGCGGCCGAGCCCGCCACGGTGGACGCCGTCGTGCTGGACGTGAGCGCCCACGGCATGCGGGTGCGGTGCCACACCGAGGTCGTCGAGGGCGCCCGGCTGGCCATGCGCTTCGGCGCCACGCGGACACCGCTCGACCTCGTGCTCGAGGTCGTGCGCGTGCACGAGCTCGCGGGCGACGCCGTCCTGGGCTGCCGGCTCGTCGACGCGTCCGAGCGCACGACCGACGAGCTGTTCCGCTTCGTGCTCGAGGAGCAGCGCCGCCAGCTCGCGGTCCGTGCCGCCGGAGCCCGCTGACGGTCCCGTACCCTGACCCCGGCGCGCAGAGGTTCCCGCGCCGCCCTGAGCAGCCCGCAGCGCCCGGTTCGCACCGGTCGGCGGCCGACGAGGAGTGACGTTGAGCAAGTCATCGACGAGGGACGACCGGCGCGCCCAGCTCGCCGCCCTGCAGGAGTAGCAGCGGCGCGCGGACAAGCGGCGGAGCATGCTGATCATCGGCATCTCGGTCGCCGTCGCGCTCGCCCTGATCATCCCGGCCGCCGTGCTGATCATCGGCGAGCAGGGCCGCCAGGCGGAGCTCGAGACGGCCGCGGAGCAGCCCATCGAGGGCGTCGTCGAGACGGAGGTCGCGTCGGCCACGCACGTGCAGACCGACGTGACCTACGAGCAGTCGCCGCCCGTCGGCGGCGACCACCACCCGACGTGGCAGAACTGCGGCTTCTACACCGCACCGGTGACGGACGAGCACGCCGTGCACTCGCTCGAGCACGGCGCCGTCTGGATCACCTACGGCGAGGACCTGCCGGAGGCGGACGTCCAGCGGCTCGAGGAGCTCACCGAGCGCCACTCGTACCTCCTGGTCAGCCCGCACGAGGACGCCGCCCCGCTCACCGTCTCGGCCTGGGGCCTGCAGCTCGAGATCGACTCGACCGAGGACGAGCGCCTCGACATCTTCCTCCGCAAGTACCTCCAGGGTCCGCAGACCCTCGAGCCCGGCGCCTCGTGCTCGGGTGGCATCGGCGCGTGACGACGCAGGACCCCGACGTCGCGTTCCCCGACGGGCGTGAGCCGGGCGCACCGGAGGCCCGGCCGGACGGCGACGCACCGCCGCTCACGCCGGGCCGCGCCGGTCCGCGCGCCGTCCTCGTGGCGGTGGCGGTCGTCGCGCTGGCCGCCGGGGCCGCCATCGGGCTCCTCGTGGGCGGCTCGGTGCTCCGCCCCGCCGTACCCGTCGAGGGCTCGGTCGACGTGGGCTTCGCCCGCGACATGGCGCGCCACCACGAGCAGGCGGTCGAGATGTCGGTGCTCGTGCGCGACCGCAGCGACGACGCCGACGTGCGTCTCCTCGCGCTGGACATCGAGACGACCCAGCAGCACCAGGCCGGCCAGATGTTCGGCTGGCTCGCCGGCTGGGGCCTGCCCGCGACCTCGTCCGCCCCACCGATGGCGTGGGCGGGCGACGCGCACGGGCACGGCGGCGGAGGCCACGTCGAGGGCGACGAGCACCCGGCCGGCATGCCGGGACTGGCGACGACCGAGCAGATGGAGCGGCTCGCGGCGGCGGACGGCGAGGAGGCCGACCGGATCTACCTCGCGCTCATGATCCCGCACCACGTGGGCGGCGTGGAGATGGCCGAGGCTGCGGTCGACGCCGCGGGGCAGCCGCACGTCCGGCGCCTCGCCGAGGCGATCATCGCCTCGCAGGAGGCGGAGCTCACGCTCCTCGAGCAGATGCTCGAGGAGCGCGGCGGGCCGCCGGCCGACCTCTGACGGCCGCCGCGGCGGGCCTCGGACGGCCCGCGCGCGGCGGACCGCTCAGACGCGCGGTGCGCGTGC
>NZ_JACVQL010000190.1 GCF_019733465.1 Actinotalea ferrariae | reverse complement strand
GCCTCGGCGCACTCGCGCAGCACGGCGGGGTCGTCGTCGTCGACCCGCGCCACGCGCCCTCGCCGGCCCGGCGGCAGGGTCGCGAGCGGCACGGCGTCGGGCCGCTCGACCGTGCCGTCCGCGCGCGGCACCGGGTCGCCGTGGGGGTCGCGCACCGGGTGCCCGAGCAGCGCGTCGAGCCGCTCGACGAACCGGTCGGAGACGGCGTGCTCGAGGACCTCGGCCTCGTCGTGCACCTCGTCCCAGCCGTAGCCCAGGTGCTCGACGAGCCACGTCTCCACGAGACGGTGGCGGCGCACCATGGCGACCGCGAGCGCTCGGCCGGACGGCGTCAGCCGGACGGCGCCGTAGCGCTCGTGCTCGACCCAGCCGCGACCCGCCAAGCGGCCCAGGGTCTCCGACACCGACGGCAGGCCGATGCCGAGGCGCTGCGCGAGCATCGAGGGCGTCACCGGGTCGTCGGACCACTCCTGGAGGTTCCAGACCACCTTGAGGTAGTCCTCGGCGACGGGCGTCAGGCCGGGGACCGCGTGCGCGCCGGAGCGCCGCGCGCGGGTCACGCCGGCTCCGGCGCCGCGACCGCGCGTGAGCGGAGCCTCGAGGCGACCCACGCCATCCCGAAGGCGAGGCCCTGGCAGACGACGACGAGGCCCGCGGACGCGGCGTCGAGCAGGTAGCTCGACCAGATGCCGACGACGGCGCAGACGGCCGCGACGAGCGGCGCCACCACGAGCATCCGGCTGATCCGGTCGGTGAGCAGGAAGGCCGTGGCGCCCGGGGTGATGAGCATCGCGACCGCAAGCACGACGCCGACCGCCTGGAGCGCGACGACCACGGTCAGGGCGAGCAGGCCGAGCAGCAGCACCCCGGTGCGCCGCACCGACATCCCGACGACGTGCGCGTGCACGCGGTCGAACGCGTACAGCGTGAAGTCCCGGCGCAGCAGCACGATTACGGTGAACGCGACCGCGGCGAGCACCAGCACCTGCAGGATGTCGGCGTCGGACACGCCCAGCACGTTGCCGAACAGGATGTGCGAGAGGTCGATCTGGCTCGGCGTCGTCGACACGAGCACGACCCCCACGGCGAACACGGTCGTGAACACCACGCCGATCGCGGCGTCCTCCTTGAGCCGCGTCGACTCGCGCACGCCGCCGATGAGCGCGACGGCGCCGACGCCGAACACGAAGGCGCCCACGGCGAACGGCGCGCCGAGCAGGTAGGCGAGCACCACGCCGGGCAGCACGGCGTGGGACACGGCGTCTCCCATGAGCGACCAGCCGATCAGGACGAGCCAGCAGCTCAGCAGCGCGCACACGACCGAGGCGACGAGCGTCACGAGCAGCGCGCGCTGCATGAACTCGAACTGCCAGGGCTCGGCGAGCAGCTCCCACAGCGTCGTCCCGGTCATCGCACGCTCCCCCGGCGGTCGAGGCCGAACGCGAGCGCGAGGTTCTCGGGCGTCACGACGTCGGCGGTCGGCCCGGCGGCCAGCACCGTGCGGTGCAGCAGCACGGACGTGCGGCACAGGTCGGGCAGCGTCCGCAGGTCGTGCGTCGACACGACGATCGTGGCGCCCGCGGCGACCAGACCGTGGAGGACCGCGGTCACGGCCTCGGTCGAGACGACGTCGAGCCCGGTGAACGGCTCGTCGAGCAGGAGCAGCCGCGCGTCCTGCGCGAGCGCCCGGGCCAGCAGCACGCGCTGGCGCTGCCCGCCCGAGAGGCGACCGATCTGCCGCCCGGCGAGGTCGGCGAGACCGACCCGGTCGAGCGCGGCGTCCACGGCGGCGCGGTCCTCGGGCCGGGCACGACGGCGCCCGCCCATCCGGTGGTAGCGCCCCATGAGGACGACGTCGGCGACGACGACCGGGAAGTCCTTGTCGACCTGGTCGACCTGCGGCACGTAGCCCACGAGGCCGTCGCGGCGCGCCTCGTCGGGGGTGCGGCCGAGCACGCGCACGGTGCCGCGCCGTGGGCGCAGGAGCCCCGCGCAGGCCTGGAGCAGCGTCGACTTCCCCGACCCGTTCATGCCGACGAGGCCGCACGCCTGACCGGGCTCGACGGAGATCGAGACGCCGTCGAGCGCGACGACGTCGCGGTAGCGCACCGTGAGGTCCCGGACCTCGAGCGCCGGTCCCGCGTCCGGGCCGCTCATGCCGCCTCCTCTCCCGGCGCGCCCGTGAGGCCCTCGACCACCACGTCGACGTCGTGCCGCAGGAGGTCGAGGTACGTGGGCACGGGCCCGTCCGGCTCGGACAGGGAGTCCACGTAGAGCGTCCCGCCGAAGCGCGCGCCCGTCTCGCGCGCCACCTGGAGCTGGGCGGTGGGCGAGACCGTCGACTCGCAGAACACCGCGGGGACGTCGGCCTCGCGCACGCGGCGGATCACCGCGGCCACCTGCTGGGGCGTGCCCTGCCGCTCCGCGTTGACCGGCCACAGGAAGGCCTCGTCGAGCCCCGCGTCGCGGGCGAGGTAGGAGAACGCGCCCTCGCACGTGACGAGCAGGCGTCGGCCCGGCTCGAGCGCGTCGAGCCGCGCGACCAGCTCGGTCTGCAGCGTCGCCAGCTCGGCGTCGTAGGCCGCGGCCCGCGCGGCGATGTCGGCCGCACGCTCCGGGACCAGCGGCGTGAGCGCGTCGGCGATCGCGGCGACGTACGCGCGACCCGTCGCGGGCGACATCCAGGCGTGCGGGTTGGCGTGGGCGCTGCCGGCGATCGACAGCGGTTCGACGCCGTCGGTGAGCACGACCGTGGGCAGGTCGAGGGGCGCGACGAGCTGCTCGAGCCACACCTCGAGGCCCATCCCGTTGGCGAGCAGCAGGTCGGCGCCGTCCGCCCGGCGCAGGTCGTCGGGCGTCGGCTCGTAGCCGTGGATCTCGGTGCCCACGCCCGTGAGCGACTCGACCCGCACGTCCGGCCCGGCGACCACCTGCGCCATGTCGGCGAGCACGGTGAAGGTCGTGAGCACGAGGGGGCGCGGGTCGGCGGCGGCGTCGGCGGTCGGCGCGCACGCGCCCAGCAGCCCGGCCGAGACCGCGAGCAGCCCGGCGCACAACGCGGTCCGGACGCGGGCTTGCGCGTCCGCACGAGCCCGGGCACGAGAGTTCGGCACACCGAACTTTAGGCCGGGTCAGCGCACCAGGACCAGCAGGAGCTCGACGGAGCCGGTGGGCTCCACGGTGACGAAGCCGAGGTCGGGCGCGTCGAGCCCGAAGGCCTCGAGCGTGACCGGCACCTGGCCCGCCACCTCGATGCCCTCCGGCGTGCGCTGCACCAGGAGCTCGGCCGTGACCGGCTGGCTCACGCCGTGGAAGGTCAGGGTGCCGGGCGCCGCCACGGCGACCGGTGCGGTGGCCGCGCCGACCGCCGCCACGTCGACGGGGGTCGTGAGGGTGAAGGTGGCCTCGGGGAACGTCGTCGTGTCCAGCGCCCGGCGGAAGTACGCGTCACGGGCCGACTCGTCGGTGGCGATCGACGCGGTGTCGACGCGGACCGTCGCCTCCGTGAGCTGCCCCCCGGTCACCGTCAGGCTCCCGGTGACCTGCTCGGTCCGGCCCACGACCGTGACCTGCTCCCCGGAGAGCACCTCGCCGAGGCGGTAGCCGGCCGCCGAGCCCGCGCCCACCTGCCACGTGCCGTCGACGTCGAGCGGCGGCAGCGGCGCGTCCGGGTCGACGGACGGCGTCGCGGTGGGCGTCGTCAGCGCGAGCGGGGCCCGGGCGTCCGGCGCGAGCACGCGTGCGTAGAACCACGGTCCGCCGACGATGAGCCCGACCGCGACCACGACCACGACCAGCGTGGTGACGAGCCAGCGGCGGCGGTGCTCGGGCGGGAGCTGCGGTGCGGGCGGCACCGAGCCGGGACCGGACGGGAGGACCTCCGAGGGGTCGCGCGGTGGCGCACCCGGCCCGTCGAGCGCCCCGGGTGGACGACCGGCGCTCACGCGCCGCGCCCGCGCCGTCGGAGCACGACCGTGAGCACGACGCCGGCCGCGACGAGGACGACCAGGCCCGCGACGATCCACGGCACTGCGCTCGACCCCTCGGCGGCCTCGTCCTGCGCCGCCGTGCCGGCGTCGTCGTCGGCGGCCGGCCCCGACGTGGCCGTCGGGGTGGGCTCCGGAGCCGGCTCCGTCGGGGCCTCGCTCGGGCTCGGCGCCGGCGTGGGCTCGACGGCGGGTGCCGCCTCCAGGGAGAACGAGAAGGTGCCGTCGAGCACGTGCCCGTCCGACGACGGCGCCTGCCAGGCGACGGCGTAGGCGCCGGCCGGCATCCCGGCGCGGAGCGCCTGGGTCACGGTCGTGCCCGCGATCACGGGTGCTCCGTCGGACCAGTCGGCACCGTCCGGGCCGGTCACGACGACCGCGGCACCGCCGATCGCGAGGGGCTCGGCCGAGAAGGTCAGCACGACCTGCGTGGGAGCTGCGGTGAGGGCCGCGCCGTCCGCGGGGTCGGAGCCGAGGAGCTGGTCGTGCGCCGCCGCGGGTCCCGCGACGACGAAGAGCGCCACGAGGGCGACCAGCGCCGTGACGGCTCTGACGGCAGTCCGGGACGCCGCGCGGGCGACGGCACCGATGCGGCGACCACCCAGCGGGCGCGGTGCGGGCCTCCGGTCGACCAGCTGCGTCACGACTCTCCTCCCGGCACGGGTCGAACCCGTGCGGTTCGACGGCGGCACTCACCGTACGCCGCGAGCACGCCCGACCAGGACACCGCCCGCGCAGGCGTGACCGGCGTCACCCGTTCGTGCGGACCGTCACCGGACGGCTCCCCGCGGCGCGTCGGGCGCAGGTGCGCCGGGCCAGCGGATCGCGAAGCCGACGTCCACGCTGCCGTCGGGCGACACCCGGACCAGGCGGTGGTCGAGCATGCTCCGCGTCTCGGGGTCCCAGCGCAGGACGGTCATCTCGGCGACGCCGTTGAGCGGTCCGATGGTCGCCTGCCCGTGCGCGGCGCCGGCCGTGCTGCTGTTCACGTACCGCACGCCCTGGCCGAAGCGGACGGGTCCGAGGCGCCGGTGCTGATGGCCCGAGACCTGGGCGGGGACGCAGCCCTCGTCGAGCGCGAGGTTCCCGACGTTCGGGTTGTGCACGAGCAGGAGGTCGACGTCGCCGTCGTCGCACGCCAGGTCCGCGATCCGCCGTGCGGCCGCCCCGATCGACTCCTCCCCCACGGGGACGGTGCCGACGCCGATGCGCGTCGCGTTCGGGTCGCTGTCGCCGAGGATCCGCAGCCCGGCGACCTCGACGACCTCGCCGTCGAGGACGGTCGCACCGGACTGCCGCTCCTGCGCGCTCGTCTGGTCGCTGTCGTGGTTCCCGTCGGCCACGACGAGGTCGACGCCGTCCGGGACGGCGTCGGCGAAGGCGTCGACGCAGTACTCCTCGACGGCCGTGCCGTTGACCGTCGTGTCACCCGCGTTGAGGACCACCCGCGCGCCCGAGAGCTCGGCCGCGGCGCGGATCACGCGGGCCATGCCGACGTTGCAGTGCAGGTCGCTCACGACCAGCAGGACCACGGGCTCTGCTGCGTCGCCGTCCTCCTCGCGCTCGGCGTCCTCCTCCTGCTCTTCCTGCCCGCCGCCCTGCTCGTCCCGCTCGTCCTGCTCGTCCTGCTCGTCCTGCTGGTCCTGCTCCTCCTGCTGCGACCCGTCCTGCTGCGCGTCGGGAGCTGCCGGACCCTCGCCGTCGGACGCCTGCTGCCCCGCCCCGTCGGCCGGCCCGCTGCCGGGTGTCGTGGCGCTGGGTGTCGTGGCGCTGGGTGTCGTGGGGCCCGGTGTCGTGGCGCTCGGGGTCGTGGCGCGCGTGGCGTCGTCGGACGGGCCCCCCTGGTCACCGGGCATCATGGCCTGCCGCGCGGCGGCCAGGGCGTGGTCCGCCTCCTCGCGCTCGGCCCAGGCGACCTCGAGGTCGTCCCGTGCGGCGTCGTAGAACTCCTCGTTGCTGCGGTACGCGTCGACGACGTACCCGCCGTAGGTGTCGATGACGCCCGCGAGCCGCCCCGTGATGCGCGCACCCTCCAGCGGGGTGTCGTCGAACACTCGCGAGGCCGTCGCGGAGCTGCGCTCGTCGAGCGCGCGCTCGGTGCTCGCGGTCACGGTGCCCGCCATGAGCACGACGATCGCCGTGGCACCCGCCGCCACGCCCGTGTACGGCCGGGCCGTGTGCAGCAGCTCTGCGCGCCGGGTGGGCCCGAGCCCCGCGCGGACGAGCCACGAGACCAGCGCGAGCGTGACCATGGCGAGCGCGGTGCGCCGGGCGGCGTCGAGCAGCAGCCGCTCCACGGCCGCGTCGATCGTCGAGCCGGGCGCGCTGAAGAACTGCACGTAGCCGCGCAGGTCGCCGCCGAGCGCCTCGAGCGTGTCCGCAGGCTCGACGGAGGTGACCTCGCGCGGGATCTCCTGGACCACGATCCGTGCGCCGAGCCCGAGCGGCAGCGGCGAGTCGATCACGAGCGTCCCGAGCGGCCCGAGGTCGAGCGTCATCTCGCCGTCGAGCGTCACGTCGTACCGCGCCAGGTGCGGGCCGAGCGACGACTGCGCCGACGCCGTGGCCACGCCGAAGGCGACGGACGGCACCAGCAGCGCGAGGAGCACCGCGGTCCATCGGAGCGCGCGGCGCACCAGGTGCCGGGCAGGGCGTGCCGGCTCGCGGGGGTCGGCGACCCGGGGGTCGGCGGCACTGGGGTCGACGGCACTGGGGTCGGCGGGTTCGGGAGCGTCGGCTGTCATCTCGCCCTCAGCCTGTCCGATCGTCCGCCCGCCGGGCCACCCGCGCGTCCGTGAGCGGGTTGAGTGCCATGTTCGCTCAGAGCGAACAGCGTGGGAACCGCCGTCACAGCGGCGGGGTCACGGCGTTCTTCTCGTCGCGCCAGGCGAGCCACTCGACGAGGCGCGCGAGGTCGTAGTCGGGACCGCTCACGTCGACGGTGAAGAGGGTCGCGCCGAGCTCGAGGAGCGTGTCGGCGTCGGGGCCCGGCACACCCTCCCGGCCCAGGCCGACGGAACGCTCGATCTGGGCGGGGTCCCGTCCGACGTCGGCGCAGTGCCGGTCCAGGACCGCGGACTTGTGCTCGAAGGTCGCGGCGTCCGCGAAGGAGTGCCAGATCGTGGCGTGCTCCGCGACCACGCGCAGGGTCTTGCGCTCTCCCCCACCACCGATGAGGACCGGGATGTCGCGCGTGGGTGCGGGGTTGAGCGCCGACCACCGCGACCGGATGCGCCGCATGCCGTCCGCGAGGTCGGCGATCCGCGAGCCCGCGGTGCCGAACTCGTACCCGTACTCGTCGTAGTCGCGCTCGAACCAGCCCGCCCCGATGCCGAGGACGAGGCGGCCGTCGCTGATGTGGTCGACCGTCCTCGCCATGTCCGCCAGGAGGTCGGGGTTGCGGTATCCGTTGCAGGTCACCAGGGCGCCGATCTCGACGCGCTCCGTCGCCTCCGCCCAGGCGGCGAGCATGGTCCAGCACTCGAAGTGCTTGCCGTCCGGCTCGCCGGTGAGCGGGAAGAAGTGGTCCCAGTTGAAGACGAGGTCGACGCCGGCCTCCTCCGCGGTCGCGACCGCGCGGCGGATCGCCGGGTAGTCGGCGTGCTGGGGCTGGATCTGGACGCCGATGCGTACGGGACGGTTCACGGGTGCTCCTCGGGCTGGGCTGGACGGCAGGTTAGGGGCGTCGCGGCCCTCGCACGTCGCGGGACCGCCCGCCGGACACGGGGACGTGCCGGGCCGCGGCGAGGGCTCCGGTCAGGTGCGCGAGTCACGACGTTCGCGCCGTCGTCGGCGGACGCGGCGCCGGACGAAGACCCCGAGGGCGACGAGGATCGCGGCGTACACGACGTAGTTGATCACGTCGCTGTACCGGCCGATCTCCGTCCAGCGGTCCCCGAGCACGTAGCCGAGGCCCACCAGCACGCCGTTGTAGACCGCGCTGCCCAACGCGGTCAGGACCACGAACCGCCACAGCGCCATGTGCTCGACGCCGGCGGGGACGGAGACGAGGCTGCGCACGACGGGCACGGCACGGCCGGTGAGCACGGCGCCCGTGCCGTGCCGGCGGAACCAGTGGTCCGCACGGTCGAGGTCGCTCGGCTCGAGGAGCGGCACGCGGTCGGCGGCCCGCTTGAGCCGGTCGAGACCCAGCGTCGCACCCGCCCAGTACAGGACCAGAGCGCCGACGACCGACCCGACCGTCGCGCCCAGGACGGCGAGGAGGACGGGCATCCGTCCCTGGCCGGCCAGCAGGCCCGCGACCGGCAGCACGACCTCGCTCGGGATGGGCGGGAACACGGTCTCGAGCGCGACCATCGCACCCACGCCGACGGGACCCAGCGTCTCGATCGTGTCAGCGACCCAGCCGGCCAGGCCGGTGAGCCGTGCCGGGTCGCTCGTCGTCACCGGACCATGCGACCACGTCCGCGACCGATGCGCTCGACGTGCCCGCACCGCGCGGCGGCGCCAGCATGGGGTCCGGCGAGGAGGTCACGATGGACGAGATGCCGGAACGCGCCCAGCTCGGTCACCCTGCCGAGGCCGAGGTGCCGCAGCACACGGGTGAGCCCGGTCGGGGTCACGCGGCGGACGGGACGCCGCTCGAGGACACCGCCGACTACGAGCTCGCGGTCGAGGACGGGCGCCAGCTCCCGCCCGACGTGCACGACACGGTCCATGCCGTGCCGGTGGACGAGGGCACGAGCACCGACGGCGGCGCGGACGCCGGCCCGGAGTTCCGCGAACCCGGCGCGTGAGCACAGCGGCCGGCGCGTGAGGCGCGTCGGGTCGGCACCGCTCGTCAGCGGTCGGCACCGCTCGTCAGCGGTCGGACCCGACCACCCGTCGGGCCGTCTTCACCCCGTACATGTGGCGGTCCGCGGCCGCGACCAGCTGGTCCGGGTCGTCGCCGGAGGCGCCGACCGCGGCCCCGACGCTCATCCCGACGCGGACGAGACCGTGCGGCGTGGCGAACGGCTCGTCGAACGAGCGCTCGAGCGCGGCGGTGACGTCCGCGACCCGGTACGCGTCGGCGTCGCGCAGCAGCACGACGAACTCGTCGCCGCCGAAGCGGCCGACGACGTCCTCCGGGGTCGTCACGTCGAGGAGCCGGCGTGCGACCTCACGGAGGATGAGGTCGCCGACCTCGTGACCGTGGGTGTCGTTGGCGCGCTTGAAGCCGTCGAGGTCGCAGAAGAGGACCCCGCAGCTCCCCGGGCCGTCGAGCTCGGCCCGGAGGGCCGCGTCCAGGGTGGCCCGGTTCGCGAGGCCGGTCAGCACATCGGTCCGAGCACGTTCGCGGAGCGTCGCCTCCGCCTGGCGCTGGAGCGTGACGTCGAAGCCGACGATGGTCAGCACCTCGGGGCGGCCGGCGTCGTCGCGCACGACGCTCATGAGCATGGAGACACGACGCTGCCCGCCCCAGCGGTCGAGCCAGTCACCCTCCTGGGGAGCCACCTCGCCGGTGCTCAGCGCCCGCCGGACGCAGTCCGTCGCCGGCTCGACCTCGTGCGGCACCACCAGCACGTCGACGAACAGCCGACCGGCCACCTCGGCGGTGGACCAGCCGGTGGCCTCCTCGAGCGCCGCGTTGAAGGCGAGCAGCCGACCGCCGGCGCCGACGAGGCACACGAACGCGGGGGTGGTCGCCACGCACCGCGCCCACAGGCTGTCGGAGGTGGCCTGGCGAGCCACCTCGGCGGCGTCCGGTGACATCGTGTCCATACCACGACGATCGGCAGCGACCCGCGCCGGTCAAGGGTTCGCATCCGAGCGCGTGGCCCGGCGGTGTCCACCGGGTCGTCAGCGCACCGCGCCCAGCACCTCGTTCAGGGCCTCGGTCGACGACGGGTGCGTCCAGATCCCGTCCCGCAGCTCGGACGCGGGGACCCCGGCGCGCATGGCGAGCGCGACGAGGTTGATCACCTCGTGCGAGTCCACGTGCATGAGCGCCGCCCCGACCACGCGGTCGGTCCCGGCGTCGACGACGACCTTGACGATCCCGCGGGCGTCGCCCTCGATCCTCGGCCGCGGCATGGCGGCGATCTCGGCGACCCTCCTCGTCGCGACGCGCACGTCGAGACCGCGGTCCCGCGCCTCCGTCTCCGTGAGGCCGACCCGCGCCAGCGGCGGGGTGAGGAAGAGCGTGTACGGGACGGCCCGGCGGTCCGACACGGTGCGCGTCCCCGCCCCGGCGAGGTCGTCCAGGACGATCCGGTGGTCGTCGAGCGAGACGTACGTGAACTGCGGTCCGCCCTTCACGTCCCCGACGGCGTAGACGCCCTCGGCCGTCGTGCGCAGGTGCCCGTCGACGACCACCGCACCGTCGGACGCGACCTCGACGCCCGCGGCGTCGAGGCCGAGCCCGTCCGTCTCGGGCCGGCGGCCCACGGCCAGCAGGACCGCCTCGGCGTCGATCTCGTGCTCCGCGTCGTCGAGGCGGTAGGTGACCGTCGCCGCGTCGGCCCCGTCGTCCACACGCACGACGGACGCACGCTGCACGAACCGCACGCCCGCGTCGACCAGCGCCTCGGTCGCGACCTCGGCGACGTCCGGGTCCTCGGCCCGCAGGGGGCGCGGGCCACGGTCGAGCACGGTCACGGCCGCGCCGAAGTGCGCGAACATCGACGCGAGCTCGAGCCCGACGTAGCCCCCGCCCACGACGACGAGCCGGCGCGGGAACGGGCTGACGTGCTGGAGCGACGTCGAGTCGTGGACCCGCCCGCCGACGACCGCGCCGGGCACCGAGGGCAGGGCGGGCGACGACCCGGTGTTGATGACGACGGCGTCGGCCGTGAGCCGCAGGCGGTCGTCTCCCGCCGTGACCTCGAGCTCCCGGGCACCGGTGAAGCGCGCCTCCCCGGAGACGAGCAGCACCGACTCGACGTCGGCCAGGAGCGCGTGGTTCCTGCTGCGCATCGTCGTCGTGAGCGAGTCCCGGCGCTGCACCGCGGCGTCGAACCAGGACTGGACGTCGTCCTCGGGTCGACGCGCGTCCGCGTCGTGGATCAGCGCCTTGGTGGGGACGCATGCGACGTTGATGCAGGTCCCACCCACCATCGCCGCGTCCCGCTCGACCAGCGCCACGCGACGGCCGCGCCTCCCGAGGGCACCCGCGAGCGTCTTGCCCGCCTTGCCCCAGCCCACGACGACGACGTCCACGTGCTCGGTCCTCATGGCGACAGCGTGCGCCGCCGGGTGGACCGCCGCCAGGGCCCGCGCGGAGCGCCCTCAGTCCGCCAGGCCGTAGTAGGTGCGCACCTCGGCCTCGAGGCTGTCCGACAGGTCGCCGAGCATGCCGGTGACGCGCGGGGCCCCGTCGACCGTCGCCGCGTCGTACGGGACGACGAGGGCGTCGCCACGGACCGACGCCTCGACGAGGGGGACGTACGCCTCAGCTCGTCCGAGGAGCCCGGTCGTGACGGTGCCCCACGCGGGACCGCCGGTCCGCGCGTCCCGGAACACCTGGGTGAGCGTGCCCAACCGCTCCCCGGCGGTCGTGACGACCGCGCCGCCGGAGTTCAGCACCCTGTCGATGTCGCCGGAGGTGAGCACGTGCGTCTCCATCCCTGCGTGGCAGACGAGCGTCGTCGTGCCTTTCACGGTACGCCCCCCGATGGCAGTCTGAGCGGGGGCCCTCGATCGCCGACGCCGTCACCGTGCTGTCCGACCTGCACCGTCGTCACGACGGCGCCCCCTCCCGTCGGTGGCGTCCGGGACCGCCCGACGTTCACCTGAGGGCAACGCATCCAGGACCTCGCCGGCCGGTTCCGCCGGCTGGCGCCCACCACAGATCGACCGGACAAGGAATCCCACATGACCGATCAGGGCCCAGCAGCCGTGGCGACCGCATACTTCGACGCACTGGCGCGGGGTGACGTGCCCGCCGCGATGGCGCTCTTCGACCCCGGCGTCGTGTGGCACCAGCCCGGTGCCAACAGGTTCTCGGGCGACCACGACGGCGTCGAGGGCGTCGCCGCACTCCTGGGCGGGATGATGGAGACCAGCCAGGGCACCTTCCAGCTGGCCGTCACCGGCCCGACGATGGTCAACGGCGAGCTCGTGGCCGTGCCGGTGCAGTTCTCCGGCTCCCGCGACGGCATGTCGATGGACATGCCGGGTGTCGACCTGCTGACGGTCCGCGACGGGAAGATCGCCGAGGTCCACCTCTTCTCCTCCGACGGCGCAGCCGAGGACGAGTTCTGGGGACGACGGTAGGTCGGCCGCCCCGGGAGCTCCGACGAGCCGTCGGGTGAGGTGGCGCGGGCGCCGCGGTAGCCGTCCGGTCGGATCGGTCCACGAGCGCTCGTCGGCCACATGACGAACAAGGGGGTCGGTGTCCATGAGAAGACCAATGGCCACGTCCGGCTCCTGTGCTCAGGATCCTGACGTGGCCACTGACCAGCGACTACGGGTGGAGCTGAGGGGACTCGAACCCCTGACCCCCTGCATGCCATGCAGGTGCGCTACCAGCTGCGCCACAGCCCCGCTGCCCCGGAAGGCTCGTGCAGTCTAGGCGAACCGAGGGCCGCAGAGGAAATCCGCGCCTGCGTGACCGCCGCCACACCGTCGTCGTTCCCCGCGCGTCCCGGCGCGCCACGGGAGCCGGGTCACGTGCGCATCGCGTCCGCGGTGCTGCTGGGCATCGCGTCGGCAGGTACCCCGGCGTTCCAGTCGTCGACAGCGACCGCCGGTCCGTGGTTGTGCGCCTCGACGTACCAGGCGGGTCCGACGTCCCGGTGACTCGCGCGCAGCAGCGACCAGTGGGCGTTGTGCAGCCCGCCGAGGCCACGCCAGGCCGCGGGGTCGAGCCCGAGGAGCGCGACGAGCCCGAGCGTGATCGCGGCGCCGTGCGACACGACGACGAGCGTCCCGCCGTCGTCGAGGGCCGCCGCGTGCTCGGAGACCGCCTCGACCATGCGCTCGGCCACCTCGGCGCGGGTCTCGGCGCCGGCCCGCTGCGGGTCCTTGCCCTGGCGCCACACGGCGTAGGCGTCCGGCCAGCGCTCCTCGATCTCGGCGGCCGTCAGCCCCTCCCACGTCCCGAACCCGCGTTCGCGCAGCCGCGGGTCCACGTCGACCGGCACGTCGGCCAGCTCGCCGAGGGCGCGGGCGGTCGCGACGGCGCGCCCCAGGTCCGACGACACGATCCGGGCCGGCGTGTGCCGCTGGGCGATGTGCTGGGCGGCCTCGGCGACCTGCCAGGCGCCCACGTCGTCGAGCGGGATGTCGCTGTGGCCCTGCAGGCGCGCGGCCGCGTTGTAGGCCGTGCGGCCGTGGCGCCACAGGACGACGGCACGGGCCGCCATCAGTCGACCTGCCCGTCCCCGCCTCGCGCGTCCTCGGGCAGCTCCACCACCGGGCAGTCCGCCCAGAGACGCTCGAGCGCGTAGTAGACGCGGTCGTCGGCGTGCTGCACGTGGACGACGACGTCGCCGAAGTCCAGCAGCACCCACCTCGCCTCGCGCACGCCCTCGCGACGGATCGCCTTGACGCCCCTCTTGTGGAGCGTCTCCTCGATGTTGTCGACGATCGCCGAGACCTGGCGCTCGTTGGTCGCCGAGGCGATGAGGAACACGTCGGTGAGGACGAGCCGCTCGCTCACGTCGAGGGCGATGATCTCCTGGGCCTTGCGGTCCGAGGCGGCGCGAGCCGCGTCGATCGCGATGTCCAGTGCACGGTCGGAGGCGGCCACTAGTCCCCTGTCGGGTCGTCGGTGCCGCCCGTGGTGCCCACGGGCGGGTCGTCCAGGTCGGTCGCGTCGAGCACGGGCGCGGCAGCGACGACGTCGGCCGCCGCCCCCTGACCCGTGCCGTCCGCGGGCGGTGCGTCCCGCATGACGACCATGAAGATCAGCATCCCGAGCACGAACGCCACGACCACGAGCACGATCATGTGCAACCAGGTGTACGGGTGCGCGCGCACCGGCTCGGGCGCCTGCGTCCCGGCCTCGTCGTCGAGCTCGGGCTCGGCGTCCCGCGCGTCGACCGGCGACGCACCGCCGCTCGGCCCCGCGTCGGCGGCGGCGCTGCCCGACGACGGCGCCTCCGGCGTGGGCGTCCAGCCCGTCTGGCCCGGCGCGACCGCGCTCCAGCGCGGACCCGGCGCGCCGGCGGCGGCCTCGGTGCCGGGCTGCGCCTCGGCGGGCGGCGTCGCGGTGCGCGGCAGCGTCATGGAGCCGAACGTCTGGCCCACCCGCAGCGTGCGGTCCGCCGGCACGAGCGCGATGGCGCCCGGCTGCGGCCCGGTCGGCGTCGGGCGCTGCTCCGGCCACCCCGTCGGCGACGGAGCCCCTGCCGGGGCGGCGGCGTCGCGAGCGGCGGGAAGCACCGTCGTCGGGTCGTCCACCCGCGCGCTCGACCCGTGGAGCGCGGGCACACCAGCGGCCCCCGCAGCCGCACCCGACGACGAGCCACCGGACGACGGCGCGCCGGGGCGCCGCGACGGAGCGGGCGCTGACGGCGTCCACGCGGAGCCGCCGGACGGCTGCGTTGCGGGCTGCGCCGCCGACGGCGCGCCGGGCGCGGTGGTCCACGGCCGGGCGAGCGGCGCTTCGGGCTCGTCCTCCGGCTGGGGGCGGTGGTGCTGCCGACCGGCAGGGGGTCGGGGACCCGGGACGCCCGTGAGGTGACCCGAGGCGACGCCGCGAGGACCGGACGTTGGCTGCTGCTGCCACGGCTGGCGCTGGGCGTCCTGCTGCTGCGACGTCGTCGGCTGCTGCGACGGACCGGGCTGCGACGGACCGGTCTGCTGCGACGGCCCGGGCCGCGACGGCCCAGGCTGCTGCGACGGCCGACCGTCCTGCGCGGGCCGGCCCGGCTGGGTGGGGCGGTCCGCCGGCACCTGCCGGCCCTGCTGCGGCGCGAGTCCGGGCTGGGTCGGTGCGGCCGGCGTGCGTGCCGCACCTTGCGGTGCGGCGTTCGCC
>NZ_JACVQL010000019.1 GCF_019733465.1 Actinotalea ferrariae | reverse complement strand
CCCCCGTCGGAGCCGCAGGCGGACGCGGCTCCGGCGAAGGCGCCGCGCCGCCGCACCCCGCGGGCCGCGCCGAAGGACCCGCCGCCCGCCTGAGGCGCCGTCGGTCGCGGCCGCCGGCGGATCACCCGTTCGCGCGTCCGATCACCTGAACGGGTGTCCACAGGGCCCTGATCTGTCCCAATTCGCTCCCCTATGCTCCTCGGCAGCGCGCGGGCCGGTCGCGCGACGATGCAGGGGGTTCGGTGGAGGGCGTCGCACAGCTCGAGCAGGAGGTGCGCGAGCTCATCCGCCGGCGGGGCATCGACCCGCTGCGCGACCCGGCCACGCTGCGCGACCTCGTCCGGGACGTCGTGGCGGACTACGACGACCGGTCGGTGCGCGGTCACGTGCCCCCGCTCGTCGACCCGGCCGCCGCGACCAAGACGGTGGTCGACGCCGTCGCGGGGCTGGGCCCGCTCCAGCAGTACCTCGACGACGACGACGTCGAGGAGATCTGGATCAACTCCCCCGAGCAGGTCTTCGTCGCCCGGCGCGGCGAGCCCGAGCTCACCACCACCATCCTCACCGAGGCGCAGGTGCGCGACCTCGTCGAGCAGATGCTCAAGGTCTCGGGTCGCCGGCTCGACCTGTCGAGCCCCTTCGTCGACGCCGCGCTGCCCGGCGGCGAGCGCCTGCACGTCGCGATCCCCGACGTGACGCGGTCGACGTGGGCGGTCAACATCCGCAAGTACGTCGTCCGGGCGGGTCACCTCGACGACCTGGTGGCACTGGGCTCGGTCACGCCCCAGGCCGCGCGCTTCCTCGGCGCCGCCGTCGCGGCCGGCCTCAACGTGCTGGTCTCCGGGGCGACGCAGGCGGGCAAGACGACCATGCTCAACGCCCTCGCCGGGTCCATCCCGGCCCGCGAGCGCGTCATCACGTGCGAGGAGGTCTTCGAGCTCCGCCTGGGTCACCGCGACGTCGTCGCGCTGCAGTGCCGTCAGCCGAGCCTCGAGGGCACGGGCGAGATCACGCTGCGCCGTCTCGTCAAGGAGGCGCTGCGCATGCGGCCGAGCCGGATCGTCGTCGGGGAGGTGCGCGAGGCGGAGAGCCTCGACATGCTCATCGCCCTCAACGCGGGCGTGCCGGGGATGTGCACCGTGCACGCGAACAGCGCCCGCGAGGCGCTCACGAAGGTCTGCACCCTGCCCCTGCTCGCGGGCGAGAACGTGTCCGCGGCCTTCGTCGTGCCGACCGTCGCGTCGGCGATCGACCTCGTCGTACACCTCGACCGCGACGCGCGCGGCCGGCGCACGGTGCGCGAGGTCGTCGCCGTCCCGGGCCGGGTCGAGAACGGCGTGGTGGAGACGAGCGACATCTTCACCACCCGCCAGGGCGTGCTCGTCCGCGCCGAGGGCTTCCCGCCGCACGCCGACCGCTTCGCGCGCGTCGGGGTCGACGTCGTCGCGCTCCTCAACGACAGGGCCGCCTGACGGTGGGCGCCGTCGCGGGGCTCCTGCTCGGGGCCGGGCTCTGCCTGCTCCTGTGGGCGACGACGTCCCCCGTCCCCCGGCGGGCGAGCTCGGGCCGGCGGTCCGCCGACCTCGCCGACCTGCTCGTCCAGGCGGGTGCCCCCGGCGTGACGCCGGCCGGGCTGATCGGCGCGTGCGCGACGGCCGGCGTCGTCACCATGGTGCTGGGCACGGCGCTCACGCAGGCGCCGCCGGTCGCCGCCTGCTTCGCCGTCATGGCCGCCCTCGCGCCGCTCGCGCTCGTGCGCGCCCGCGCCCGACGGCGACGCGCGGCCCTGCGTCAGGTGTGGCCCGAGGTCGTCGACCACCTCGCGTCCGGCATCCGGGCGGGCCTCTCGCTGCCCGAGGCGCTCGCCCAGCTCGGGGACCGCGGACCGGTCGAGCTGCGGCCCGCCTTCCGCGCCTTCGCCGCCGACCACCGCGCGACCGGCCGGTTCGGCGACGCGCTCGACGCCCTCAAGGCCCGGCTCGCCGACCCCGTCGCGGACCGCATCGTCGAGGCGCTGCGCCTGACGCGCGAGGTGGGTGGCACCGACCTCGGCCGCCTCCTGCGGACCCTCTCGGCGTTCCTGCGCGAGGAGGCCCGCACCCGCGGCGAGCTCGAGGCGCGGCAGAGCTGGACGGTCAACGCCGCGCGCCTCGCCGTGGCGGCGCCCTGGCTGGTGCTCGCCCTGCTCTCGACCCGCCCCGAGGCGGCATCGGTCTACGACACACCGGCCGGCGTGGCCGTCCTCGCGCTGGGCGGTGGCTGCACGGCGGTCGCCTACCGGCTGATGGTCCGGATCGGGCGCCTGCCCGAGGACGTCCGGGTGCTGCGGTGACGCCCGGCGCGCCGGTCGGGGCGCTCGCAGGCCTCGTCCTGGGCCTCGGCGCGTGGCTCGTCGTCGCGGCGCTGCGAGCACGCCGGCGGCCACGGCTCGACGAGCGCCTCGCGCCCTACCTCCGCCTGCCCGCCGACACGTCCGGGCTGCTCGACGAGGCGCCCGCGCGGTCGCCGTTCCCGGTGCTGGAGCGCCTGCTCGCCCCCGTCATGCACGACGCCGTCCGGCTCGTCGAGCGCGTCGGCTCGGCGGGTCCGGAGGTGCAGGCGCGCCTCGTGCGCGCGGGACGGACGACCACGGTCGAGCAGTTCCGCTCCGAGCAGGTCGTCGCTGCGGTCGTCGGGACCGCGGGCGGTCTGCTCCTGGCCCTCGCCCTCATGGCCGGACGCGGCCTCAACCCGGCAGCGGGCCTCGTGCTCGTGCTCACGGGGGCCGTCACGGGACTCGCCGCGTGCGACCAGGCGCTCGCCCGCCAGGTCCGTCGGCGCGAGGAGCGCATGCTCGCCGAGCTCCCCGCCGTCGCTGAGCTGCTGGCCCTCGCCGTCGGCGCCGGTGACGGGGCCCTCGGCGCGCTCGAGCGCGTCGCCCGTGCGACGCGTGGCGAGCTGTCCGGCGAGCTGCGCGCCGCGCTCGCCGAGACGCGGGCCGGCGCTCCCCTGACGGTCGCGCTCGAGCGGATGGCGGACCGGACCGGGCTCGTGAGCCTGTCCCGGTTCGCCGAGGCCGTGGCGGTCGCGGTCGACCGAGGCACGCCGCTCGCCGACGTGCTGCGTGCCCAGGCCCAGGACGTCCGCGAGGCCGGTCGGCGCGCCCTCATGGAGACGGGCGGCCGCAAGGAGGTCGCGATGATGGTCCCGGTCGTCTTCCTCATCCTCCCGGTGACCGTCGTCTTCGCCGTCTTCCCCGGCCTCAGCGCGCTGCGGCTCGACCTGTGACGCCCGTCGCCACCCAACCCGACCCGACTGCCCGAACCCACCTGGAGGACACCGTGCAGCACACCCCCGAACCCGGCGGATCAGCCGACCCGGTCGCCGACGCCGTGGCCGGCGCCGCAGCCGCGGACGTCACGACCGCGCCCGCGGTCACCGAGGCCGTCGACCCGCAGGCCACCCCGGCGAGCGGGTTCGCGGTGCGGCTGCGCCCGCCGGGCGGCTGGTCGGACGACGCGGGCGACGTCCCCGGCTGGGTCCTCGTCACCCTGATGACCGCCGGGCTCGTCATCGCCCTGTGGGCCGTCGCCGGCCCGGCGCTCGCCGGCGTCTTCGAGTCCGCGATCGAGCGTGTCACGTCCTTCGGCGGCTGACGCCGGGTCGGCCGTCGTCGACTTCGTCCTGGTCGCGGCGCTCACGACCGTCCTCTTCGCCGGGGTGCTGCAGCTGACGCTCGCGCTGCACGTGCGCTCGACGCTGGTGGACTGCGCCGCCGAGGGTGCGCGCTACGGCGCGCTCGCGGACCGCGGCCCGGCCGACGCCGAACGCCGCACGCGCGAGCTCATCACCATGACCCTCGCGCCGCGGTTCGCGGACGACGTCGTCGCGGAAGCCACGACGGTCGAGGGCCTGCCGGTGGTCCGGGTCCAGGTCACGGCCGCGCTGCCGGTGCTGGGCCCGCTCGGCCCGGCCGGCTCGCTCGTCGTCGACGGCCACGCGCTCGAGGAGCTGCCGTGATCGTCGCGCTGCGTGGCTGGACGCGCACGGTCCGTGCCGCGGTCCGGGACCGGGCGACCGCACCGGCGGGCGACGCGGGCAGCGCGGTCGTCGAGTTCCTCGGCGTCGCCCTGCTCCTCCTCGTCCCGACGGTGTACCTCGTCCTCGTCCTGGGCCGTCTGCAGGCCGCCGCGTTCGCGGTCGACGGCGCCGCGCGCGAGGCGGTGCGCGGCTTCGTCACCGCCGACGACGCCACCACCGGCGCGCAGCGGGCGACCGCCTCCGTCGCCCTCGCGCTCGACGACCAGGGGCTCGACCCCGCCGCGGCGGGCGAGAGCCTCTCCCTCACCTGCGCGGCGACCAGCTGCCTGACGCCCGGGACCGCCGTCACCGCGCACGTCGCGGTCGAGGTCGCGCTGCCCGGGGTGCCGTCGTGGCTCCAGGGTGTCGTGCCGCTCGCCGTGCCGGTGACCGCGTCGGCCACGGGGACCGTCGACGAGCACCGAGCGGTCGGCGGATGAGGCGCCTGGTCAGGCGCGTCCGGGCCGCCCGCGGCGACGACGGGCAGGTCATGCTGCTGTCGATCGCCTTCGGCGTCCTCGCCCTCCTCCTCGTGACCGTCGTCGTCTCGGCGTCGGCGGTGCACCTCGAGCGCAAGCGTCTGCTCGCCCTCGCCGACCTGGCTGTCCTGGACGCTGCGGACGCGCTCGACGAGGCCGCCTACTACGGCCGCGCGGACGACGACGCCCTGCTCGTCCTGTCCTCCGCACGCGTGCGGGAGGCCGTCGAGGAGCACCTCGCCGGTGCCCCCGCGGCGTCGCGGCTCGACGGGCTCACGATCGTCGACGCGGGCACCCCGGACGGCCGGACGGCCGAGCTGACGCTCGGCGCCGTCGCCCGCCCCGCGCTCCTCAGCTGGGTCACCGCCGGGTGGTCCGACGGCATCGCGCTGACCGTGACCACGAGCGCGCGCGCCGACTGACCGCCGCACCGTGCGACGACCGGTGCGAGGACCGACGCGACGCGCGGCGCAGCGCGGCGCCCGAGCACCCTTGTGCCGCCCGGCCGGGTACGCGATCGTGGCCCCAGGGCACATGCCGCGGTGATGGCGCGGGGCAGCTCGACGGAGGTCTTCCATGGGCGACGACGCGACGGCCGGCACCGACCCGGAGCGGGTGGAGCAGCTCACCGCCCTGCGCGACGCGGCGCTCGCCGCCGGCGAGGCGGCCGAGGCGGCCGCGGAGGTCGCCGACAGGGCGGCCCGGAGCGTCGAGGCGGCGATCACGGGCCAGGCGCCCGACCCCGACGACGGGCGCTTCGACTCCGGCAGCGGCGTGCACGGCCACGCCCCCGGGACGGATGCGATCGCCGATGCGGGGTATGGGGGTGGCGGCTACAGCGGTCCGGTCGGTCCGTGATCCCCGAGACGGCGGGGGCGCTGCTCGCGCTCCTCGGTCTCGTCGCTCCCGGGCTCGTCTACGAGATGCGCCGCGAGAGCCGCCAGCCCGCGCCCGTCACCAGTGCCTTCCGCGAGGCGGGGCGCGTCGCCTTGCGGAGCCTGATCTTCACGGTGCTCGCCCTCGTCGTCATGCTGTGGGTCTCGTCATGGTGGGACCGCCTGCCCGACGTCGGCGCGTGGCTCGCGGCCGGGAACACCTACGCCGCGGCGAACTACGGGGCCGTGGCCACGTTCGTGGTGCTCGAGCTCGTCCTCGCCTGCTCGTTCGCACTCGTCGCCGAGTCGCTGACCGGCTCGGGGATCAAGGGCGACATCTCGGCGGTGAGCGTCTGGTACGCCTCGCTCGACCTCGACCGACCCCCGGCGGCGTCGCGCACGTGGCTGCGGGTGCGGATGGAGAGCGGGACGCAGTACAAGGGCGCGCTGCGCTGGTACTCCCCCGGTGCCTCGGACGAGCGCGACGTCGTCATCGGCGGGGAGGGCCTGGCGCGCCTGGCGGACGGCAAGGACCCCGAGGACGCCGCGAGCTGGACCCCGCTGGACGCGTGGAACCAGGTCATCCTCAGCGGCGAGCGCATCGAGTCCGTCCAGGTGACCTACCTCGGGCACGACGGCGGGGTCCTGCGCTACGCCGAGAGGCCGCGCGCCATCGAGCGCATGTCCGCCCGGTGGCGGGCCGGACGACGACGGCGGCCGACCCCCTGAGGGGCCGGCCGCCGTCGTCGGTGCTGGTGCTGCGCGTGGGCGTGCGGGTCAGGCCTTGACCGCGCCCTCCATGATGCCGCGCACGATCTGCTTGCCCGCGACGAAGAGCAGCAGGATCAGCGGGACCGTGGCGAGGAAGGAGCCGGCCAGCACGATGCGGTACTTGACGTAGTTGCCCGACGCCAGGTCGCTCAGCGCGACCCCGATCGTCTTGTTCGGGCTGCCGGAGCCGAGCGCGATGAGCGCCCACTGGAACTCGTTCCAGGTGCCGACCGCCGTGAGGAGGCCGAGCACGCCGAGGGCGGGCCGGATGATCGGGATGACGATGTTCCAGTACACGCGGAACGTCGAGGCTCCGTCGACGCGGGCCGACTCGATCAGCTCGTCGGGGATCGAGTCCTCGATGAACTGACGCATGTAGAACACCCCGAAGGCCGAGACGAGCCCCGGCACGATCACCGAGATCAGCTGCCCCTGCCAGCCCAGCTTCGAGATGATGATGTAGAGCGCGACGATGCCCAGCTGGTTCGGGATCGTCAGCGTGAGCACGACGATCACCATGAGCGCGTCGCGGCCCTTGAAGCGGAGCTTGGCGAAGGCGAAGCCCGCGAGCGAGCAGAAGAAGAGCAGCGACGCCGTCACGATGACCGTGACGAGGATGCTGTTGACGAACGAGTCGGCGAAGCGGGCGTTGTCGTACGAGCGCCCCTGCTCCGCGACGTTGCCCAGCACGACGCCGACGTTGTGCATGAAGTTGTCGCCCGGGACGAGGCCCATGTAGGCCGGACGCGAGAGGTCCGCGTCCGTGCCCGTCGCGACGACGAACATCCAGTAGATCGGGAAGGCCGAGGCGAGGATCGCGACGACGAGGAACACGTAGTTCCACGGGCTCGCGGCCGTGTCCTGCGGCGAGCGGCCCAGCAGGGCCGCCTTGCGCCGCACGGGCTGGGTGTCGTGCGTGGGTGTCGGGCCCACGGCGCCGACGGTGCGCACGCCGAGGCTCGACGGTCCGGTGCTGGTCATCGCTTGCCACCTCCCAGGCGGTTCGTGAGGAAGGCGTTGAAGGCGGCGATGACGACGATGATGAGGAACAGGCCCCAGGACATCGCCGCGGCGTAGCCGAGGTTCAGCTGCTTCCACCCGGTGTAGTAGATGAGCTGGGCGACCGTCTGCCACTGACCGCGCGTGCCGCCCGTCCCGGCCTGGGCGTTCTGCTCGAAGAGCATGGGCTCGGCGAAGAGCTGCAGGCCGCCGATCGTCGAGAGCACGACGGTGAAGAGCACCATCGGACGGATCATCGGGACGGTGATCCGCCAGAGCTGCTTCCAGGCGCCGGCGCCGTCGAGCGCGGCTGCCTCGTAGACGTCCTTCGGGATCGACTGCATCGCCGACAGGTACAGCAGGGCGTTGTAGCCGACCCACTTCCAGTTCACCATGATCGCGATCGCGGTCCAGGAGGTCAGCTTCGTCGAGCGCCAGTCGACACCCTCGATGACCTGGCCGCCGCCGAGCTCGCTCTGGACCCCGACGAGGCCGAGCACCCAGTTCGCCAGGCCGTTGTCCTTCGCGAAGATCGACGCGAACACCAGCGTCGAGGCCACGACCGGCGTGACGTACGGCAGCAGGATGCCGACGCGGAAGACCGACGTCGCGCGCAGCTTGCGGTTGAGCAGCGCCGCGATGACGAGCGCGAGGAACAGCTGCGGGACGGTCGAGAGGATGAAGATGCCGAAGGTGTTGCCGAGGGCGTTCCAGAACTTGTCGTCCTCGAGCAGCCTCGCGAAGTTGGCGAAGCCCGCCCACCCGTCGTTCGCGGGGTCGAGGAGGCTCCAGTTCCGGAAGGCCACGACGCCGTTGTAGAGCAGCGGGAAGAGGCCGAACACGGCGAACAGGATGAAGAACGGCGAGATGAGCAGGTAGGGCACGACCTTGTGGTCGAACCGCCCCCAGAACCGGTGCCATCCGCCGACGTCGTGCGACGGCGGGGTCGGGCTGCTGCTCCTGCTCTCGCTCCCGGTGGTGCGCGGGGCGACGGCCGTCGCCTTCACGCCACTGGTGGCGGACATGGGACCTCCTGAAGGGACCGGTCGAGGCAACCGGCTGCTGCGGGCTGGTGTCGGTGCGGCCGCGGTGGACCCGGTGAGGTCCGCGCGGCGCTGGGCGGGACGGGCACGAGACCCGTCCCGCCCAGCGGCTGCGTGCGCGTCAGGGTCGACGCGCGGGCTGCGTCAGCCCTGTGCGGCGAGCTCGGCCTCGGAGACCGCGCGCTCCCAGGCCTCGGCACCCGTCGAGAGGTTGCCCGCCTGGATGTCGTTCAGGACGTTCTCCACGGCGACCCGGACCGGACCGTTGCGCTTGCCCAGGTACTGGGGCTCCAGCTCGAGCGCGGTCTTCGAGAAGATCTGACCCGTCGGGGCGTTGTTGAAGAACTCGTCGACCCGCTCCTGGATCTTCGGGTCCTCGTAGAGCGCCGGCTGCGAGGGCAGGTTGCCGACCGTCTCGAAGACGGCGATCTGCTGCTCGGGCTGCACGAGCCAGGAGAGGAGCTTCCACGCCTCCTCCTGGTTCTCGCTCTGCTCGGGGATCGTCAGGAACGAGCCACCCCAGTTGCCGCCGCCGCCGGGGATGGCGGCGATGTCCCAGAGGCCTGCCTTGTCGGGCGCCTGGTTGCGGATGTGGCCGGTCATCCAGGCCGGGCAGGCGAGGACGGCGAACGCGTCGTTCGCGAAGCCCGCGTTCCACTCGTCGGACCAGGCGGCGATGTTGGCCGACAGGCCCGCGTCGATGACCTGCTCGGTGATCTCGAAGGCGGCCTTCGGGCCGGGCTCCGGCGTGAGCTCCTCGTTCTCGTTGAAGAAGCTGTGCTCCTGCTGCGCCAGGGCCGGGCTGAAGATCTGTGTGGCGTTGTCGACGAACTTCTTGCCCGAGTTGGCGACGTAGGTCTCGCCCGCGGCGATGAAGCCGTCCCAGCCCTCGTCGTCCCAGAGCGCCGAGACCTCGTCGCGGTCGGTCGGGAGACCGGCGGCCGCGAACAGGTCGTGGCGGTAGCACATGGCCTGGCCGCCCACGTCGGTGCCCAGGCCGATCTGCGTCGCGCCGTCGGCCGAGAGCGACTGCTGCCACTTCCAGGGGAGGTAGCGCTCCTCGTAGTCGGCCGCGCCGAGGTCGAGGAGGTTGACGAACTTGTCGGGCTGGTTGCGGAACTGGACGATGAAGCCCTCGTCGATCGCGACGATGTCCGCGGCGCCCGAGCCGGCGATGAGCTGCTGCTGGAGCGCCTCGTGCTGGGCGTTGAACTCGCCCTCGACGAGCGTGATGGTGACGCCCGGGTTCTCCTCCTCGTACTGCTCGGCGAGCTGGGTGAAGCCCATGTCGCCCCAGAAGTGGATGGAGAGGTCGACGGACTCGGAGCCGCCGTCGCCGTCGTCGCCCTCACCGGGCTCGGTGCCGCCGCCCGTGCTGCAGGCGGTGAGCAGAAGAGCAGATGCTGCGCCGGCCGCGAGGAAGCTCGCCGACCGGGATCGAGACCACTTCATGCCATATCCCCTTTGGTGGCTGTGGGTGCGCTCCCACGTTGGAGCGTTCCCACAATGTAGTGCGGGTCACATGCCACGGACAGAGCCCGCGGTCACGAGTTGATTACGATCGGATGACGAAGTAAGTCCCACCGTGACCTGGTTCGGGCGCGGTCACCGTCGTCCGGCCGGCGCCGGTCACCCGACCGGCGCAGCGCCCGCCCGCGACCCGGTGACGAGGGCGTTCGCGCTCCGCAGCACCCGCGGGTCGAGGAACGCCGACCCGTCGCCGGCGAGCTTGCTCCTGACCCGCAGGACGCGCGTCTCCCCTGGTAGGAGCGTCACGAGCTGGTCGTCGACCTGTGCAAGCGCGTCCACCTTGTCGACGAGCAGTGCCACGTCCCGGACCAGGGACCGCGCGGTGAGCGTGACGGCGAAGCCGCCCTCGACGGGCTCGACCGAGACGTCCAGCACGTCGTCCTCGTAGGCCAGCTCCGTGTCCTCCACCCAGGTGTGCACCGCCCGGACCTCGCGTCCGTCGCCCGCCGGGCCTGCGTCACCCACTCGGACCACGAGGACCTCGCGCGACGGGTGCGCCACCGCGAGCACGTCGTCGGGCAAGTGGAGCACCGTCACCGAGCGAGGTTCCACGCGCAGTTCGATGGAAGCGCTCGCATGCACCCGGCCGTCGAGGCCCGTGCGGGTCGCGACCGCGACGCCCGTCCACTCCGCGTCCGTGTCGTTGACCGCCACGGCGGCAGCCCGTCCGTCACGCGGCTGGACCGTCAGCAGCCGGTCCGCGTAGGCGGCGCGCAGCGCGAACCACAGGGGCTTGGGCCGCTCGTCGCCGTCGATCGCCGCCCACGACGTCACGGGCCAGCAGTCGTTGAGCTGCCACACGATGCTGCCCGCCGTCCGCGGCCACCACGACCGGTAGTGCTCGACGGCGAACGCGACGGCGCGCGCCTGGTTGAGCGAGGTCGCCCAGTGCCAGTCCTCGAAGTCCTCGGGCACGGGCAGGTGCGGCTCGAGCCCGCGGTCGAGCTTGCCGTTGCCGTCCTCCGCCTTCTGGTGGAGCAGGAAGGCCTCCGACTCCTTGACCAGTGCGTCCGCCGGCAGGGCTCGCGCGAGCGTCGCCCAGGTGGCGGGGCCCTGCCAGCCGAACTCCGAGCAGAACCGCGGCACGTCGTCGCGGTAGTGGACGTAGTCGCGCCGGTTCCAGCACTCCCACTCGTGGTGGGTCCCGTGGTCGGGATGGTTGGGGTGCGTGCCCTCCGCGTCGGACCCGGGCGTGTACGGGCTGTTCATGGAGTACGGGCGCGTGGGGTCGAGGTCGGCGACGACGCCGGGCAGCAGCTCGGTGTAGTAGCCGAGGCCCCACGTGCGCCCCTCGAGCTGCTCGGGCCAGCCCCAGTCGCGGTAGCCCCAGACGTTCTCGTTGGCGCCGTTCCACAGCACGAGCGACGGGTGGCTCATGAGCCGCACGACGTTCTCGCGCGCCTCCGCCTCGACCTCGCCGCGGATCGGCTCCTCCTCCGCGTACGCCGCGCACGCGAAGAGGAAGTCCTGCCAGACGAGGACCCCGGCCTCGTCGCACACGTCGTAGAAGTCGTGCTGCTCGTAGATCCCGCCGCCCCAGATCCGGAGCAGGTTGATGTTCGCGTCGGTCGCCTGCGTCACGCGCCGGGCGTACCGGTCGCGGTCCACGCGCGTGAGGAGGTGGTCGTCGGGGATCCAGTTCGCGCCCCGGACGAACACCGGGCGCCCGTTGACGACGACGGTGAAGGACGTGCCGTGCTCGTCGGGCGTGCGGTCGACCTCGACGGTGCGGAAGCCGATCCGGCGCTCGACCCGGGCGAGCACCTCACCACCCGGCCGAGCCAGCTCGACGACCAGGTCGTACAGCGGCTGCTGGCCGTACCCGCGCGGCCACCACAGGTCGACGTCGGGCACCGTCACCTCGACGACCGCGCTCACGTCGCTGCCGCCCACCTCGCGGCCGCTGCCGCCCCGCGGCACGACGACCTCGGCCGAGCGGCCCGCGACCTCCGCGCGCAGCACGAGGTCGACGTCGTCGTCCCCGAGGCCCGAGCGCTCGACCTCCACGTGGACCCGCACGACGCCCGCGGTGCCGTCCACGGTGACGAGCGGACGCACCTGGGCGAGGCGCGCGACGCGCCACCGCTCGAGCGCGACGGGGCGCCAGATCCCCGCGGTCTGCAGGTCGGGGCCCCAGTCCCAGCCGAAGGAGCACGCCATCTTGCGCACCATGTTGAACGGGTGCGGGTACACGTGGTCCCGCCGGCCGAGGTCGCGCTCGACCTCCTCCGCGTGCTCGAGGGCCGAGCGGATGTCGACGGTCAGGGCGTTCTCGCCGTCGGCGACGAGCTCACGCACGTCGACCCGGTAGCTGCGGTGCTGGTTGGCGGTGCGCGCGACCTCGGTGCCGTTGAGGTCCACGGTCGCGACCGTGTCCAGTCCCTGCAGCACGAGGTCCACCCGCTCGTCCGGGGCGGCGGCGGTCGTCGTGAAGGCAGTCGTCCAGCGCCAGTCCGTGCGGTGCGCCCACGCGAGAGCCGTCTCGTTGCGGTCGAGGTACGGGTCGGGGATGAGGCCGGCGGCGAGGAGGTCCGTGTGGGCGCTGCCCGGGACCGTCGCGGGCACGGTCCGGTCGACCAGCTCCGGCGGCACAGGTCCGTCCACCGCCTGGAGCGACCATCCGTCGTGGAGGTGCTCGGAGGCCGGCACCACGGTGCCCGGGACATGGGTGCGGTCGGTCATCTCGTTCGTCCTCGACTCGAGTACGGCCGGGCGGGACACGACTTTGTTCGCCCGCCGAAGATCCTAGTGGTGCGCCCGGCCCGCACGCCTCGGATAGCCTGGACCGTCGTGGCAGCCACCGACTTCCCCTCCGAGATCGCCGCCCTGCGGTCCACGCTCGGCACCATCAGCGCGGTCAGCGATCCCGAGGCGCTGCGTGCCCGCATCGCCGACCTGTCCGAGAAGGCCTCCGCCCCGGACCTGTGGGACGACGCCGACGCGGCGCAGAAGGTCACCTCGGCGCTCTCGCACGCGCAGTCGGAGCTCGACCGCATCGCCGAGCTCGAGCAGCGGCTCGAGGACCTCGAGACGCTCGTCGAGATGGCGCAGGAGGAGGACGACGCCGACACGCTCGCCGACGCCGAGGCCGAGCTCACCTCGCTGCGCAAGGACCTCGGCGCGCTCGAGGTCCGCACGCTCCTCAACGGCGAGTACGACTCGCGCGAGGCCGTCGTGACGATCCGCGCGGGCGCCGGCGGCGTCGACGCGGCGGACTTCGCGGAGATGCTGCTGCGCATGTACCTGCGCTGGGCCGAGCGCCACGGCTACCCCACCTCGGTCCTCGACACCTCGTACGCGGAGGAGGCCGGTCTCAAGTCGGCGACCTTCGAGGTCAAGGTGCCCTATGCCTTCGGGAACCTCTCGGTCGAGGCCGGGACGCACCGGCTCGTCCGCATCTCGCCGTTCGACAACCAGGGCCGCCGTCAGACGTCGTTCGCCGCCGTCGAGGTCGTCCCCCTCATCGAGCAGACGGACCACATCGACATCCCGGAGAACGAGCTCAAGGTCGACGTCTTCCGCTCGTCCGGCCCCGGCGGCCAGTCGGTCAACACGACCGACTCGGCGGTGCGCCTCACCCACCTGCCGACCGGGACCGTCGTCTCGATGCAGAACGAGAAGAGCCAGATCCAGAACCGCGCCGCCGCGCTGCGCGTCCTCCAGTCGCGCCTCCTCCTGCTGCGCCAGGCCGAGGAGAAGGCCACGCAGAAGGAGCTCGCGGGCGACATCAAGGCGAGCTGGGGCGACCAGATGCGCTCGTACGTGCTGCAGCCGTACCAGATGGTCAAGGACCTGCGGACGGAGCACGAGGTCGGCAACCCGGCGGCGGTCTTCGACGGCGACATCGACGACTTCATCGAGGCCGGCATCCGCTGGCGTCGCCGGGGCGGCGCGGACGCGTGATGTCCGGTTCGTCCCGGTCGGAGGCGTGCGCAGCGGCCTGACCAGCCCTCTGGTCGCGCGACGGCGGCGTGTCCCGCCCTGGCCCGCGGCAGGGCCTGCCTAGTCTCGAAACGGTGCGGTCGTCTGCCGACGGCCGGCGTGTCCCCCGACCCCGACGACTTGGCCTCAACGCTGTGATCCGATTCGAGAACGTCACCAAGGTCTACGCGCGCGGCGCCCGTCCGGCGCTCGACGCCGTCGACCTCGAGGTCGAGCGAGGTGAGTTCGTCTTCCTCGTCGGCGCGTCCGGCTCCGGGAAGTCGACCTTCCTGCGGCTGGTCCTGCGCGAGGAGCGCCCGACCGCGGGCAAGGTCTTCGTCGCCGGCCGCGACCTGTCGACCCTCTCGACGTGGAAGGTGCCCCACCTGCGCCGGCAGATCGGCGCCGTCTTCCAGGACTTCCGCCTGCTGCCCAACAAGACCGTGTTCGAGAACGTGGCGTTCGCGCTCCAGGTCATCGGCAAGCCGCGGCACCACATCATGACCACGGTGCCCGACACCCTCGAGCTGGTCGGCCTGGGGGGCAAGGAGAAGCGTCGCCCGCACGAGCTCTCCGGCGGTGAGCAGCAGCGCGTCGCGATCGCGCGCGCCTTCGTCAACCGGCCGTCGATCCTGCTGTGCGACGAGCCCACCGGGAACCTGGACCCGACCACGTCGGTCGGCATCATGCGCCTGCTCGACCGCATCAACCGGACGGGCACCACCGTGGTGATGGCCACGCACGACGACGAGATCGTCGACCAGATGCGCAAGCGCGTCATCGAGCTGGACAACGGGCAGCTCGTCCGGGACCAGTCGCGCGGCGTCTACGGATCGACCCGCTGAGGAACCATGCGACTCCAGTTCATCCTGTCCGAGATCGGTCTCGGGCTGCGCCGCAACCTGTCGATGACGATCTCCGTCGTCCTCGTGACCTTCGTGTCGCTCACGTTCGTCGGCGCCGCCGGCCTCCTCCAGCTGCAGATCGACCAGATGAAGGACGACTGGTACGACAAGGTCGAGGTCTCGATCTTCCTGTGCCCGAGCGACTCCGACGCACCCACGTGCGTGGGCGGCGAGGCGACCGCGGATCAGACCGAGGCGCTCCGCGAGCAGCTCGAGTCCGAGGCCCTGGAGCCCTACGTCGAGCAGGTGTTCTACGAGAGCAAGGACGACGCGTACGTCGCCTTCCAGGAACGGTTCGCCGACGAGTGGTGGGCGCAGGGCGTCACCGCCGACCAGCTGCAGGCCTCGTTCCGCGTCGCGCTCGTGGACCCCGAGCAGTACCAGGTGGTCTCCGACGCCTTCACGGGCGTGACCGGCGTGGAGGAGGTGCGTGACCAGCGCCAGGTGATCGAGCCGCTGATCCTCGTCCTCAACCGCTCGAGCCTCGTCGCTGCCGGGCTCGCCGCCGTGATGCTCCTCGCCGCCGTGCTGCTCATCACGACGACGATCCGCCTGTCGGCGATGAGCCGGCGCCGCGAGACCGGCATCATGCGCCTCGTCGGCGCCTCGAACCTCTTCATCCAGCTGCCGTTCATGCTCGAGGGCGCGATCGCCGCGACCATCGGCGCTGCCCTGTCGGTCGCAGGCCTGTGGTTCGGCGTGCGCTACCTGGTCGAGGACTGGCTGGCCGGCGAGGTGCAGTTCGTCCAGTACATCGGCACCGACGCCGTCTGGACGATCGCCCCGATCCTGCTCGTCGTCGCGATCGGGCTGGCCGCGGTGTCAAGCGTCGTGACCCTGAGCCGATACACGAAGGTATGAGCACCATGGCGACCTCGCTCCCCCGGCGGCCGCGCCGAGCCGCGCCGCGTTCGCAGCCCTGCTCGTCGTCGTCCTCGCGGCCTCGTCGATGCCGGCCTCGGCCGACGAGCTCGACGACCGCCGTGCGCAGAACGCGGCCAACCAGGCCGCCGTCGACGCCGCGCTCGAGGCCCTGCAGACCGAGCTCGAGCACAACGACGCCGCGCTGGTCCAGGCGTACGCCGAGCTCCAGGGCATCCAGGCCCAGATCCCCGTGGCGGAGCAGCAGCTCGCCACGGCGGAGGAGACCCTCGCCCGCCTCCAGCGCGAGGCGCAGCTCATCGCCGAGCGCCTGACGGTCGCGGAGACCGAGGAGTCGACGATCACGACCCAGATCGCGACGAACACCGAGCGGGCCGACCAGACCCGCATCGCCATCGGGCAGATGGCGCGCGACGCCTACAAGGGCAACATGACCCAGTCGTCGCTCTCGGCGGTGCTCGACGCGAAGAGCAGCGACGAGTTCGTCGAGCAGTCGGCGCTCGCGTCCACCGCGCTGCGCACCCAGACCCAGGCGCTGCGCGAGCTCGAGCAGATCAACGGCGTGAACCGGAACCGCCAGGTGCGGCTCACTGCCGTCCGCGAGGAGATCACGGCGCTCAAGGCGGAGGCGGACGCGAAGGTCGTCGAGGCCGAGGCGGCACGTGCCGCGGCGGAGGCCCGCAAGCTCGAGCTCGAGGACCTGCAGGCCCAGGCCACGGCGAAGGCCGCGGAGATCGAGGCCGCCAAGGCCTCGATGCTCGCGCAGGAGCAGGCGCTCGCGAGCCAGCAGGCCGCGCTCGAGGCCGACCTCCAGGCGATCGTGGCGGCGCAGGAGCAGAAGCGTCGCGAGGAGGCCGCCGCTGCTGCGGCCGCAGCCGCCGCCGCGGGCCGTCCCGCACCCGCTCCGCCGCAGGGCTCGACCGCGGCGCGACCCTTCATCAACCCGAGCTCCGTCAACCCGATGGTGGTGACGTCCGACTACGGTCAGCGCTTCCACCCGATCCTGCACTACTGGCGCCTGCACGCCGGCACGGACATCCGCACCTGGTGCGGCACGCCGCTCTACGCGGGGGCGAGCGGCACGGTCGAGTGGGCCCGCTCGCGCAGCGGCTTCGGCAACCAGGTGATGATCAACCACGGCTACTGGCAGGGCAGCTCGCTCATGTCGAGCTACAACCACATGACGAGCTTCGCCGTCTCGGGCGGGCAGCACGTCTCCCAGGGCCAGCTCATCGGCTACGCGGGCAACACCGGGACGTCGGCGGCGTGCCACCTCCACTTCGAGGTGTACGTCAACGGCAGCACGGTCAACCCGCGCCCGCTGATCAACGGCTGAGGAATCGAGGCGCTGCGCGTCGCACCCATCCCCTAGCCTGGAGCCATGGCCAAGGAGACGGGACGCAAGCTCGTCGCGTCGAACAAGAAGGCGCGGCACGACTACCACATCGACGACACGTTCGAGGCGGGCCTCGTGCTGACCGGGACCGAGGTCAAGGCGCTCCGCGCAGGTCGGGCGTCCCTCGTCGACGGGTTCGCGAGCATCGACCGCGGCGAGGCGTGGCTCGAGGGCGTGCACATCCCCGAGTACACCGAGGGGACGTGGACCAACCACGCCCCGCGCCGCAAGCGCAAGCTCCTGCTGCACCGCCGCCAGATCGAGGAGCTCGAGCGCGAGAGCCAGGCCAAGGGCCGCACGATCGTGCCGCTCGCGCTGTACTTCGTCGACGGCCGCGCCAAGGTCGAGATCGCGCTCGCGCGGGGCAAGAAGGAGTACGACAAGCGGCACGCGCTGCGCGAGCGGCAGGAGAACCGCGAGGCGCAGGCCGCGATGAGCCTGCGCAAGAACGGCTGACCGCACCGGTTCGTTCGTCCGGCTCCGAAGGGCCCGCTGCCCGGCCCGCGAACCGCTCACGGACCCGTCGGCGGTGCCGATGATCAGTCCGTGAGGGCCGCACCGGCGGCCCCGAGGAGGGTCGCCGTGGGCGCACGCGGGCAGGGTCGTCTGACCCGCCGGGACGAGTCACGCATCCTCGCCCTCGCCTACCTGATCGCCGGCCTCGTCGTGGGCGTCACGGCCCTCGTGCCGTTCAGCCCGACCGCACCGCGTGCGCTCGCGGCGGTGCTCGCCGTCGTCGGCGTGGGCCTCACCGCAGCGCTGCGCCGCGGCGGCGACGCGCTGCGTGGCTGGCACCTGCACGCCGGTCTCGGTCTCGCGACCGCCCTCATCGGGACGTGCGTGGGCGCGTCGACGACGCCGAGCGGCACGGTGCTCACCGCGGTGTCCTTCCTGTGGATCGGCGTCTTCAGCGCGACCTTCCACCGGCGCCGCGTGCTGCTCCGCCACCTGGCCGGGGTCGGCGCCGCGCTGGCGGCGGGCCTGTGGGGCGCCGCCGCCGAGTCGGCACCGCAGACGTGGTTCTTCCTCATGGCGACCATCGGGTGCATCAGCCTCGTGCTCAACGGCCGGATCGTCGACCTGCGGCTCGAGGCCACGACCGACGAGCTCACGGGTGTGCTGTCCCGGCGCGCCTTCCGCGTCGCGGCCGAGCTCGAGATGGCGCGCGCCGCGCGGACGGGCCAGCCGCTCACGCTCGCCGTCGTGGACCTCGACGACTTCAAGCGGATCAACGACGAGCGCGGTCACGCCGCGGGTGACGCCGTGCTCGCGGGCCTCGCACGCAGCTGGCGGCGCACGCTGCGCGCCGACGACGTCGTCGGGCGGTTCGGCGGTGACGAGTTCATCCTGCTCCTGCCGCACACCGACCCGCCGTCGGCCACGACCGTCCTCGGGCGGCTGCAGGCCGACCTGTGCGCCTGGTCGGCGGGCGTCGCGGCCTGGCGCGGGCAGGACTTCGACGAGTGGTTCCGCGCCGCGGACCACGACCTCTACCGGGTCAAGGCGGCGGCCTGACTCGACGCTGGGCCGTCGGCGGCCTGACCTCGGGGAATACCGAGGACGACGACGCCGTTGTGCCGTAGGCTTGACCTGCTCGGCGTGCGGACCAGCGGTACCGGTGACGGTGCTGGTCCGATCGGCGGGTGATTGACAACTGCACAGGGGGTGATCGGTTTCGACGATGGTTGTCGTTCCAGGAGAAGCGGGCCGAGGATGCAGGGTTATCTCGTTAACGCTCCTTGCAAACCCATAGGTGCCGATTCCAAGCGCACCGACTTCGCACTCGCCGCCTGAGCGAGTCCTGAAGTCCGTCAGCCTGAGCTAGCTTCCGACTCAGTGTCTGGCGTCATCTAGGAAGCCACTGCTCGCAGCGTTCGCCGTCGGCGCTGCGGGGACTTTCAGACGGCTGAGCCCGTCAGCGACTCGTCTGCGTGATCGCTGGGGCTGAGAAAATCATCAGCAGACTGCGCCCGGAGAAGACCTGTTTCACTGCCATCGGACGCGGGTTCGATTCCCGCCACCTCCACCATCCGTGCTCCCGTCCGCGGGAGCCGGGCGACATCGAGGCCGTCGTCCCTCTCGCCGGGGACGGCGGCCTTCGTGTGCTGACCGAGCCTCCGCGAGCGGCCCAGGCCGCTGAAACCGCGATTGGCGCGTGGGTCTGGCCACGTTCGGGGCGGCTGAGACCAGTGCCTCGGTCGTGCATTTTTGCGCGAAGGACTCAGCCCGAAGGAGCGCTGAGCCAGCCGTAGATCGCTGCGAGATCGCCTTCGCCGAGGAGATGTCCTCCGGACATCTCGTGCATCCGCGCGCCCGGGATCGACATTTGCAGATACTCGTGGTGTCCCCGGGCCACCAGCACGTCGGCGGGCCCGTACCAGATGCTGGTCGGGACTGTGATCGCTGACAGCTCGAAGCCCCATGGGCGGGTCAGCGCGATGGTGTCATCGATCCATCCATCCACGCCCTGCCGATAGGTCAGTTCCATCCGCTCGAGGTAGCCGTCCTCCTGGTGCCGGGCTGCGAGTCCCCGTCGATCACTCGCCGGAAGCTCATAGTCGCCGACCACCTGCAGGCCGCCAGCCTCGACACTGCTCATGGCGTCGGCGGCGAGCTGCTGCACGATGGGGCGGTAGGCGGCCTCGCCTTGCGCTGCGGCATGGAACTCCTTGACGTTGCCTGGTGACATCTCGGCGTACCAGTCCAGACCAGGGGCATCGTGGGGAGCCAGGCCGACCACACTCGCACAGGCGGTGACCCGATCTGGTAGCTCGGCGGCGATCGCCAACGCGTGTGGCGCGCCGCCCGAACCGCCCCACAGTGCGAACTGGTCCCAGTTCAGTTCGTCAAGCACGGTCTGGACGTCGTCAACGACGTCCACCACTCGACGACCTGGCCGCCGACTCGTCCTCCCGTAGCCGGGCCTGTCGATCACCAGGAGCTCGCAGTCCGCGGACCGAGCCGCAGCGACGAGCGCTGGCGAAAGCCGCCGAGTCCCTGGAGTCCCGTACTGAAAGATAACCCGTCGAGCCGCCCCCTTGCTGTAGAGGCAGTACTCGACACGTCGAAGACCGACGCGGACGTCGGCATCACGGACCATGCCTCAACCTAGCGACGCGCCGATCGGGCGCCAGTAGCAGGACATCGGTGTGCGGCGATCCGGGCGACGCGCGGCACGGCGCGTGGTCTGTCATCCTCCGTGGACGACCGCCGCGCTGCCCCCGCCGCGACGAGCTGGTTCCGCCACCGCCAGGAGCGCGCCGCCGGGGAGGAACTCGATCGCGGTGGCCGCACCGATCTCCGGGTTGTCGGTGAACACGTGGCCGAGGGCCTGCAACGCCGTCCGGTCGAAGCCGGGCTCAGCCTGGACCGCGGCGGTGTTGCGCTGGGTGGCGCGGGGCGCTGCGACGGCGGCCGGCAGATCCATCCCGAGATCCAGGCGGTTCACGAGGATCTGGAGCACCGTCGTGATGATCGTGGACCCACCCGGGGAGCCGAGCGCCAGGTACGGCTTGCCGTCCGCCAGGACGATGGTCGGCGCCATCGAGCTGCGCGGCCGCTTGCCGGGGCCGGGCAGGTTCGGGTCGCTGCCGCCCTGGGTTTCGGTGAAGTTGAAGTCGGTCAGCTCGTTGTTGAGCAGGAAGCCGCGGCCCGGCACCACGATCCCGTTGCCGCCGAGCGACTCGATGGTCAGGGTGTACGCCACCACGTTGCCCCAGCGGTCCGCCGTGGTGAGGTGCGTCGTGGACTGCCCGTCCGACACCTCCGTGCCGACCGTCGCCGGTTCGCAGGCGGCATAGTCGCCGTCCGGCGCCCCGGGCGCCACCGGCTTGACCAGAGCGACGGCCGGGTCGATCAGGCACGCGCGCTCCGCCGCGAACCCGTCCGAGAGCAGCTGCTCCAGGGGCACGTCGACGAACGACGGGTCGCCGACGTACCGGTTGCGGTCGGCGAACGCCAGCGCGCTCGCCTCGAGGTACCCGTGCAGGGTCTGGGTCGCGTCGAAGGGTCCGCCGGGACGCGCCTCGAGGATGTTCAGGGCCTCGCCGACGGTCGAGCCGCCGGACGACGGTGGCGCCATGCCGTAGACGTCGAACCCTCGGTACGACACGAGCGTGGGTGCGCGCAGAGGTGCCTCGTAGGACGCGAGGTCGCTCAGCTCCAAGAGGCCCGGGCGGACGACGAGCGGGCTGCGCCGGCTGACCGGCGGCCTCTGGGCCGTGCGGACGATCTCCCGGGCGAGCCTGCCGGTGTAGAACGCGTAAACCCCGCGATAGGCGAGCACGTCGTAGGTCTCGGCGAGGTCGCGGTTGCGGAAGACCGACCCGACCGCGGGGGGTGCACCGTGCCGCAGGAAGAGGTCCGCCGACGACCGGAAGGCGGCGAACCGCGCGGCGTTCGCGGTGGTCTGGTCCACGAACGTCTGGTCCACGACGAATCCCCGCCGCGCCACCTCGGTGGCCCCCCTCAGGGCCTGCCGCAGGTCCAGGGAACCCCACCGGTCGAGAGCCGTCGCCCACGTCCGCGGCGTGCCGGGCACGCCCACGGACAGGCCCGACGTCACCGCCTCCGCGAAGGGGATCGGCACGCCGTCCTCCACGAACGCGTCGCTCTGCATGGTCATCGGCGCGGTCTCACGCCCGTCGATGGTGTGGACCTGGCCGGTCGCCGCGTCGTAGTACACGAAGAACCCGCCGCCCCCGATGCCTGCCGAGAACGGCTCGGTCACGCCGAGCGTCGCCGCGGCCGCGACGGCGGCATCCACCGCGTTCCCGCCCCGGCGCAGCACGTCGAGTCCCACCCGGGTCGCGTCCGCGTCGACCGTGGTGACCGCCCCGCCGTACCCGGTGGCGACCGGGACCTTCTCGCTGTGACCCGGGCGCGGCGGGTGCGCCGAGGCGGGCGCGACGCCCATGCCCAGTGCGAGGGCGACGGCGGCGACGAGCGCCACCCGCGAGCCGATCTGCCGGGTCGATCGCATCAGATGTCCTCGGGCCAGAGGCGGTAGGTCCCGTCCTACCACCTGCTGGCGGGGGCGTCGAGGAGATGTGCGTACGTACCGCGACCCACCCCCTGCCGAGCGCCGCTCGGGGCGAGCACACTGGCTCCGTCGGCGCTCTCGCACCGACATCCGTGACGAGCCTGGTCGACGCCGCCGGGAACGTGAGACGCCGCCCAGCGAGACAAGGGGTCGGCCATGCCACATGGACACGCAGAGCTCGGCGTCACGACGCCGCGGTCCACGTTCTACGACCAGGGCCGCTTCGGGCGGCTCTTCCCCACGCTTCCGCCGTTCGCAGCAGACACCCCGACGATGCGCGGGGCTCTGACCGAGCTCGGCGCCGCAGGCGGCCCGATGGACGCCCGGGACGACCTGAGCGACCCCATCGCCCTGATCACGGACCCGGACCTCGCGGCTCGCAACCGCGACAACCCCAGGATGGCGGCTGGGATGACCTTCCTCGGTCAGTTCCTCGACCACGACATGACCTTCGACGCGACGTCGAGCCTCGCGCGACGCCAGGACCCCGAGTCGCTGCGCAACTTCCGGATCCCCGCACTCGACCTGGACAGCGTCTACGGCAGCGGCCCGGTCGCAAGCCCGCACCTGTACGACCAGACGGTCGACCACGGCCGCACCACCCTGCTCGTCGAGGAGATCTCCGGCGCCGACGGCGTCTCGGTCCCGGGGGCGATGCGCTACGACCTCCCCCGCAACACCCAGCTGGTCGCGCTCATCGGCGATCCGCGCAACGACGAGAACCTCGTGATCTCCCAGCTCCACCTCGCGCTGCTGCGTTTCCACAACCGGGTGGTCCAGGACGTGAAGGACGACGCCGCCGGGTTGACCCTCGGTGAGACGTTCGCCGAAGCCCAGCGGATCGTCCGCTGGCACTACCAGTGGATCGTGCTCCACGAGTTCCTGGAGAGGACCGTGGGGCAGGACGTCGTCGACGACGTCCTCAGCCACGGGCGCCGGCACTTCTCCTGGCGCAACGCTCCCTACATCCCGGTCGAGTTCTCCGTGGGCGCCTACCGGGCCGGCCACTCCCAGATCCGCCCCAGCTACCGCGCGAACTTCGGCACCACCGCCACCGATCCGTCCACGCACTTCTTCGGGCTGCTGTTCGACGCCACACTGGCGGCCGACCCCGACCCGGCCGACCTGCGTGGCGGCTGCCGGGCGCCGCGCCGGTTCATCGACTGGCAGACGTTCTTCGACTTCGGCGACGACCGGGCTCGGCGCAACAAGCTCATCGACACGACCCTCTCCAGCGTCCTGTTCTCGCTGCCCGGGCAACCGGCGGGCGAGGAGGTGTCGCTGGCGTCGCGCAACCTGCTGCGGAGCCTCGCTCTGGGGGTCCCGTCGGGGCAGCGGATCGCGGCCGCGATGCAGTTTCCCGCGCTCTCCGGCGCCGACCTCGAGGACCTGCAGGAGTACCACCTGGAGAACCGGACGCCGCTGTGGTTCTACGTGCTGCGCGAGGCCGAGGTGCAGCACGGCGGCCGTCAGCTCGGTTCGGTCGGCGGACGGATCGTCGCCGAGGTGATCGTCGGCCTGCTCCAAGGCGACTCGCAGTCCTACCTCAACCAGGACCCGGACTGGGAGCCGACGTACGGCACGGGTGACGGCTTCGCCACGACCGACCTGCTGACGGCGGCCGGGGTGGTCGCGGCGCTGGCCTGACGAACCGGTCACCGACCCGAGCAGCCACGGCGTTGCGCGGGCCGCTCGTCAGCGACTCGTCCCGATAGGTTGCACGACAGCACGCCCCGACGCGAGAGGCCCGCATGAACCGCATCCCCCGCCGGACCGTGAGCGTCGCCGGTTGCGCCCTCCTCGTCGTCCTCACGGGCTGCGGAGGTTCGGCAGGCGGTGGAGGTGCTGAGGGCGGAGGTGGTGAGAGCGTCCCGGAGGACCTGCCCCAGGGCGTCATCGACGAGATCCTCGACGAGGCCTACGCCGACGACGACGAGGAGGTGGCGCACGCGCGGATGACGGAGGTCGAGAACCGCGTCGCCGCGTGCATGGCGGAGCTGGGGTTCGAGTACACCCCGGTCGACTACCTGAGCACGCACGGCACCGGCGCCGCGGCCGAGCTCGGCGTCGAGTGGGGCACCCTCGAGTTCGCGGAGCAGTTCGGCTACGCGGCGACGACCCGCCCGTTCGGCGAGGACCAGTTCGTCGACCCGAACGAAGTCAGGTACGAGAGCATGTCGCAGCAGGAACTGCAGGCCTGGTCCGAGGCGCTGTGGGGCCCTCGCAGCCAGGGCGGCGACGAGCCGGAGGCGTACGACTGGCAGACCGCCGGCTGCCAGGGGAGCGCGCAGCACGAGGTGGACGTCGAGAACGGCCTGGCCGGGGGCGCGTACGAGGCGCTCGAGGACGAGCTGGACGCCATGTGGGCGGCCATCGCGAGCGACCCGCGGACGAGCGAGCTCGACGCCGAGTGGGCGTCGTGCATGGCCGGTGCCGGCTACGCGGGCCTCGAGACGCCGGCCGACGCCGAGGCGTTCATCTACGACAAGGCGGCTGCGGTCTACAACGTGAGCCCCGCCGAGGCCGAGGACGAGTCGTTCGACGACCAGCAGGAGGCGCGCCTCGCTGCTGTGACGGACGAGGAGATCGCGACGGCCGTCGCCGACTTCACGTGCCGCGAGGAGGTCGACCTCGCGCGCCGGCAGGCCGAGATCGGCGTCGAGCACCAGCAGGAGTTCTACGACACCCACAAGGCCGAGGTCGACGCGTGGCGGGACTCGCTCGCCGAAGGGTGAGCCTGCTCCGCGGTCAGGCGACCCGATGAGTTCCGGGGCGGCCGCGGGTCACTCCACCAGTGGCCGGGGACCCACCCGGCGCCCGGACGACAGGAGGGGACGACCCATGACGACCACACCCGCAGTCCAGGAGACGCTCGAGGTCCCGGGCGCCACCATCGCGTTCGACGTGCACGGACCGGCCCCGGCCCCCGGCCTCCCCCGGCCGCTGCTGCTGATCGGTCAGCCGATGACCGCCGAGGGCTTCGGGACGCTGGCCTCCCACTTCCCCGACCGCACCGTCCTCACCTACGACCCGCGCGGTCTCGGTCGCAGCACCCGGGACGACGGCAGCACCGAGCACCGCCCGGAGCAGCAGGCCGACGACCTGCACCGTCTGATCGAGCACCTCGGTGGCGGTCCCGTCGACGTCTTCGGCAGCAGCGGCGGCGCGGTCGCCGGCCTCGCGCTCGTCGCCGCGCACCCCGAGGACGTCGCGACGCTCGTGGCGCACGAGCCGCCCGTCCTGCCCCTGCTGCCCGACGCCGACGTCGTGCTCGCCGTGAGCCGCAAGGTCACGGAGGTCTACCACGAGCGCGGGTGGGGTGCCGGCATGGCGGCGTTCATCGCGATGACGTCGGTCGAGGGCGAGCTGCCCGCCGACTTCGTCCTCGAGGTACCCGACCCCGCAGCGTTCGGCCTGCCGACGGAGGACGACGGCTCGAGGGACGACCCCCTCCTCTCCGGCGTCTCCGCGCCCGTGAGCGGGTACCGCCCCGACGTCGCCGCGCTGCGGGCGGCCGGGACCCGCCTCGTCGTCGCGGTCGGTGCGGCGAGCGGCCACTCGATGACGGCGCGAGCGACGGTGGCGGTCGCGGAGGCCCTGGGGGTCGAGGTCACCGAGTTCCCCGGCGACCACGGCGGCTTCCTCGGCGGCGAGTTCGGCCAGACGGGCGAGCCCGACGCGTTCGCCGCGCGGCTGCGCGAGGTGCTCGGGACGACCTGACGCGGGCGTTCTCCGGGTCCTGCGCGGGCAGTACGGTGGGGACGGCGCCTGTGCCCGGTGCCGCGGAGATGAGTCGATGGTCACCGCCGAGGTCCTCGCGCGCGGACGCGAGTCGGTCCGCCGGCTGGCATGGGCCGACGCCTTCGCGCAGCTCAGCGCTGCCGACGAGGCGGAGCCCTTGGAGCCCGTCGACCTCGAGCGCCTGGCGACGGCGGCCTACCTCGTCGGCCGGGAGGACGACGCCACGCGCCTGCGCGAGCGGCTGCACCGCGAGCACGCCCGCCGCGGTGAGCCCCGTGGCGCGGCCCGGGCTGCAGCCTGGCTCGCTCTGACCTTCTGGCTGCGCGGTGACCTCGCGCGGAGCAGCGGCTGGCTCGCCCGCGCCCGCACGCTCCTCGACGGCGTCGACGACGCGGCGGTCGACTGCGTCGAACGGGGGTACCTGCTGGTCCCCGAGGCGCTCGACAGCCTCGCGCGCGGTGACGCCGAGACCGCCTACGCCACGTTCGCGCGTGCCGGCGTGATCGGCGAGCGCTTCGCGGAGGCCGACCTCCAGGCGTTCTCGCTGCTCGGGCGTGGGCAGGCGCTCATCGCGTCGCTGCGTGTCGCCGAGGGCCTGACGCTGCTCGACGAGGTGATGGTCGCGGTCACGACGGGCGAGGTGTCGCCGATGGCCGCGGGACTCGTCTACTGCGCCGTGATCGAGGCGTGCCGGGACACCTTCGACGCGCGGCGCGCCCGGGAGTGGACGGCCGCCCTCAGCCAGTGGTGCGACGCGCAGCCGGGCCTGGTCTCCTACCGCGGGCAGTGCCTCGTGCACCGGTCCGAGGTCCTCCAGCTGCGCGGCGCGTGGTCGGAGGCGCTCGCCGAGGCCCGCGTCGCGGTCCGGCGACTGTCCGACCCTCCCGGCCAGCCGGCGCTGAGCCTGGCTGCCCATCAGGAGGCCGACCTCCTCAGACTCCGCGGGCAGTACGCCCGCGCCGAGGGGCTCTACCGCGAGGCGGCCCGCTGGGGCACGGTCCCCCAGCCGGGGTGGTCCCTGCTGCAGCTGTCGCAGGGCAGGACCGCGGCGGCCCTCCGCTCGATCGACGTGGCGCTCGACGAGACGACCGACGCGCTCGCGCGGTGCCGGCTGCTCCCGGCGGCCGCAGAGATCCGCCTCGCAGCGGACGACGTCGCCGGGGCTCGTTCCGCGGTCGACGAGCTGAGGTCGACCGTGGCCGACGTCGGGTCCGCGCTGCTGGACGCGGCGGCCGGCCGCGTGCACGCGCTGGTGCTCCTGGCCGAGGGCGACGCGCGCGCCGCGCTCTCCGCTGCCCGAGCCTCGTGGCGCGTCTGGCGCGAGCTCGGTGCCCCCTACGAGGCCGCGCGTGCCCGGGAGGTCGCCGCGACAGCCTGTCGCGCGCTGGGCGACGACGACGCCGCGGCCCTCGAGATCGACGCCGTGCGCGCCGTGTTCCAGGACCTGGGCGCGGCGCCGGACGTCCGGAGGGTCGGCCCGCCCGGCATCCGGCCGCCGACGGGCGGTGGCGCGGCGCTCACGACGCGCGAGGCGGAGGTGCTGCGGCTCGTCGCCTCGGGGAGGACCAACCGGGCGATCGCCGCCGAGCTCTGGCTCAGCGAGCGGACCGTCGCGCACCACGTGAGCAGCATCCTGGCCAAGCTCGGCGTGCGCTCCCGCGCCGCCGCCACCTCGTACGCCTACGAGCACGACCTCGCATGAGCCCGGGAGCCCGCGGCCATGGGCAGAACTGCCCAGCCGTCGCCCCTCCCGACCGGGCCGACCGACCGATGCGGGGCGCACGGCGACCTCCGTACGTTCGGGGAAATCCTGGACGAGCACGAGGAGCGTGCGCCATGACCGATGACCTCACCCGGCGCCGCGGCGCGCGCAGGCACGCAGCCGTCGACGACCCCGCCGTCGACGACACCACCGTCGACGACACCACCGCCGCCGGCGGGCACGTCGCCGTCGGTCCGGCGCAGGTCGACGCGCTCACGGCCGCGATCGACGGCGCGGTCCTGCGCGCGGGCGACCCGGGCTGGGACGACGCCGTCGGGCTCTGGAACGGCATGGTGCAGGCGGTCCCCGCCCTGGTCGTCCAGCCCGTTTCCCCCGCCGACGTGGCGACCGTCGTGACGTTCGCGCGCGACGGTGGGCTGCTGCTCGGAGTCAAGGGCCGGGGGCACCACATCGCCGGCACCTCGATCCCCCACGGAGGCCTGCTGCTCGACATGGCGCGGATGACGCAGGTCACCGTCGACCCCGTGGGCCGGGTCGCGCACGTCGGCCCGGGGTGCCGCCTCGGGGACGTGGACGAGGCCACCCAGGAGCACGGACTCGCGACGGTGCTCGGCTTCATCTCGGACGTCGGCGTCGCGGGTCTGACGCTCGGCGGCGGGCTGGGCTACCTCAGCCGCCGGTTCGGCTGGACCGCGGACAACCTGGTCGAGGTCGAGATCGTCACGGCCGACGGCGTGCTGCGTCGCGCGTCTCGCGACGAGCACCCGGACCTCTTCTGGGCGGTACGCGGGGCGGGGGCGAACGTCGGCGTCGTGACCCGCCTCAGCCTCCGCCTCCACGAGGTCGGACCGGACGTCGTCGGCGGCCTGATCGCCTGGCCGTTCGACCGGGCTCCCGAGGTGCTCCGCGCCTACCGGACCCTGACCACCCGTGCGCCGCGGGAGCTCGCGGTGTGGCTCCTGCTCCTCCACGCGCCACCCGAGCCGTTCGTCCCCGAGGAGTGGCACGGTCGCAAGCTCTGCGCGATGGCCGTGTGCTACACCGGCGATCACCCGGAGGACGCCCTGGCCCCCCTTCCGAGCGATCGGCGGGCCCGTGGTCGACCTCCTCGAGCCGATGCCGTACACCGCCGTGCAGAGCTACCTCGACGACGGCGAGCCCCGCGGGATGCACTACTACTGGCGGACCACCTACCACGCGGACCTCACCGACGAGCTGCTCGACCGTGCCCGCGCGGTGTTCGCGGACTGCGAGATCCCCGGGGCCGAGGTGGGGTTCCTCCACGTCGGCGGCGCGCTCAACGAGCACGCCGAGGACGACGGGGCGGTCGGCAACCGCGACACGTGCTACGTCAGCGGGGTCAACGGCATGTGGGCGCCGGACGAGCCGCGCGCGGACGAGTTCCGGCACTGGGTACGCGCTGCGGGCCGTGCCCTGGAACCCCTCGGCACGGGGCGGTCCTACATCAACTTCCAGACGGCGGACGAGGGCGAGGAGCGCGTCCGCGCGACGTACGGCCCGAACTACGACCGGCTCGCGGCCGTGAAGGCGCGGTACGACCCGGGCAACCTCTTCCGCAGCAACCGGAACGTGCGCCCGGCGCGCACGGGCGGCGCTCCGTGACGCCCGGCCGGGTCGGCGCGATCGGCGTCGTCGGCGGAGGCATCGCGGGTTCGGCCCTCGCTCGCGCGCTCTCGCTCCGCGGCGTGGCCTGCACCGTGCTGGAGCGGTCGTCCGGCCCGTCGGCCGAGGGGCTAAAGATCAACCTGCCGGGGAACGCCGTGCGGGCGCTCGCGGCGCTCGGCGTCGCCGACGAGACGATGGACCGCGGCATCCGCGTCCGGCGCAGGGAGTACCGCAACGGTGCGGGCCGTCTGCTGTTCGCGGTGGACGAGGAGCGGTTCTGGGGGTCCGGGCAGCCGTCCGTCTGCCTGCGCCGGGGCATCCTCCTCGAGGTCCTCCGTCGGGACGTCGCCCTGGCGGACGTCAGGTGGGCTGCGCCGGTGGACGAGGTGACGACGAGCACCTCCGGTGCGTCCGTGCGCGTGCCGCCGGCCGGGCCCGAACGCTTCGACCTGGTCGTCGGCGCGGACGGGGTGCGGTCGCGCGTGCGTGCCGCGATCGCTGCGGCCGCCGGGGGCCCGGCCGCGCCTGCGCAGGGGTCGCTGATGACCGAGACCAGCTGGCGGTTCGTGGTGGCGAACCCGGGAGTCGACTGCTGGACGGTGTGGTCCGGCAGCCGCGGCACGCTCCTGCTCATCCCGGTCGACGACGCGCACGTGTACGGGTACGCGTCCGCGACACGAGGTGGCCCGGCCGGCTCGGGGCGCGACTGGCTGCGCACGACGTTCGCCGCCTTCCCGGCGCCCGTCGTCGAGGCGACCGTCGCCGCGCTGGCACCCGGTGCCGAGCTGTACCACTCGCCGGTCGACGAGGTGCGGGGCCGGCGCTGGAACGCCGGTCGACTGGTCCTGATCGGCGACGCCGCGCACGCCGTCGCACCCGTGTGGGCCCAGGGAGCCGCTCTCGCCCTCGAGGACGCCGTCGTGCTCGCGGCGCTCGTCGCGGCCGGCGGCGACTGGTCCCGGCTCGGGAGCGACCTGGAGCGGGCGCGTCGCCCGCGCGTCGAGCACGTGCAGCGCATGACGGACCGGATGAGCCGGATCGCGCGGGTGCCTCCGCTGCTGCGGGACCTCACCGCCCCGTCGGTCGGCCCGCGGGCGTACGCGTCCGCGTACGCCCCGCTGCGCGAGCCCGCCGACCCGTCGCCCGGTCGTCCGGCGCACCCGTCCTGACGTGCGTCCGCGCGTCAGCCGGCGAGGTAGCGCTCGAGCTGCTCCGCGACCTCCGTCGGGTGGCTGAGGGCGACGCAGTGGCAACCGGGGATCTCGTCGGCGACCACGCCGAGGCGCTCGGCCGCGACCCGGCGCTGCAGGTCGGGCGGGAAGAAGTGGTCGTCGCTGCACAGGACGACCCTGGTCGGCACGTCGGGCTGGTGATCGAGCGGCCACGGGTGGTCGTACGACGCGCTCGACTGGCCGCGCGCGCGGCTCATCGCCTCCTCGGCGAGCGGCCTCGGGACGCCGTTGTAGTAGGCGACGAACGGGTCGTCGTTGCCGGTGAGGCCGCCGTCCTCCGCCGCCCGGGCCGCGACGGCCTCCCCGTAGCCCGTGGCGTCCCACCAGTCGGCGGGCGGCTCGCCCGGTGCGGGGACCATCCCGGCGAGGTAGACCAGCGCACGGACCGGCAGCCGGTCGGCGACCAGCGAGGCCGTGAACCCGCCGAAGGAGTGGCCGACGACGACGACGTCACGGCGGTCGCCGATCGCCTCGACGACCGTGTCCGCCGTCTCCGCGAGGCCCTTCGTCTCGTCCTCGCACGGCAGGTCCGGGGCGACGACGTCGTGCCCGCGCGCCCGCAGCTCGGCCTCGACCAGGTGCCAGGACCAGCCGACGTCGCCACCCCCGTGGATCAGGACGAACGTGGCCACGACGACCTCCTCGGTGCGGTCCCGCCCGCACGGACCTCGGTGCGACGTCCGTCCCGGACGGCGGCGTCCGCCGGTCGGGTGAGCCGCGCGCGAGGTCCCCCGGCGGCGGCCTCCCCTGCCGATAGAGTGCCACGGACGTCGGCCCGACCCTCCCCCGGGGCAGGTGCGGGGCCGCGGCTCGGTACAGGGCTGTTCGACGACGCGGCGCTCGACGCCGCGGCGCACGGCCGGACGGCTCGTCACAGTTGGAGGATTTCGATGGGATTCATCAAGGCCTTCTCCGGCGCGATCGGCGGCATGCTCGCGGACCAGTGGAAGGACTTCCTGGCTCCCCCGGCGAACCTGCCGCCCACGGCCGCGCTCTTCCCCGCGGTGCCCCAGGGCCAGAACGCCGGCCGCGGCTCGAACACGCGGGGCTCCGAGAACATCATCACCAACGGCAGCCGGATCCTCGTGCCCGAGGGCTTCGGGCTCCTCACCTTCCAGGACGGCCAGCTCACGGGCCTCGTCGCCGAGCCGGGCGGCTTCGTCTTCACCTCCGACGACCCGAACTCGCAGTCGGTCTTCGCGGGCAACGACCTGCTGAGCTCGACGGTCACGATGTCCTGGGAGCGGTTCAAGTTCGGCGGCCGTCCCGGCACCCAGCAGCTCGCGTTCTACGTGAACCTCAAGGAGATCCCGAACAACCGGTTCGGCACGCAGTCGGAGATCTACTGGGACGACGCCTACCTGGGTGCCCAGGTGGGCGCCATCACCCGGGGCTCGTACTCGCTGCGCATCGTCGACCCGATCCTCCTCGTCAAGCAGTTCGTCCCGCTGACGTACCTGACCGCGGGCGCGCGGGTGTTCGACTTCACGGACCTCGACAACGACGCCGCGAGCCAGCTGTTCAACGAGGTCGTCGGGTCGCTCGCCGCGGCGTTCTCGAACTACACGAACGACCCCGCCAAGGGGAACCGGATCGCCCGCATCCAGGGCGACGCCGTCGGGTTCGCACAGTCGCTCACGTACGCCGTCGAAGAGGGCTACCAGTGGACGACCGCGCGCGGCATCACGATCGTCAAGGTCGCGATCCAGTCGATCGAGTACGACGAGGACACGCGCGCGCTCCTCAGTGACGTCAAGAAGGCCGATGCGCTGGGCGGTGCACGCGGCAACTCGTTCATGCAGCAGGCCGCGGCGCGGGGCTTCCAGGCGGCGGGCGAGTCGGGCGGCGGCGGCGCCGGGATGGCCGTCCTCGGCATGGGCGTCAACGCCGCGGCCGGCGCGGCCGGGGCGTTCCAGCAGCCGAACGTCCCGCCCGCCCACCAGCAGCAGGCGGCCACGCCGCCGCCCCCGCCGCCGCCCGCGGCCCCGGCGCCGGAGGACCCCGTCGCGAAGCTCACCCAGCTCAAGGCGATGCTCGACCAGGGCCTGATCACCGACGCCGACTACGAGGCCGCCAAGGCCAAGGTCCTCGGCCTCTGACCTCGACCATGGACCGCCAGGACCCGATCGGCGCGGCCCCGCCGCCGCCGCCGCCCCCTCCACCGCCACCCCCTCCGCCGCCGCCCGGACCACAGGTCGTCCGGACGGACGAGGGCGCCAAGGACGGGCTGACCAAGTGCGTCCGCTGCGGCGCGACGGAGATCTCGCTCAACGTCGCGACGGGCATGCTGCGCTGCGCCTACTGCCGCTTCGAGTGGCAGAGCGCCGGCGCGATGCAGACCTTCGGCCTGGACAGCGCGATCGGGGACCTCACCGGGGTCGTCATCGGGTCCGGTTCGGCGGACATCATCCCGTCGACGGCGGAGGTGCTGACGTTCAAGTGCACGGCGTGCGGCGCCGAGGTGGTGGTCGACACCAACGAGAGCACCCAGGCCCGCTGCCACTGGTGCCGCAACACGCTGTCGATGAACCAGCAGATCCCGAACGGCGCCGTCCCCGACATGGTCCTGCCGTTCCGGCTGACCAAGCAGGACGCCGTCACGCGCATCGCCGAGTTCGTGAAGAAGCGGACCTTCTTCGCCCACCCCCGGTTCAAGCAGGAGTTCAACCCCGAGAACGTCATGGGCGTGTACCTGCCGTACATGGTGGTGGACGTCAACGCGCACGCCGTGCTCGTCGGGCAGGGCGAGCACGAGACGCGGTCCTACACGGTGAAGAGCGGCGACAGCCGACGCCGGGTCTACGACGCGGACGTCTACGACGTCGCGCGCGAGTTCGACATCCACATCGACGACCTCACGGTGGAGTCCTCTCGCGAGCGGCTCGACCAGAGCACGTCGCGCAACTCCAACAACATCATCAACTCGGTCCTGCCGTTCGACGTCGAGAACGCGGTCCGCTACGACTCCAACTACCTCGCGGGCTTCGCGTCCGAGCGTCGTGACAGCAACATCGGCGACCTGACGCCGATCGCGACCGTGCAGGCGGAGGACGTCGCGCGGCACAAGGCCAACGAGACGCTCGAGTTCTACGACCGGGGCGTGCGCTGGGACCAGGAGCACGTGCAGGTCAAGGGGCAGCGCTGGGTGTCCGCGTACCTGCCCGTCTGGCTGTACAGCTACCAGCAGAAGAAGTCCGGCGACCGCTCGTTCCTCCACTACGTCGCCGTCAACGCCCGGACGGGCGAGACCATGGGCAGCGTCCCCGTGAACCAGCCCAGGCTCCTGCTGGTGTCCGCGGGCGTGCAGGTGGTCGGCACGGTCCTGTTCGCGATCGTCATGCTGGTGGGTGGGTGAGATGGTCCTCAGCGCGTGGATGGCGTCGGGGTACCAGGTGCTCGCGTCCGGCTCGTCGGACGGCGACGCGACCGGCTGGGCCTGGTTCCTGCTCCTCGCCGGGCCGATCTTCTACGGGGCGATGTTCGTCAGGTACCGGAACACCGACAAGCGCCACAAGCACGAGTCCGAGACGAGGGCGACGATGCACGACGTCCGTGGCTCGGACCAGTACCACCGCTCGCTCAAGGGCGTCTCGCACTCCTCGATGAAGGGCGCCAACAACGAGGAGGTCCGCGGCGCCCGGGTCGGGATCGCCCGGTCGCTGGGTCTCGGGGACTGACGCCGCGGGCGCGTCCTGTGGACAGCGGCCGCGCGGCGTCGGCGGCCGCGAGGCTCGGCGCATGACGACACCCTCGCTGCCCACCACCGTCCGCTCGCAGGCCGACCTCGAGCTGTTCTGGCGCACGGCCATGGAGCCGCTCGGCTTCTCACGCCCGGCCCTCTGGATCACGTTCATCCGCGACGGCGAGCCGTCCGGCGTGCTGATCGAGATCACCGACCTGCCCCGCACGCCCCAGGTGGAGGACCTGGACGGCTTCGCGGCCATGCTCGACGGCATCGCGGCCGAGCACCCCGGTGCCTCGGCGGCGATCCTCCTCGCGCGGCCGGGACGTGGCGGCGTGACCGGTCGCGACCGCACCTGGGCCGCAGGCCTGCGCGCGGCCGCGGAGCGCGCCCACGTCGCGTTCGAGCCCGTGCACCTGGCGACCGACGACACGCTCGTGCCCGTCACGCCCGACGACCTCGCGGGCGTGACCGCCTGACGACCGCGGCGCGCAGCGGTCCGTCGCCACCCGTCCACGTCCGGGGCTAGCCTCGACGTGGCGGCCGCGACGGCCGCGGAGGTCGCCGTGCGCACGCCGGCGCCGGCCCTGGAGGACGTGATGACGAACCTCGAAGCGGTCGCCGTGGAGCACGACGGCGTACCGGTGGGCTGCGGCGACGACGTCTCGGTGCTCGAGCCTCGTGACGTGCCGCTCGGCGGCATCCGGGCGATGACCGTGCGCCGCACGCTCCCCCAGCGCGCCCGGTCCTTCATCGGCGCGTGGTGCTTCCTCGACCACTACGGGCCCGACGACGTCGCGGTCACCGGCGGGATGCGCGTCCCGCCGCACCCGCACACCGGGCTGCAGACGGTGAGCTGGTTGTTCTCGGGCGAGGTCGAGCACCGCGACAGCCTCGGGACGCACGCGTTCGTGCGACCGGGCGAGCTCAACCTCATGACCGCCGGGCACGGCATCAGCCACTCGGAGGACTCGACCGACGCGACCCGGGTGCTGCACGGGGTCCAGCTGTGGACCGTGCTCCCGGAGCGGCACCGCGACACGGCGCCGCGGTTCGACCACCACGTACCGCCGGCCGTGCCCCTCGAGGACGGCGTCGTGCGCGTGTTCCTCGGCACGCTCGCAGGTTCGACGTCGCCGGTGCCGACCTTCTCGCCGCTCGTCGGCGCGGAGGTGGTGCTCGGCGGCGGGTACAGCCACACGTTCGACGTCGACCCGTCGTTCGAGCACGGGGTCCTCGTCGACACGGGGACGGTCGAGGTGAGCGGCACGCCCGCCCGGGACGAGGGCGGGGCGGCCACGGCAGTGGGCAGGGACCACCTCGCCTACCTCCCGCCGGGCGCGGGCAGGCTGACGCTGCGCGCCGTGGGCGCCGACGCCCGCGTCGTGCTCATCGGTGGCCTGCCCCTCGACGAGCGCATCGTCATGTGGTGGAACTTCATCGGGCGCGACCACGACGAGGTCGTCGCCGCGCGCACGCAGTGGCAGACGGAGATCGGCGCCGACGAGACGGCGATCCGGGCCGACGGCGACCCCCTCGCCGGGGACACCCGCGGCGCGGACCTCGCGGCACCCCAGGGCATCCCTGCGGGCGCGGTGCCGTCACCGTCGTCCGGCGCGCCGACCGGCCGGTTCGGCACGGTCGCCGGTCACCCGCACCCGCCGCTGCCCGCACCCCCGATCCCCCAGCACCGCCTCAAGCCGCGCGGCTGACCGGACGGAGGACCGTCGGCCACTACGCTCCCCCCGACGACCAGCCAGCCGCCCGGGAGACCCGATGTCCGCGAAGTCCGACCTGCTCGACCACGTCGCGCCCCTGCTCGCCGACGGCGAGCGCGTCGTGGCCCTCACCACCGTGCAGGTGAAGGGCGGCGCGAAGCGCGACTTCGCGAAGAAGACCCTGGCAGGCGCCGCAGCCTCGATGGCGACGCTCGCCGCGACAGGCGGGACCGTGGGTCTGCTCGTGACCGTGGTCCCGCCCGCTGCATGGTTCGTCGGCACGACCGAGCGCGTGATGCTCGTCGAGCGCACCGCGATGGGCGCCGGGATCGGACGCACCATCTTCATGGCGCCGCGGGCCGCGCTCCAGGTCCGGCTGAAGTCGCTCCTGCTCAACGAGATCACGCTGGCCGACCCGAGCGACGGGCAGTCCCTCGTCCGGCTCAACGTCGGCGTGAAGAAGGGCGCCGCCAAGCAGATCGTCGCGGCCGTCGAGGGCACGGCCGACGGGTCCCTCTGAGCCGGCGCCCTCAGCTGCGGCGAGCGGTCACGAGGAGGTACTCCCAGTCCGTGACCGTGCTCCCGCTGCCGCGGTCGAAGCGGCGGACGAGGTCGGCGAGCTCGCGGTCGAGCTCGGCCGTCCGCGCGGCGTCGTCGGCGAGGCCGCGGTAGGCGGCGATCGTCGGGCCGTACCGCGCCTTGAAGTAGTCGCGGAGGTCCTCCGGACGGTCGAAGCGGTCGACGACGAGCTCGCGCCGCACCGCCCGCAGGTCCGTGACCCGGTCGCCGAGCAGCGACCGCACGTGGTCCTCGTCGCCCCACAGCGGGGGCGGCTGCACACCCGCGGGCGGCGGCGGCACGAACGCCTTCATCGTGGCGAACATCTGCCCGAGGAACCCGCTCGGCGTCCAGGCGATCAGCGCGAGGGTGCCGCCCGGCCGCAGCACACGGATCATCTCGTCCGCGGTGCGCTGGTGGTGCGGCGCGAACATCGCCCCGACGCACGAGACGACGGCGTCGAAGGTGCCGTCCTCGAAGGGCAGCGCCTCGGCGTCCGCCTCGCGCCACTCGAGCTCCACGCCGCTGCGAGCGGCGGCCGCTCGGCCCACGTCCAGCAGCTCGGGCGTGAGGTCGGACGCGACGACCTGGGCGCCGGCGAGCGCCGCCGGGATCGCCGCGTTGCCCGAGCCGGCGGCCACGTCGAGCACGCGGTCACCGGGCCCGATCGCCGCCGCCCGCACGAGCACGTGCCCGAGCTCCGGGATGAGCTCCGTCGCGACGGACGGGTAGTCGCCCAGCGCCCACATGGTGCGGTGCCTGGCCTTGAGGGCCCTGTCCTGGTCGGCAGCGGAGGGCCGGCTCGCCGGGGCCGGGGCCTCCGGCGTCGGCTCGGCCTGCGTCTGTGCAGTCATGGTCTGATCCTTCGTCGGGGGCGCGGTGGAGGTTCTCCCACCACCGCCGAACGTAGGAACCACGCGGTCGCGCGACGAGTACACGATCTGTACCCCGGCGGTACACGATCTGTACCGCCCGCACCCGGTCTTACCGGCGGCACGGGCGAGGGCTAGCCTGCGGTGATGGGGTCGCCGTACCACCAGTTCTGCCCGGTCGCGAAGACCATGGAGCTGCTCGACGAGCGGTGGACGATCCTGGTCCTCCGCGAGCTCATGGCGGGCAGCGAGCACTTCAACGACCTCCGCCGGGGCCTCCCGCGGATGTCGCCCACCCTGCTCTCGAAGCGGCTGCACCGCCTCGTCGCCGGTGGGGTCGTGCTGCGCACCGCGGACGCCGGCGAGATCCGCTACCGGTTGACCGCCGCCGGCGAGGAGCTGCGCCCGGTCGTCGAGGCGCTGGGCGCATGGGGCACCCGCTGGATCCCCGAGCTGGCCGACGCCGACCTCGACCCGCGGCTTCTCATGTGGGACCTCCACCGCCGCGTCGAGGCGGCGAACGTCCCGGCCGGCCGGACGGTCGTCCGCTTCACGTTCCCCGCCCTGCACGGCCGGGAGCGCGACTGGTGGGTCGTCATCACGCCGCCCACCGCGGACGTGTGCGACGTCGACCCCGGCTTCGACGTCACGGTCACCGTCACGGCGGAGCTGCGCGCCCTCGTCCTGGTCTGGCGCGGCGACCTGGCGTGGGGCGAGGCCATGCGCTCGGGCGGGGTCGCGCTCGACGGCCCGCAGGACGCCCGCCGCGCCCTCCCCCGCTGGTTCGCGCTCTCCCCGTTCGCCCAGGTGCCGCGCGTCGCCGCCGAGCCCGTCGGCGCAGGCGCCTGAGCACCGTCGAGGTCGGCTCGTCCCCATCGCGCGACCGTGTCGGGCGCTCGGCCCCGGTCGCGCGTCGGGCAGGGGCGGGACGTCGGATCGGTCGTGCCCGCGATGATGCCGTGGACCCGATCACCGGCCCACCGCCTGGGCATCTCGGTGGCGGTGGCGGCCCGCCCTAGTGTTGGTGGTCCGTTCGAACATCGTCGTCCAAGGAGTCTAGAGATGGCCGAGGTCGTGCTCTTCCACCACGTGCAGGGACTCACCGACGGGGTCCGGGCCTTCGCCGACGCCCTGCGCGCGGGCGGCCACACGGTGCACACGCCCGACCTCTTCGACGGGGCGCTGCCCGAGACGGTCGAGGAGGGCGTCGCCGCGGTCCAGGCCATCGGCGGCGACGTCCTGGACACGCGCGCGGACGACGTCGTGGCCGCCCTGCCCGACGCCGTCGTGTACGCCGGCTTCTCGTGGGGCGGGGCGACCGCCCAGCGACTCGCGCAGACCCGGGCCGGGGCGCGCGGCGCCCTGCTGTACGAGACCTGCGTCTCGCTGACGGCCGAGTGGTCCTTCGGCCCCTGGCCGGACGGCGTCCCCGTCCAGGTCCACGGGATGGACCAGGACCCGTTCTTCGCGCTCGAGGGCGACCTCGACGCCGCGCGCGAGCTCGTGGCGACCGTCGGGCCGGAGCTCGCGGAGCTCTTCGTCTACCCCGGCGACCGCCATCTCTTCACGGACGGCTCGCTGCCGTCCTACGACGCGGACGCGACCTCGCTCGTCGTCGAGCGCTCGCTCTCCTTCCTCGACCGCCTGGGCTGAACGACTCGGTCGAGCGGTCCGTGCCGGCGTCCGGACGCCCGCCCCGCGGCCGCGTGCGGCCGACCGGGCTCGTCACCCGTCCGACTCGGCGCCCTCACCACGCGGCTTGCTCAGCGCACCGTGCATCGCGGCGCTCGCCGTCTCGGGCAGCACGCGCGACATCGCCGTCTGGCTCTTGCCCTTGCCGCCGACGACGACGCGCGCCTTGCCCTTCATGAGCGCCTTGTAGCCCTTCTTCGCGGCCTTGCTCGCCGGGTCCTTCGGACCCTTGCCGAGCAGCGAGTCCTCGAGCCCGCCGCGCTCGAAGAACTCCGTGTCGGTGGGGCCCGGCTGGAGCGCCGTGACCGACACCCCGACGTCCTTGAGCTCGCGCCGGATGGCCTCGGTGAAGGACTGCACGAAGGCCTTGGACGCGGCGTAGGTCGCGTTGTACGGGGCCGGCATCGACGCCGCGACCGACGACGTGACGAGGACCTTGCCGTCGCCGCGCGCGACCATGGCCGGCAGCAGCCGGTGCGCGAGGTGGACGACCGATCGCACGTTGAGGTCGACGAGCCGCAGCTGGTCCTCGACGGGCGCGCCCAGGAACGGCCCGCCGACGCCGACGCCGGCGTTGAGGACCAGGACGTCGATCGAGCGACCCAGGGCGAGGGTCTCGCGGACGACGTGCTCGACGCCGTCGGCCGTGGCGAGGTCCGCGCGGACCTCGACGACCGTCATGCCCGAGGAGCGCAGCTGCAGCGCGGCGTCGGTCAGCTCCGCGTCCTCGGCGACCGCGACGAGGTCGTGGCCGTCGCGCACCAGCAGCCGCGCCAGCTCGAGGCCGATGCCGCTCGACGCGCCGGTGACCAGCGCCAGCGGCCGGTCGGCCGTGGCTGCGGGGTCTGCCGTCGTGGCCGTCGCGTCAGGGGTGGGGGTGCTCGTCTCGCTCATGCTTCCTCCGGGTCCGGACGCGTCCCGTGTCGTCCGGGCTCGCCGCCTCAGGGTGCGTCCGCTCCCCGGGCCCGGCAACCGGACGGCCCGACCCGCACCCCCCGCACGTCCTCACGTCCCGTCACCGTCGGGCAGGAGCGGCACCGCGATGCCCTCGCCGCCGCTCAGCAGGCTCGCGCGGGTCACCGCGCGGCTGCCGAAGCGGGCCGCGACGGCGTCGACCGCCTGGTCCAGGCCCGAGCGGTCCGGCGCGTCGAGCTCGAGCACGGGCTGCACCACGGCGTCGGACTCGAGCCCGGAGAGCGCCACGCCGACGAGCGTGAGCCCTCGCTCGCGGACGAGCGGCCCCGACGCGTCCAGCAGGCGCAGGGCCACGGCCGCGACGTCCCGCCCCGTGCCGGTCCCGTGCCGGAACGAGTGCGACCGCGTCGCGCGCGTGTAGTCCGCGAACCGCAGGCGCAGCGTGACCGTGCGCGTCGTGCGGTGCGCGGCGCGCAGGCGCCGGCACACGCGGTCGACGAGGCCCAGCAACGCCGCGCGGACGAACGCGTCGTCGTGCGGACCGCGTCCCAGTGCCCGCTGCGCGCCGATCGACCCGCGCGAGCGACCGGTCACCACGTGCTCCGACGCCCGGCCGTGCACGACGGCGTGCAGGTGGTGCCCGGCCGCGGGCCCGAGCAGCCCGACCAGGACCTGCTGGGACAGCGCGGCGACGTCGCCGGCCGTCGTCAGCCCGTACCCGCGCAGGCGGCCCGCGGTGACGTCGCCGACGCCCCACAAGAGCTCGACCGGCAGGGGGTGCAGGAACGCGTCCTCCTCGTCGGGCGGCACGACCATGAGACCGTCCGGCTTCGCGACCCGGCTCGCGACCTTGGCGAGGAACGGCGTGCGCGCGACGCCGACCGTGATCGGCAGGCCCACCTCGTCGCGCACCTGCGCGCGCAGGCGCGCCGCGATCGCCGCCGGCGCGACGTCGATCCGGTGCAGGCCCGCGACGTCGAGGAACGCCTCGTCGATCGAGACGCCCTGCACCTGCGGCGTCGTCCGGTGGAAGATCTCGAAGACCGCCCGGCTCGCCTCGACGTACGCGTCGAACCGGGGCGGGACGACGACGAGGTCCGGGCAGAGTGCGCGCGCCTGCCGGCCGCCCATCGCGGTCTGCACGCCGCGCCACTTGGCCTCGTACGACGCGGCGAGCACCACCCCGCCGCCGACGGCGACCGGGCGCCCGCGCAGGCGGGGGTCGTCGCGCTGCTCGACGGCCGCGTAGAACGCGTCGAGGTCCGCGTGCAGGATCGCCGCCCGGCGCGGCTGGTCGGTCACGGGGTCATCGTGCGCCCGGGGTCCGACACGCGCCCTCAGGCCGGGAGCACCTGCACGTGCGCCCCGTCGAACGCGCCCCCGCCCTTGGCCCACCAGTGCCCGTACCGGCCGTACAGGCCCGGCTCGCGCGGGGCGAGCAGGGCGCACAGGTCACGCGCCTCGCCGGCGAGCGCTGTCCAGGCGTCGTCGGGCAGGGCGTGGAAGGCGCTCACCTCGATCCCCTCCCCGACCGGCCGCCACACGCCCGCGACCCGGCCGTCCACGAGGACCGTCGGCAGGACGTCGCCGTTGACCCGGACCACGGTGGAGCGGTACTCGAGCGGCAGCATCCGGGCCCCGTCCGCGTAGGCGAGCAGCGTGCTGTCCCACATCGCCATGAGCCGCGGCGGGGCGGGCGTGTCCTCCGACGGTCGCGGGGCGCCCGGGACGTCGACCAACGCAGCCCCGTCGCGGCCGACGAGCGTCTCGAGCGCGTCCCCTAGCCCGGCGACCGCGGCCCGGACGCGTGCACGCCCGACCAGCGTGAACCGCGCGACGTCGAGCACCGAGGCCGGACCGAAGCCCTCGAGGTAGCGGCGGACGAGCACCCGGAGCCCCTCCTCCTCCGCCGCCGGGTCGGGCCGACCGGCGGGCAGGCCCGACGCGACGTACGCGGGGCGGTCGCCGAAGGACCACGGCCCGCCCGTCGGTGCGTGCCGCAGGGGCGCGAACATCCGCAGGGCCCTCAGCACGGTCTTGGGCGGTGCGTCCGTCCGGCTCGCGATCCACGCCTCGAGCTCGGCGTTCGAGCGCCCCGTGCCGAGGTGCTCGAGCAGCGCAGGGACCAGGCCCTCCGCCACGGGGAGCGTGGAGCCGGCCGTCCGCACGTCCGCGGCCCGGTCCTCGACGCGCGGCCCGCGCAGCGTGGGCTGGAGCGCCGCGTACACCGCGCCGTGGTCCTCGCGGTGCACGGCGTGGAGCGTGGCGCGCATCAGGGTCGCCTTGACCACCGTGCCGTCGGCGAACGCCTCGTCGAGCTCGGCGGGGTCGAACCCGGCGACGCGGTTCCACAGCGCCAGGTAGGGCGAGGCGGGCTGCTGCGCCTGGACGGCGACGACGCGTCGGACGGCGTCCGCGACGCCGATCGGCTCGCGGCGCAGCAGCAGCTGACGCGCGAGCGTCGCACGGTTGAGCGCCCGCACGCTGATCCGCGTCACGCGGTCATCCTGCCCGACGGCGTCGGCCGTGGGGAGACGTCAGCCGGCGCGCGGCGGCAGCTGCGGGACGCGGACGACCGCCCGCTCGCGCGCGGCGGTGAGCATCGACTCGACGAACGCTGCCGCCGCGGCACCGGCCCGGCCGGGCGCGGGGTTCTCCGTCCGGCCGGCGACCACGTCGGCGAGGACCCTGGCCGGCAGCCAGGTGCGCGGCGGGTCCTCCTCCTCCGGCCCGCGCAGCTCGACGACGACGCCGTCACCGCGACGCCACGTCGCACGGCCCGTGAGCATGTCCTGGTCCACGACGCCGTGCGTGCCGAGATAGCGGATCCTGTGCTGCTCGCCGCCCGACTCCCCCGCCGTGCCCGTCGACGTGACGACCCCCGTGGCGCCGCCGGCGAACCGGAACGACGCCGCGTCGTCCACGTCCACCTCCTGGCCGCGGTGGTTCGTGAAGGCCGCGACCTCGGCGACCTCGACGCCGGTCATCCAGCACACCATCCCCATGACGTGGGTCAGCTGCGTGTGCGCCTGGCCGCCGCCCTGATCGGCGCCGTAGGTGCCGGGATGCTGGTCCTCCGCGGCGCCCTCGCCGTCGTCGTCCTGCTCGGCGGCCGCGAAGAGACCCTGCGTGCCCGAGCTGAACTCGGCGATGACCTGGACGAGCTCGCCGATGCCCTCCTGCACCGCGTCCCGCACGAGGCGGGAGACCGGCGCGTACTGGTCGGTGTAGCCGACGGCGAGCGGCACACCCCGGCGCTCGGACCGCGCGACCAGGTCGAACGCGTCGGCGGCCGTCGTCGTCAGCGGCTTCTCGACGAGGACCGCGACCCCCGCGTCGAGCGCGGCGGACGCGATCTCGTGGTGCGTCACGTGCGGCGTCGCGACGACGACGCCGTCGGGCCGCAGGTCGAGCAGGTCGGCGACGTCGGCGACGACGCGGACACCGCCGTGGCGCTCGGCGACCTCACGCGCCCGGTCGGTCCGCGGGTCGCACAGCGCGACGAGCTCGGCGCCCTCGTAGGCCGCGAGGGACGGGATGTGGTGGTTGGCGGCCCACCAGCCGGTGCCGACGACGGCGATCCGCGGCGCGTCCATGGCGTGACGGTACGTGCGCGCCTCACGCGATGCTCGACGAGCGGCGGGGTGTGGTGCGACTCTCGGGTGTCGGCCCCGACGGCCGGCGCGGCACGACGACGAGGAGCGGTCCCGTGCGCGGTCACGTGGCGACGGTCGAGACGAGGGTCGCGGCGCGCCGCGACGACGTGTGGCGGGTCCTCACCGCCCCGGGATCACGGCCCGAGATCATGTTCGGCGCAGAGACCGTGACCGACTGGCAGGTCGGCAGCCCGGTGGTCTGGCGGGGCGAGTGGGACGGCAAGGCGTTCGAGGACAAGGGCCAGGTGCTCGAGGTGGACGCCGGTCGCCGCCTCGTGGTGACCCACTGGAGCCCCCTCAGCGGCGCACCCGACGTCCCCGAGAGCTACCACACCCTCACCTGGACCCTCGAGGACGACGGCGCGGGCACCGTCGTGCGGCTCGAGCAGGACAACAACGCCTCGCCCGAGGAGGCGGAGCACTCGGCCGCGAACTGGCGCACGATGGTCGACGGCCTGCGCACCGTCGCCGAGGGCGAGCACGGGGCACGCCGGTGAGCGCGCGCTCGGTGCGGACGACGCGGCTCGACCTCGTGGACTTCGCCGCGGACGACGTCGACCTCCTCGTCGAGCTCGACTCGGACGCGGAGGTCATGCATCACGTCACGGGCGGGCTGCCGACGCCCCGCGACGAGATCGTGGACGACGTGCTGCCCGCGTTCCTCGCCTACGCGGATCGCTACCCGCAGGGGTACGGCTTCTGGAAGGCGGTGGAGCGCTCGACCGGCGAGGTCGTCGGCTGGTTCCACCTGCGACCGGGCGACGGGCACCCGGCCGACGAGCCGGAGCTGGGCTACCGGCTGCGACGCAGCGCCTGGGGTCGCGGCCTGGCGACCGAGGGGTCGATCGCGCTCGTCGAGGCGGCGTTCCGGCGGATGGGCGCACGACGCGTCGTCGCCGAGACCATGGTCGTCCACACGGCGTCCCGCCGCGTCATGGAGAAGGCGGGGCTGCGGCTCGTGCGGACGTTCCACCAGCCGTGGCCCTACCCGATTCCCGGCGACGAGGAGGGTGACGTGGAGTACGCGATCACCCGCGACGAGTGGATGGCGCGCGCGTCCGAGCCGCCGCCGGGCGCCTGATCCGGCCGACGCCTCTGGCGGGCGCACCCCGGCCGGACGAGGATGCCGTCATGCGCCTGATCAAGCACGTGCACTCGTGCGTCGCGCTCGAGCACGACGGCCGCCGCCTCGTCGTCGACCCGGGCAGCTTCGGCTCGCCCGAGGCGCTCGACGGCGCCCATGCCGTCCTGGTCACGCACGGCCACGTCGACCACCTCGACGCCGACGCGCTGCGCGCGGCGCTCGCGGCCGACCCGCTCCTCGCGGTGCGCACGACCGCGGAGGTCGCGGAGGCTCTCGCCACGCCCGACCAGGTCCACGTGGTCGGCCCCGGTGAGACGTTCACCGTCGCGGGCTTCGACGTGCGGACGGCCGGGGCGGAGCACGCGCCCATCCACCCCGACGTCGCCACGCCCGCCAACGTGGGCTTCCTCGTGACGGCGGGCGGTACGACCGTGTTCCACCCGGGCGACGCGCTGACGGTGCCCGAGGAGCCGGTCGACGTGCTGCTCGTGCCGGTCTTCGCGCCGTGGAGCCGGCTGGGCGACGTCGTCGACTGGATCCGCGCCGTCCGCCCACGCCGGGCGATCGCGGTCCACGACGCCGGCCTCAACGACGGCGTCGGGCAGGCGATGGTGACCGGCTTCCTCGGCGAGCGCGGCCCGGGCACGGGCGTGCCGTTCGAGCGCGTCCCGCCCGGGACCGTGGTGTCCCTGCCCTGAGCCCGGGCTCTCGACCTCCCGCGCAGGGCGGACCTGTGCGATCGTGCCGGACGAGGGGGACACCATGGACGCGTTCCAGCAGTACGTCATCGACCCGGTCTCGAACTTCCTGTGGACCTACGTGCTCGTCTACGTGCTGCTCGGCGTCGGCGTGTACTTCGGCATCCGGACCCGCTTCGTGCAGGTGCGCCTCCTGGGCCGGATGGTGCGCCAGGTCGCGGCCTCCCGGTCTGGGTCGGAGGGCGGCATCTCGTCCTTCCAGGCGTTCTGCGTCGGCCTCGCGTCCCGGGTCGGCACCGGCAACATCGCCGGCGTCGCCATCGCGCTGACGCTCGGCGGCCCGGGGGCCATCTTCTGGATGTGGGTCGTCGCGCTCGTCGGCATGGCCACCGCCGTCATCGAGGCGACGCTCGCCCAGCTGTTCAAGGTGCCCGGCCCCGACGGCAGCTTCCGCGGCGGTCCGGCGTTCTACATCGAGCGGGGACTCGGGTCCCGCCGCGGCGGGATCCTCTTCGCGGTCCTGCTGATCTTCACGTTCGGCATCGCGTTCAACATGGTCCAGGCGAACACCATCGCGGACGTGCTGGACAGCGCCCACGGCGTCGACCCGGCCTGGTCCGCGATCGGGCTCATGGCCCTCACGGCGCCCGTCGTCTTCGGCGGCGTGCGCCGGATCGCGCGCGTGGCCGAGTTCGTGCTGCCGGCGATGGCGCTCGGCTACGTCCTGCTCGCCCTCGTCATCATCGCGCTCAACATCGGCGCGGTCGGCACGGTGCTGGGCACGATCGTCACGGCGGCGTTCGGCGTGGGCGAGGCGGCCGCCGGCATCACCGGGGGGCTCGTCGCGGCGCTCCTCAACGGCGCCAAGCGCGGCCTTTTCTCGAACGAGGCCGGCATGGGCAGCGCACCGAACGCCGCGGCGACGGCGACGACGAGCCACCCCGTGAAGCAGGGGCTCATCCAGTCGCTCGGCGTCTTCGTCGACACGATCATCGTGTGCTCCGCGACGGCCTTCATCATCCTGTTCGCCGGGCCGGACGTGTACTCCCCCGGCGAGACGACCGAGGGCGCGTCGCTCACCCAGGAGGCCGTCGCGCACGAGCTGGGCGCCGGCCTCGCACCCGTCATGACGGTGCTCATCTTCGTGTTCGCGTTCTCGTCGGTGCTCGGCAACTACTCGTACGCCGAGGTCAACATGTCCTTCCTGCGCGCACGGCGGGTCGCCCTGCTCGTCTTCCGCGTCGTGGTCGTCGCGGTCGTCGGGCTGGGAGCCGTGCTCGACCTCGTGGTGGTGTGGGCGCTGGCGGACGTGGCGATGGGCCTCATGGCGCTCGTCAACCTCGTCGCGATCGTCATGCTGGGCCGGTGGGCGCTCGGGGCTCTGCGGGACTTCGAGCGCCAGCTGCGCGCGGGCCAGGACCCGGTGTTCCGCACCGACGACAACCCGGACCTCCCCGGTCCGGTCGTCGACAGCGTGTGGTCGGACTCCTCGGAGCACCGACCCGCCCCGACCACCGTCTGAGGGCTCAGGCGCCGTCGTCGAACGACGGCGGGGCCTGGAGGTCCCACACGCGGAACGCGACGGCGTTGGCGGTGCCGAGCAGGCGGCCGTGCGCGCCGGTGATCCCCTCGACGACGGCCCTGGCCGGCGGGTGCGAGGCGATGGACGCGAGGTAGGCGCCGTGGGCCTCGAGCGAGCGCACGGCCGCCTCGGTCGGCGGGCCCGTGACGTCCACGGCGTGCGTCGGCCGCGGGTTCCCCGACGCGAGCACCCAGCGCACCGACCACGGCTCGAGCCCCTCGTCCAGCAGGTCGCGGAACACCCAGCGGTTGCCCGCGTCGCGCACGGCGTCGAGCGCCGCCAGGCCGGCCACGCGGTGGTCCGCCTGGTTGAGGCCCGCGACGAACTCGATCTCCCACGAGGTGAGCACCACCGCGTCGGGTCGTGTCCTGCGGACCGCGCGCGCGATGTCGCGTCGCAGCGCGAGCGAGTACTCGAGCACGCCGTCGGGGTGGCGGAGGATCTCGACGTCCTCGACGCCCACCTCACGTCCGGCCGCGAGCTGCTCCGCGTGACGCAGCGGCGCCGCCTCCTCGGGCGCGGTGCCGTCCATGCCCGCCTCGCCGCGCGTCAGCAGGAGGTAGGACACGTCGACGCCCCGGGCGGTCCACACGGCGACCGCGGCCGAGGTCCCGTACTCGACGTCGTCCGGGTGCGCGACGACGCACAGGACGCGGCGGAACGCCTCGTCGGGCAGGTGCGGCAGGCGCGGTCCCCCGCGCGGTGCTGACGGCTGCGACATGGTCGTCCTCCGGTCGGCCGGGTGGTTGCCTGTCCCCTGGCGAGGGTATGCACCCGGCCGGCCGCGTCACCCCAGCGGGTCGTGACCCCAGTTCATGAGCGACCACCGCCACGGCGTCTCCGTGACGTCGCCGTCGGGCCGCTGTGCGAGGTGCCGGTGGACGTACCCCACGACCTTGCGCATGTGCGCCGCGTCGTCGGCCGTCAGGTCGGTCTTGTTGCTCCGCAGGATCTCGACGATCCGCCGACCCGACGCGTGACCCGTGGACTCGCCGTCGCCGTGGGTGTCCCCCACCGACCGGGACTCGTCCGTGGTGAGCCACCGCTCGAGAGCCGCCGGAGTCATGGTGACCGCCTCGCGCCACTCGTCCCACACCTCGGCGACCTCGGGTGCGGTACCCGTGCTCCCGTCGCCCTCGACCATGCAGACCGCCACCTCTCGCTCAGCCCCGACGGGCACGTCCTGGCAAGGCTCTGCGAGACCGCGGCCCCGCGCCACCCGGGGCCGTTCCCGTGCGCTGTCGGCGAACGTGCGTGCCCGACGTCCCCGTCGCGCGTTCTCATGGGTCATGGCACCCGACCGGACGGATTCAGGTGACGCGGAGGCCCGCGGCGATGCGCTCGACGCGCTCGACGCGTACTCCGCGGCGGTGGTCCGGGTCGCCGAGCGCGTGCTCCCCTCGGTCGCGAGCCTCGAGGTCCGCACGCGTCGCGGCTCGGGCAGCGGGAGCGCCTCGATCGTGACCGCGGACGGCTACCTCCTCACCAGCGCGCACGTCGTCGCAGGCGCGGAGCACGCGGAGGCCACCTTCGCGGACGGGAGCAGCACGCGCGCCGACGTCGTCGGACGTGACGTGCTCTCCGACCTCGCCGTGCTCCTCGCGCGCGGCAGCACACCGCCTCCGGTCGAGCTCGGCGACGCCGCGCGCCTGCGGGTCGGCCAGCTCGTCATCGCGCTCGGCAACCCGCTGGGCCTCGCGGGCAGCGTCACGGCCGGCGTCGTCTCCGGGCTCGGGCGCTCGCTGCCGACACGCGCGGGACGCGTGGTCGACGAGGTGATCCAGACCGATGCCGCGCTCAACCCCGGCAACAGCGGTGGCGTGCTCGCCGACAGCGTCGGCCGGATGGTGGGTGTAAGCACCGCGGTGGCCGGGGTCGGCGTGGGCCTGGCCGTGCCCGTGAACGCGACGACGCGCACGATCGTCGACGCGCTCATGACGAGCGGGCGCGTCCGCCGTGCCTGGCTCGGGGTGGTCGGAGCGCAGGCACCCCTGACGCCCGGGCTCGCGGCCCGGCTCGGGCGCACGCACGGGCTCCAGGTGTCCGCCGTCGTGCCCGGCAGCCCCGCCGCGGCTGCCGGGCTGCGGCCCGGCGACGTCGTCGTCGCGGTCGACGGCACCACCGTCGCCACGAGCACGGCGATCCAGCGCCTCATGGTCGAGGGGGCGATCGGCCGCGCGCTCGAGATCACGGTCTGGCGCAACGGCGCGCTCGTCGACGTCATTGCCGAGCCGCGCGAGCTCACGGACGCCTGAGCGCGGCGCCCCGATCGGTGACGCGTCTCACAGCTCCCGCGGCGTCCCTCGGGGAGGGAACCCACGTCCGGGCGCGTTCTTCCTGCGTGACCACGTCGACCGCCACGGACACCCCCGGACCCGGTGCGCCCCAGCGAGCTGAACGCGCCCCGCGACCCCTGCTCGACGTGCGCCGCATCTACGTCGAGCCCGAGGCGGCCGAGCTGCCGCGGGGCCGCGAGGTGCTCGCCCGCTGGCCCGACGCCGAGCGCGTCGAGGTCGCGTCGCACTGGAACATCCCGGAGCTGCACGGCGACGAGACGAACGTCGACCGGTGGGCCCGGATCAAGACCGAGGCGCTGGTCCTCGGCGTCAAGAAGTCGCTCGCCGCGCGGCCCAACGGGCGGTCGTCGAACTTCGTCGCGCCGTCGACGGCGAACGGGTGCGCCATGGCGTGCGCGTACTGCTACGTGCCGCGGCGCAAGGGCTACTCCAACCCGATCACCGTCTTCGCGAACATCGACCGCATCACCGGCTACCTCGCCCGGCACGTCGCACGCCAGGGCACCAAGCCGGCGCCGGACCAGTGCGACCCGCACGCGTGGGTGTACGACATCGGCGAGAACAGCGACTGCTCGGTGGACGCGACCGTGAGCGACAACGTGCGCGACCTGGTCGACCTCTTCCGCGGGCTGCCGAGCGCCAAGGCGACCTTCGCGACCAAGCACGTGAACCGCGACCTGCTGGACTGGGACCCGCAGGGACGCACCCGGATCCGGTTCTCGCTCATGCCCGACCGCATCTCGCGGCTCGTGGACGTGCGGACCGACCGTGTCGCCGACCGGATCGCGGCGATCGACGACTTCGTCGAGGCGGGCTACGAGGTGCACCTCAACCTCAGCCCCGTGATCGTCCACGACGGCTGGCTCGAGGACTGGGCGGAGCTCCTCGACCAGGTCGAGGCAGGCATCGGCGAGCGTGCCAAGGCGCAGCTCGCGGCCGAGGTGATCATGCTGACGCACAACGAGGCGCTGCACGAGGTCAACCTGGGCTGGCACCCGAAGGCCGAGGAGGTGCTGTGGCGTCCCGAGCTGCAGCAGCCCAAGACCTCGCAGACCGGTGGCCGCAACGTGCGCTACCGCACGGGCGCCAAGGGCCGCTACGTCGCCGCGCTGACGGACCTGCTGGCCGAGCGGCTGCCGTCGTGCCGCGTCCGCTACGCCTTCTGACACCCGCCGTCACCGCCGTTCCGACCGCCACCTACGGCGGACGGCGTACCCGGACGGGGATCAGCATCACCCGCACGTCTGACTCGGTGGGCCGTGGTCACCGCTTAGGCTTCCCAACCGTGAACACACGTGCACCGGGGCCGTCGCGCATCAACCACTTCTCCGAGAGCGTCTACACGGTCCAGGGGCACGGGGTGCACACCGCCTTCACGGACCTCGTCTCCGCGCAGCGGCGGCTCGGCCTCGAGGTCGGCGTCAACGAGGACTGGCGGGACGGCGTGCTGCACGTGCACACCGTCGGGCCGACGAGCCTCGGCCGGCTGCTGCGCCACCGGGGCCTCCGCGTCGTCTCGGCGCACGTGACGCCCGGCTCGCTCAAGGGCAGCCTCAACGGCGTCCGCCTCTACGGCGGCATCTTCACCACCTACCTGCGCCGCCTCTACGACGTCGCCGACGTCGTGATCGCGGTGAGCGACGGCGCCGCGGCCGAGGTCCGCGAGATGGGTGTCCGCACCCCCGTCGTCGTCGTGCCGAACGCCGTGGTCACCGAGACCTTCCGGCCGACGCCCGAGCGACGCGCGGAGGCCCGTGCGGCGCTCGGCCTGTCCGCGGACGACTTCGCGGTGCTCGGCGTGGGCCAGCTGCAGCCGCGCAAGGGCATCGAGGAGTTCGTCGAGTGCGCGCGGCGCATGCCGGACGTGCGGTTCATGTGGCTCGGCGACTGCCTCTTCGGCGCGATGTCGGACGGGCGTGCGCGCATGAAGCGCGTGGTCGCCGAGGCGCCCGCCAACATGGACTTCGCGGGCCAGAAGACCCGGGGTGAGGTCGCCCGGTACTGCTGGGCCTCCGACGTCTTCCTCTTCCCCTCCCGTCACGAGACCTTCGGCATGGCGCCCGTCGAGGCCGCCTTCGCGGGCCTGCCGCTCGTCATGCGCGACCTGCCCGTCTTCACCGGCGTCTTCGGCTCGGACCAGGCGTTCCTCGGCGCGCAGACCGTCGACGGCTTCGTCGACCACCTGACCGCCCTGCGCGACGACCCGGCGCAGCGACGGCTCGCGGCCGGCCGCGCGTCGTCGTCGGTCACGCGGTACGCCGGCGACGCGATCGCCGCCCGCATGGTCGACCTCTACGAGCACTGGACCGCCCACACGGCGCAGCGCTCGGGCGTCCTGCGGCGCGAGGTCGTGCGGGGCTGACCGTCACGACCGTGCGCTGCGACTACTTCGACGCGGCCGCGTGCCGCTCGTGCGCCCTCATGGGCCAGTCGTACGACGAGCAGCTCGCCGGCAAGGAGCGCCACTGCCGGCACCTGCTCCTCGAGCACCCCGGGATCGCCTGGCTGCCGCCCGTGCGCAGCCGCGAGGAGGGCTTCCGCAACAAGTCCAAGATGGTCGTCGGCGGGACGGCTGCCGCGCCGGTCGTCGGCATCCTCGACGCGACGGGTCGCACCGTGGACCTGCGCGCATGCGGCCTGCACACGCCGGCGATCCGCACGGCGCTCCCGCACCTCGCTGACTTCGTCACGCGCGCCGGGCTCACGCCGTACGACGTCGCGGCACGGCGGGGCGAGCTCAAGTACCTGCTCGTCACCGAGTCGCCCGACGGCGAGCTCATGGTCCGGTTCGTGCTGCGCTCGCAGGAGCCCGTCGCCCGGATCCGCAAGCACCTGCCGGCGCTGCTCGCCCTGCTCCCCCACCTGCGGGTTGCCTCAGTGAACCTCCAGCCCGAGCACAAGGCCGTCCTCGAGGGCGAGCGCGAGATCCTGCTGACCGCGGAGGGCGCGCTGCGCATGCGCCTCGACGACGTCGTCCTGCACCTGCGGCCGCAGAGCTTCTTCCAGACCAACACCGACGTCGCGCGCGCCGTGTACGCGCAGGCCCGCGCATGGGTCGACGAGCTGGCGCCCCGGTCCCTGTGGGACCTGTACTGCGGCGTGGGCGGGTTCGCGCTCACCTGCGCGACGGGACGGGCCGGCGAGCAGCGCGACGTCGTCGGCATCGAGACGAGCGTCGAGGCGATCGCCAGCGCCGAGCAGAGCCGCGCCGACGCGGACCTCGAGCGGGTCCGGTTCGAGGCCGGCGACGCGACCGCCTTCGCCCTGGCCTCGACGCGGCCGCCGGACCTCGTGGTCGTGAACCCGCCCCGCCGCGGGATCGGTCCGGAGCTCGCGGGCTGGCTCGAGGCGTCGCCCGTGCGGCACGTCGTCTACTCGAGCTGCAACGCCGAGTCCCTCGCGCGCGACCTGCGGGCGATGCCGTCGCTGGCGCCCGTCCGCGCGCGCGTGCTCGACATGTTCCCGCAGACCACCCACTACGAGGTCGTGACGCTGCTCGAACGCGTGTCGGACGCCGGCGCTACGGTGCGCGCGTGACCGATCGGACCGATCCCGCGGAGCGCGGGCCGAGATACGAGTTCGACGCCGCGCTCTACCTGTGGCAGGCACGGCAGGCCGACAGCTGGACGTTCGTGAACCTGCCGACCGACGTCGCCGACGAGATCCTGGACGTCGCCGGGCACGTCGCGCGCGGCTTCGGGTCGCTGCGCGTCGAGGTGCGGATCGGCACCACGGTGTGGCGCACGTCGATCTTCCCCGACAGCAAGGCGGCGACGTACGTGCTCCCCGTGAAGAAGGCCGTGCGCCGTGCGGAGGGCGTCGAGGCGGGTGACACCGCGCGCATCGCGCTCGTGCTGCTCGACGTCTGAGCCGACCCGGGCGCGCCCGGCCCCCGGCTACCGTGGCGGCATGGACCGACGACGCCTGGGGTGGCGCGCCTGCTACGAGCTGCTCGCGTCACGCGTTCGACGTCCCGAGTGGTCCTTCATGAACTACGGCTACGCGCCCGACGACGGCGAGACGCCGCTCGTCCTCGCACCCGAGGACGAGGCGGACCGCCTGTGCATCGGGCTCTACGCCCGCACCCTGGGCGACCTGCCGCTCGGCGGCCGCGACGTGCTCGAGGTGGGCTGCGGTCGCGGCGGCGGCGCCTCGTGGATCGCGCGGCAGCACCGTCCGCGGAGCACGGTCGGGCTCGACTTCTCGGCGGCCGCGGTCGACCTGTGCGCGCGCCACCGGCACGCACCGGGCCTCTCCTTCGTCCGCGGCGACGCCGAGGCGATGCCCTTCCCGGACGCGTCGTTCGACGTCGTGGTCAACGTCGAGTCCTCGCACTGCTACGGGTCCGTGCCGGCCTTCGCGGCGGAGGTGCAGCGGGTCCTGCGGCCGGGCGGCACGTTCGTGTGGGCCGACTTCCGCCCGGCCGAGCGGGTGGCCACGGCCCTGGGCGAGCTCGAGGCGCACGGCCTCCGGCTCGCCGCTCAGGAGGACGTCACCGGCAGGGTCGTCGCGGCGCTCCGGGCCGACGACGACCGCAAGGCACGCCTCATCCACGCCTGGGTCCCGAAGGTCGCGCACCCGCTCTTCCGCCGGTTCGCCGCGATGGAGGGGTCGCGCGGGTTCGAGGCGTTCGCCGCCGGGCGCACGCGCTACCTGGTCGCGCGCCTCGAGAAGCCCGCCTCCGTGCGGGCCGCCTGAGCGCCGGGTCAGGCGTCGTCGTACTCGGTCCGGACCCTCCGCGCGTCGGGCAGCTGCTCGTCGAGCGACCGCCGGTAGGCGATGCACCCGCGCAGGAACTCGGGCCACTCGGGCACCTCGGGCAGCGGGTCGGTCCGCTCGGGCAGCAGGCCCCAGAGCTCGGGGTGGTGCCACGACAGGTCGTGCAGGGTGCTGTCGCGGTGCCGGCGGATGCCCTCGCGCAGGCGCAGCACCTCGGCCACCAGGTCCGCGTGCGGCAGTGACGCGAGCTCGTCGTCGGTGGCGGTCATGGTGCCACTGTGCAGCGCGCTCCCGGGGCTGCCAAGGGGCTCCCGCTCGGGGCGTCGTCGGCCTACCGTGACGGGATGGCCGAGCACGCCGTCCCGATCCTCCCGAGCCGTGACCTGCGCGAGACGCTCGAGTTCTACGAGCGGCTCGGCTTCGAGAACCGCGGCGCACCGCCCGAGGAGTGGGACTACCTCATCCTCGGTCGCGGCGCGGCGACGCTGCACTTCACGACCGTGCCCGACGTCGACCCGCTGACGACCGCGGCGATGTGCTACCTGTACGTCGACGACGCCGACGCGGTGCACGACGCGTGGCGCGGCGCCGTCCGCCCGGACCCGGCGACGGGCAGCCGCCTCGTGCCCCCGGTCGACACGGACTACGGGATGCGCGAGATGGCCGTCGTGGACCCCAGTGGCAACCTCGTGCGCGTGGGGTCGTCCCTGCGACCGGGCGGGGACTCCTAGGCTGTGCCGGTGCACGAGGACGAGCGGCGGACGGGCCTGGGCCCGGCGTTCACGAACCTCTTCACCGCGAACCTCAGCTCGAGCCTCGGCGACGGCATCGCGCGGGTCGCCGCTCCCCTGCTCGCCGCCCGGCTCACCGACGACCCGCTGCTGGTCGCCGGCATCGCCGCCGTCGCGCTGCTGCCGTGGCTCTTCCTCGCGATCCCGGCCGGTGTCCTCATCGACCGGGTGGACCGCCGTCGCGCGCTGGGCGTCGCCAACGGCGTGCGCACGCTGCTCGCGCTCGCGCTCGTGCTGCTCGTCGCGACCGGCACGCTGACCATCTGGTGGCTCTACGTCGTCCTGTTCGTCTACGGCGCGTTCGAGACCGTGTACGACGGCGCGATCCGCGCCGTCGTCCCGAGCCTCGTCGGACGCGCGGACCTGCACCGCGCCAACTCGCGGATCGAGGCCGGCGAGCTGGTCGTGCAGAACTTCGTCGCCGCACCCCTGACGTCGTGGCTGTTCGCCGCGGCGGTGGTCATCCCGCTGGGCGTCAACGCCGTGGTGTTCGCCGTCGGCGCGGTGCTCGCGTTCCTGCTCCCCAGGGCCGCCGCCGGCGACCACAGCACCGCACCGTCCGGCGCGCCGCCGACCGCCTGGTACCGCCAGCTCGTCGACGGCTTCCGGTTCATCATGGCGAGCCGCATGCTGCGGACCCTGTGGTTCCTGAGCACGGTCACGGGGCTCTGCTACTCCGCGGGTCTCGCGACGTGGGTCCTGTTCGTGCTCGACCGGCTCGACGTGCCCGAGGCGTGGTTCGGCACGTTCATGCTCACGGGAGCCCTCGGCGGCATCCTCGGCACGGTCGTCGTCGGCCGCGCGAAGCGGGCCCTCGGGACCGGCACCGTCATGGCCGTCGCGAACCTCCTCGCCAACCTCGCGCTGCTCGCGGTCGGCGTCGTGCCGACGATCGGCGTGGCGGTCGCCGGGATGGTGCTCAGCTCGGGCGCCGTGACGGTGTGGAACGTCCTGGTCATGTCGCTGCGGCAGAGCGTCATCCCGAGCCGTCTGCTCGGCCGTGTCCACGGCACCTGGCGCACCCTCCTGTGGGGGACGATGCCGCTCGGCTCGCTCCTCGGTGGGCTGCTGGGTCGCGTCGACCTCGTGCTGCCCATGGTGGTGGGTGGCGGGGTGGCGACCGTCGCCGGCGTCGTCTGGTTCCGGTTCCTCAGGACACTGCCCGAGCCGGAGGACGCCGACGTCGAGCCCGGACCGGCACCGGAGGCGGAGACCGCGCCCGGCGCGACGCTGCCGGAGTAGCCCGATGGCCGACGACGGCGGGCCATGGCTCGCCGGGGCGCGCTAGCGTCGGGTCGTGACCGACCAGCCGACCGATCCCACCGCGCATCTCCTCGACGAGGCGCGGGCCCTCGGGCCCGAGCTCACGGAGCTCCGGCACGACCTCCACCGCATCCCGGAGCTGGGCCTCGACCTGCCGCTCACCCAGGCGCGCGTGCTCACGGCGCTCGAGGGCCTCGGGCTCGAGGTCACGACCGGCACCGCCCTGACGTCGGTCACCGCCGTGCTGCGCGGTGCGCGTCCGGGTCCCGCCGTGCTGCTGCGGGGCGACATGGACGCCCTGCCCGTGACCGAGGCGTCGGGCGAGCCGTTCACGAGCGAGCACGAGGGCCGCATGCACGCGTGCGGTCACGACCTGCACGTGGCGGGTCTGGTCGGGGCCGCCCGCCTGCTGGCCGCGCGCCGCGAGGAGATCGCCGGCTCCGTCGTGCTGATGTTCCAGCCCGGCGAGGAGGGGCAGCACGGCGCGCGCCTGATGATCGAGGACGGTGTGCTGGACGCGGCGGGCGAGCGGGTGGTCGCCGCCTACGGCGTCCACGTCATCTCCTCGCTCGTGCCGTCGGGGGTCGTCACCGGCAGGCCGGGACCCACGATGGCGGCCGCGGACCAGATGTACGTGACCGTGCGCGGCCGGGGCGGTCACGGGTCGACGCCGCACCACGCCGCGGACCCCGTGACGGTGGCGGCCGAGATCGTGCTCGCGCTGCAGACCGTCGTGACGCGCCAGTTCGACGCGCACGACCCCGTCGTCGTGTCCGTCGGACGGCTCGCGGCGGGCACGATCGACAACGTCATCCCGGAGACCGCCGAGCTGGACGCGACCATCCGGACCTTCTCGCCCCAGCACCACGCCGTCGTGCCCGAGCGCCTGACGCGCGTCGTCGAGCACCTGGCCGCCGCGCACGGCCTCACCGCCGACGTCCGCTACGTGCGGGGCTACCCCGTGACGGTCAACGACGCGGACGAGACGGATCGCGCCGCGCGCCTCACGGCCGCGCTGCTCGGCCCCGACGCGTGGCTCCCCGCGGCCCGGCCGGTCTCCGGCGCCGAGGACTTCTCGTACGTGCTCGAGCAGGTGCCCGGCGCCTTCGTGTTCGTCGGCGCGACGCCGCCGGACCTCGACCCGGCGACGGCGCCGTACAACCACAGCGCCTACGCGCGGTTCGACGACGACGCGCTCCCGGTCTCCGCCGCGCTGCTCGCGGCGCTCGCGCTGGACCGCCTCGCCCAGGGCTGAGCCGTGGACGTCGCCGAGCTCGGTGACCTGCTGCCCGGCCTGTTCCGGACGCTCGACCTGGTCGGCGTGTTCCTCAACGCCGTGCTCGGTGGCACGATCGCCCGCCAACGCCGCTTCGACCTCGTGGGCTTCGCGATCCTCGCGATCGTCTCGGCGCTCGGCGGCGGCATGCTGCGCGACACGCTGCTGCAGGCGGGGCCACCCGTCGCGCTGACGGACCCGCTCTACCTGGTCACCGCTCTCGTCGGCGCCCTCGTCGCCTTCGTCGTCCGGTTCGAGGGCCGCTGGTGGAACCGGATGTACCTCGTCGGCGACGCGCTCGTGCTCGGGTGCTGGGCCGCGACAGGGACGACGAAGGCGCTCGCGGCCGGGCTGGGCGCGCTGCCCGCGGTACTGCTCGGCGTCACGACCGCCGTGGGCGGCGGGATGATCCGCGACGTCGTCGTCGGGCAGGTCCCGACCATCTTCGGCGGCAACACGCTCTACGCGACGTCGGCCGTCTTCGCCTCCCTCACGGCGCTCGCGCTCGACGACGCCGGGTTCGAGTCGCTCGGGATGCTCGCCGCGATCGTCGTCGGCTCGGGTCTCAGCATCCTGGCGCGGTGGCGCCGGTGGACGCTGCCCGACGCCGACGCCGTCCGGTTCCGCCCGCGCCGCGGGCGGCACGAGGGGCATGGGGAGCGGGACCAGCACCGTGAGCACGACCAGCACCGTGAGCACGGCGAGCACGGGCGGCACGAGGAACACCCGCCCGGCTGAGGAGGCTCGCGCTCAGGCGCCGAGCGGGCCTGAGCGACGCGTACGGCGCAGGCCGAGCACGACGGCGAGCGGCCACAGCGCCTGAGCGCCCGCGAGCCAGCGCTCGGTCGCGCCCGTGGCCGCGCCGCCGTCGGGCGTGAGGCCCTGCAGCTCGAGCACGAAGAGCACGAGGAGGGCCAGGAGGACAACCGCGGCGGCCAGGCCCACGACGGGCCGCAGGACGACGGGGACGCGCTCGCCGCGCCGCCACGCGAACGCGGGCCACAGGGACAGGGCGACGAAGGCGATCCCGGCCGCGACGCCGTGCGCGCGGGAGGCGACGTCGACCGGGAGCGCCGCGACGGCGAGAGTGGCGAGACCCCCGACCGCGTGCAGCACCCGGCCGGGCCGCCGCGCCGCACGCAGCCCCGCGGCGGTCACGAGGTGAGCCAGACCCGTGCCCGCGAGCCCGGCCGTCATGATCCACGGCGCGGTCGCATCGGTCGCCGCGAGCGCGCTGATCGTCTCGCGCACCGGGTCGAAGCGCTCCTGGGCCGCGGCGGCGAGGGTCCAGCCCCCGATCATGGCGACCGGGGCCGCGGCTGCGGACGCGAGCGTCCAGGCGGGAGGGCCGAGGAGCTCCGCGCGGGTCATCCGCCGTAGGGCAGCACGGGGCGCCCGGGGACGTCGACGCGCAGGCGGAACACCGCACCGGCCTCCGGCTCGGGGTCGTCGAGGTTCTCCCGCGACGTCGTGACGTAGAGGTCGCGGAGGTCCGGACCGCCCAGCGTGCACGCGGTGACGAGCCGCACGGGCAGGTCGACGTCGGCCAGGATCTCCGCCGAGGGCGAGTAGCAGCGGACCCGGCCGACCCCGTTGAGCGCGACCCACACGTTCCCCGCCGAGTCGACCGTGAGGCCGTCGGGGCGGCCGTCGTCCCCGCTGTGGAAGACGCGTCGGTCGCGCAGCTCGCCGTCGACGACGTCGAAGACGTCCGTGGTGCCCGTCTCGGTGTCGTCGTAGTACGCGCGCGTGCCGTCCGGCGAGAAGTCGATGCCGTTCGAGACGGTGACGTGCGGCAGGACGACCGTGACGCCGCCGTCTGGCGCGATCCGCTGGAGGCTCGCGCCGCCCTCCGCGCGGTCGTAGCGCATGCTGCCGACGTAGAGGTTGCCGGCAGGGTCGCAGCCGCCCTCGTTCATGCGCAGGCCGGTGTCCGACCACATCTCGGGCAGCGCGCGCGGCGTCTCGTCGGGTGCGTCAGCGAGCCCGATCCCGCGCTCGAGACCCACCACCCAGCCGCCCGATCGGCGCGGGCGGACGAACGCCGCGACGTCGCCGACGTGGAGGCGGTCGACGGAGCCGTCGTCGCGCAGGGTGCAGACGTCACCGGCGAGCATGTCGACGAAGCGGAGCCCGCCCCAGGTCGGCGACCACACGGGCCCCTCCCCGTGGTAGGCGACGGCGTCCGTGACCTGCTCGAGCTGTGTCATGCGTCGATCGTGCCCGGTCGTCAGCACGGCGGCGACCTGTCCCACGGGGGACGCGCCGCCGGCACACGTGCTCAGCGGCGATGGCGCACGACGTTGATGACGTTGCCGTCCGGCGCCCGGACGAAGAACCGCCGCACCCCCCACGGCTCGGTCGTGAGCGGGTGCACGATCTCGTAGCCGAGCCGGCACGCCTCCTCGTACGCGCCGTCGACGTCGTCGGTGAGCACCGAGATGACAGGGTCCTCCGGTGCGGCCGCGTCACGCGTGACGAGCTGGACCTCCGCGCCGGATCCCGGCGCGGTGTACCGGGCGACCCAGCCCAGGTCGAAGTCCTCCGTGCTCAGCCCGAGGTAGTCGCTGTAGAAGCCCTTCGCGGCAGCGATGTCGGCGACGTGCAGGTCGGCGATGATGCGGTTGACGTGCATGGGACCCCCCGAGGCGATGACCACCACTGTGGCAGGTCGCGGAGACGCTCGGGTCGCTGTGGACGGCGCACCCGTCCCCAGGCCCTGCGGGCCCTCCAGGCGCCGTGTCAGTGGTCGTTCATACACTCGTTCGACGAGGACACGGGTGCGGAGGGTGCGGTGAGTGAGGCGGTGGCGAGGCTCGACGAGCTGGTCGCACGCCTGAGCGCGGATGCGGTCGAGCTCGCAGCCCTGACCCTGGACGAGCTCGACCCGGGTCGGGCGGCGGCGGCGCACCGGTCGCTGAGGCAGGCCGACGACAGGCTCCGGCTCGTCGCCTCGACCCTGCTCGCCAAGGTGGAGGCGGCGGGCGTGTGGGAGGCGTCCGGCGGTGCGCGGACGCTCCCCCAGTGGGCGGTCCAGCGCGACGGGGTCTCCTACGGGACAGCGCGTCGCGAGGTCACGCTCGGTCGCGCGATGGAGAGCACGCTGCCCGCGACCCGCGCCGCCGTCGCGGCAGGCGAGATCACGCTCGAGCACGCGCAGGTGCTCGCCGAGGTCGCGCCCACGTCGGACGCACGCCGCTCGGCGCTGACCGGCCCGCACGAGGACCGCAACGAGGGCTTCCTCCTCGCGGCGGCACGGCGGCTGGGTGTCGACGACTTCCGCAAGGTCGCTCGCCGGTGGGCCGTCGCGGTCGACGACGACGCGGCGCAGCGCGAGCACCGCGACGCAGCGGGCCGCGAGTACCTCACGGTCGCACGACGACGGGACGGGTTCGCGCTCACGGGGTTCCTCACGCACGAGAGCGGCACGCTCCTCACCACCGCACTCCGGGCGGTCGCAGGCGTGCCCGCGAAGGACGACGAGCGGTCGGCAGAGCAGCGGAGCGCCGCCGCGCTCACGAGCACCGCACGCCTGGTCCTCGACAAGGGTGTGGCCGGCGTCGGTGCCCAGGTCCGTCCGCATCTGAGCGTCCACGTGTCCTTCGAGACGCTCGAGCGCCTCGCCGCGGAGGCCGACGAGCGGGACCGTGCTGCTGGTGGCGATGGGCAGGGCCGGGCCGACGCCGAGACGCGCGAGGGCGCCGCACTGCTCGCGCCCGCTGAGCTCGAGTCGGGCGAGCCGCTCCCCCGGCGCCTGCTCCAGCGCATCGCGTGCGACTCCGAGGTGACCCGCATCGTCTTCGACGCGGAGGGGCAGGTGCTCGACGTCGGGCGGGCCCATCGCACCTATGCCAAGCAGCTCCGACGCGCGGTCATCGCGCGGGACCGGCACTGCCAGTACCCGGGGTGCTCGACGCCCCCCGAGCTCGGGGAGGTTCACCACATCGTCTGGTGGAGCCGCCGAGGACCTACCTCAGCCAAGAACGGGGTCCTGCTCTGCTGGTACCACCACGACCTCGTCCACGACCGCGACCTCCGGGTCGTCCGCCGCGCGCACGGCTTCGACGTGCTGCGCGCGGACGGCAGCCCGCTGCGGGACCCGGTCCGGACGGCCTCGGGTGATCCACCGCGTGGAATGCGGTCGGCATCTTCACCCACGGCGGCAGGCTCCGCCGGACCAACGCGCGCGGATCCGTCAACCGGGGTGCTCTTGGAGGAGGCCGGCTAGGTGTGCCTTTCGAGGGGACGGGTGAAGAGTGCCCTCCAAGACCCTCGGCCGAGCCTGGTGTCGTGGGACCGGCGACAAGCGGTCGTCCGGCGACTCACCCCTCGGGCGCGGTGTCGCCCTGGGTCGAGGAGCCGCTCCGCGCGCGGACGTGCATGCGCTCGCCCTGGGGGCCGAAGAGCGTGAGGACCTCGGCGTCGCCCGGGCCCGGGTTGCCGATCCAGTGCGGGAGCCGGGTGTCGAACTCCGCGACCTCACCGTCGCGGAGCACGAGGTCGTGGTCGCTGAGCACGAGGCGGATGCGGCCCGAGAGCACGTACAGCCACTCGTGCCCCTCGTGCGTGCGCAGGTGCGGCTCGTCCTTGGACGGCGGCACGATCATCTTGTACGCGCGCTGGCCGCCCGGTCGGCGCGTCAGCGGGACGAACGTGCGGCCGGCGCGGACGAACGGGCGCGCGTGGATCCGCGGATCGCCGGTGACGGGCGCGTCCACGAGCTCGTCGAGCTGCACGCCGTGCTCACGCGCGAGGGGCAGGAGGAGCTCGAGCGTCGGCCGCCGCAGGCCCGACTCGAGGCGGGACAGCGTGCTCACCGAGATGCCCGTGGCGGTCGAGAGCTCGGCCAACGTCACGTCGCGGCGCTGCCGCAGGGCCTTGAGACGCGGGCCGACGCCGCGCAGGACGTCCTCGAGCCCGTCGCCGGTGGTGGTGCCCGGCTCGTCGTGCCGCGGGTGTCGTGTCTGCGCCATGGCTCCATTTGCCGCTCTGGCAAGGATGATTGTCAAGTCGGCAGCGCCGTGGTGGTGTCTCACCATCACCCGCGACGAGGAGACGACCATGATCCAGACCAGCGACATCACCAGCACGGATCCGACCAGCAGCGAGGCGACGATGCCCGACGGGAACGCGACCCCGACCTACGACGTGGTGGTGGTCGGCGGCGGTGCCGCAGGGCTCAGCGGGGCACTCTGCCTCGCGCGGGCTCGGCGGTCCGTGCTCGTCGTCGACGACGGCAACCCGCGCAACGCGCCGGCCGGAGGTGTGCACAACTACCTGACGCGCGACGGGGTCCCGCCCGCCGAGCTCATCGCGGCCGGCCGCGCGGACGCCGCCACGTACGGCGCTCAGTTCAGGAAGGCCACCGTCACGGACGTCGACCGGCTCCCCGGAGCAGCGCAGTTCGGGCTCACGCTCTCCGACGGGTCACGCGTGCTCGCCCGGCGGCTGCTCGTCACGACCGGCGTCGTCGACGAGCTGCCCGACATCGCGGGCCTTCGTGACCACTGGGGCGGCGCCGTGCTGCACTGCCCCTACTGCCACGGGTGGGAGGTCCGCGACCAGCGGGTGGTCGTCGTCGCGACGGGTCCGCTGGCCGTCCACCAGGCCCAGATGTGGCGGCAGTGGACGTCCGAGCTCACCGTCGTGGGGCCCGTCGCGGACGACGCCCTCGAGGAGCTGCTGGCCCGCGGCATCACCGTCGTCCCCGGTGCGGTCGCCTCGGTCGTCGAGCGCGACGGAAGGCTCACCGGGCTCAGGCTCGCCGACGGCGACGTCGTGCCGTGCGACGCCGTCGTGGTCGCCTCCCGCGTCATCGCGCGCTCCGCCCTGCTCGAGCAGCTCGGGCTCAGGACCGTCGACACCGTGATGGCCGGCCAGCTGGTCGGCACCGGCGTGCCCGCCGACCCGTTCGGCGCGACCGAGGTCGACGGCGTGTGGGTCGCGGGCAACGTCACGAACCTGCGGGCCCAGGTCATCACCTCGGCCGCGGCCGGCCTCGACGCGGGCGCCGCGATCAACGGCGACCTCATCGCCGAGGAGACGCGGATCGCCGTCGAGGCCCGTCGCCGCGCCGCGGCGGCGGCGACCGCCTGACCGCCGTCAGCGCGACGGGGCGAGGCCTCCGCCGACCCAGGTACGGATCGCGGTGACGTCCGCGGCGCTCAGCACCATGCGGGCGCCGCGGCACAGCCCGACGACGTTGTCCGCCCACGTGTCGGCGATCTGCTCGGCGCTCGGTGCGGCGCTGAGGTCGAGACCCGCGAGCAGCACGCCCGCGATCACCGTGTTGACCGAGCTGCGGCCGATCGGCTGCCCGGCGGACTGGCAGGCGTCGTGCACCCGCCGTGCCGTCTCCGGACGGTCGAACGGGTGCGCGGCCACGTCGTCCGCGAGCGCCGTCAGGAGCACGCGGTACCGGTCCGTGGGCAGGTTGGGGATGTCGGTGACGTCCACGACCTGACGCTGCAGCGGTGGCAGCGCGACGGTCGCGCCCGGCAGGTCGGCTTCGCTGAAGCGCTCCGGGTCCCAGACGAACCCGGGCGCGGGCTCGGGCGACGCCGCGACCTCGGGGACCTCGCGCGCGATCCACGGGAAGAAGGCACCGGCGCCGGCCCAGCCGGACGCCGCGATCCCGGGCTCGGCGTTCTGCGCGGCGCGCGCGACGAGGCCGCCGCGCAGCGGACGGTCGGCCGACCGGACCTGCCGCAGCACCGCACGGCGCGCAGCCGACGCGGGGTGCGTCGGAGCCGCCGGCTCGTCGCTCGTCCCGAGGTCGTCCGCCGAGCCGTCGCGGGCCGCGTCGTCGTCCGGGTCGCCCGGCACCGCCCCCGCGTCGACC
>NZ_JACVQL010000189.1 GCF_019733465.1 Actinotalea ferrariae | reverse complement strand
GCGGCGGTCCCCGCCGCGGGCGACTGGGTGCGGCTCGACGGCGCCGCCGCCCCGGCCGGCACGTCGGCTGCCGTCGTCACCGAGGTCCTGCCCCGCCGGACCGCCGTCGTCCGCGCGCAGGTCGCCTCCGGCTCCTCGTACGAGCAGGTGCTCGCGGCGAACGCCGACGTCGCCGCCGTGGTCGAGGGCATGGCGCCCGACGGCGACCTCGCGCGGGTCGAGCGCCTGCTCGCGCTCGCCTGGTCCTCGGGCGCCCGTCCCGTCGTGGTGCTGACGAAGAGCGACCTCGTCGCGCTCCCCGAGGCGCTGCGCGCGGAGGTCGCCGACGTCGCCCCCGGCGCCGACGTGCACGCCGTCTCGGCCACGGACGACGTCGGGCTGGAGCCCCTGCGCGAGCTCCTCGCCTCCGGGGCGACCGTCGCTCTGCTCGGGGCCTCGGGCGTGGGCAAGTCGACGCTGCTCAACGCGCTGGTCGGCACGACGACCATGCGCACGCAGGCGCTCCGCACGGACGGCAAGGGCCGGCACACGACGGTCACGCGCGAGCTCCACCTCGTCCCCGGGGGCGGTGCGGTGCTCGACACCCCCGGCCTGCGGACGGTCGGGCTCGCCGGCCGGGAGGCGCTCGACGACGTGTTCGCCGACGTCGACGAGCTCGCCGCCGGGTGCCGGTTCCACGACTGCGCGCACCTCACCGAACCGGGGTGCGCCGTCCTGGCCGCGCTCGAGACCGGCGAGCTCTCCGAGCGCCGTCTCCACAGCTACCGCAAGCTGCTGCGCGAGGCGGCCCACCAGGCCGAGCGCGTCGACGCCCGGCTGCGGGCGCAGGCCGCGGGCCGGCGCAAGGCGATCGCGAAGGCGTACCGCAAGCAGCAGGTGCGGCCCTGAGGTCAGGCGCGAGGAGGACGCGCGGCGGCTGACGGCGGACGCGCGGACACGCGGACGCGCGGACTGCCGAGGCCGCCGGTCAGAGGACCGGCGGCCTCGGCACGGGGCTACGACTGCCGGGGTGCCCCCGGCGGCGGCCTCAGCGGTGGGCGCGGTTCACGGCCGAGATGATCGCCTTGAACGAGGCCGTCGTGATCGAGGGGTCGATGCCGACGCCCCAGAGCACCTCGTCGCCGACGGCGCACTCGACGTACGCGGCCGCGTTGGCGTCGCCGCCGGTCGAGAGCGCGTGCTCGGCGTAGTCCAGCACCTCGACCTGCTGACCCACGCTCGCCAGCGCCGCGACGAACGCGTCCACGGGACCGTTGCCCTCGCCCTCGACCGTGCGCCGCACGCCCGACTCCACGAGGTCGACCGACAGCCGGTCCGGTCCGCCCTCGGAGCTGACCGTCCGGCTGCCGTGCAGCGAGAACCGGCCCCACGGCGCGAGCTCGCTGCCCGGCTCGACCGGCAGGTACTCGTCGGTGAAGATGCGCCACAGGTCGTCGGCGGTGACCTCGTGCCCCGACGAGTCCGTGTACGCCTGGACGACGCGCGAGAACTCGATCTGGAGCCGGCGCGGCAGGTCGAGGTGCCGCTCGGTCTTGAGCAGGTACGCCATGCCGCCCTTGCCGGACTGCGAGTTCACGCGGATCACGGCCTCGTACGAGCGGCCGACGTCGCGCGGGTCGATCGGGAGGTACGGCACCGCCCAGACGAGGTCGTCGACCTCGACCCCCTGCGCCGCGGCCTTCGCCGCCATGTGGTCGAAGCCCTTCTTGATGGCGTCCTGGTGCGAGCCGGAGAACGCCGTGAAGACGAGGTCGCCGCCGTACGGGTGGCGCTCGTGCACGGGCAACTGGTTGCACCACTCGACCGTGCGCCGGATGCGGTCGATGTCGCTGAAGTCGAGCTCGGGGTCGATGCCCTGGCTCAGCAGGTTCATGCCCAGCGTGACGAGGCAGACGTTGCCCGTGCGCTCGCCGTTGCCGAAGAGGCAGCCCTCGATGCGGTCCGCCCCGGCGAGGTAGCCGAGCTCGGCGGCCGCGACGGCGGTGCCCCGGTCGTTGTGCGGGTGCAGCGACAGCACGACGTTCTCGCGCTGGTGCAGGCGCCGGCTCATCCACTCGATCGAGTCGGCGTAGACGTTGGGCGTCGCCATCTCGACCGTCGCGGGCAGGTTGATGATGACCTTCTTCTCCGGCGTGGGGCCGAAGACGTCGATCACGGCGTTGCACACGCGCAGCGCGTACTCGAGCTCGGTGCCGGTGTAGGACTCTGGGCTGTACTCGTAGTAGACGTCGGTGCCCGGGATGGTCTCCTCGTACTTCTTGCACAGGTGGGCGCCCGACGTCGCGATGTCGAGGATGCCGTCCTCGTCCGCGCGGAACACCACCTCGCGCTGCAGCACGGACGTCGAGTTGTACAGGTGCACGATCGCCTGCTTGGCGCCGGCGATGGCCTCGTACGTGCGCTCGATGAGGTGCTCGCGGGACTGGGTCAGCACCTGGATGACGACGTCGTCCGGGATGCGCCCCTCGTCGATGAGCATCCGCACGAAGTCGAAGTCCGTCTGGGACGCCGACGGGAACCCGACCTCGATCTCCTTGAACCCCATCTCGACGAGCAGCTCGAACATCCGGAGCTTGCGCTCGGGGTTCATCGGCTCGATGAGCGCCTGGTTGCCGTCGCGCAGGTCGACCGCGCACCAGCGGGGGGCGCGCTCCATCCGACGGTCGGGCCAGGTGCGGTCCGGCAGATCCACGGTGAGCTGCTCGTGGAAGGGCCGGTACTTGTGCACCCGCATCGGCGACGGCTTCTGAGCCGTGCGCTCGGAGTACGGGGCGTCGGTCGTGGCGGGACGGCGCTCGCCGGCCTCGGCGGCGCTCGTGGCGCCGTCGGCGGTGGTGCTGGTGTCAGAGCTCATGGCTGGTCCTCGGGTGTCCTCGGGTCTCGGCTTGTCGGACGGACTGACCGGCACACCGACCACCGCGATGAGGGACCGGTCGTCAGACCCCACCGCGGCGACGAAGGAGCAGCCGAGGCTGTGTCACGCGCACCCGAGCACTGTACCCCGATGCCCCCGGGCCGCTCACGCGGCCGGGTCGCACCAGATCTGACCCACGGGCTTGCCACGACCGCCGCACGTCTCGCCGAACTCCTCGTACCCGGTGTCGAACCCCGACTCCATGAAGAGGTCGTCGCACGCGGCGTTGTCGCCGCCCGCGCAGGCGTCCCACAGCGCGTCGAGCTCCGGGTCGTCGCCGTAGGTGTCCGAGGCGCCGGACTCCGTGCCCTCGTCCACCTGGCACGACCCGCCACCGGTCGTGGTGCCGCCGCACGTGTTGCCGAACTCCTCGTACTCGGAGCCGAGCGGCGCCGAGATGTAGAGGTCGTCGCACGCTGCGCCGTCGCCCGCGGCGCACTGGTCCCACAGCGCGTCGAGCTCGGGGTCGTCGCCGTAGGCGTTCGGGTCGGAGGCGCCGCCCTCGTCGGTGCCCTCCTCGCCCTCGTCGGTGCCGCCGTCCGTGCCGCCGTCGGTGCCGAACTCGGTGGTGCAGTACGTGCCGCCGTCGGTGCGCCCGCCGCACGAGTCGCCGAACGCCTCGTACTCGGAGCCGCGCGGCGACTCCATGTACAGGTCGTCGCACGCCTGCCAGTCCTCGTCCGCGCACGCGTCGTACAGCGCGTCGAGCTCGGGGTCCGAGCCGTACGTGCCGTCCGGGCCGAGCGAGCCCAGGACGCCGCGGATGACGAAGAAGGCGGCGATCCCCAGGACGATGACGCCGCCGACGACGGCGAGCACGATCCACAGGGTCTTGTTGCTCTTCGCGGGCGGCGTGGACCCGGGCTGGTAGCCGTAGGGCTGCCCGTACGCCGTCGCGGTGCCCTGGCCTGCGCCGCCGCCGGCACCGGCGTAGGCGGTCGCGGGTGCCTGGCCGTAGGCCGTCGCCGGCCCTTGGGCCGGCTGCCCGTACGCCGTCGCCGGCGCACCGTACGGCTGCTGCTGCCCGGGCGCGCCCTGGCCGTAGGGCTGCGCGCCGGACTGACCGTAGGGCGGCTGGCCGTAGGGCTGGCTCTGCTGGCCCGGCTGCTGGCCGTAGGGCTGGCCCGGCTGGCCCGGCTGCTGGCCGTAGGCCTGGCCCTGCTGGCCCTGCTGCTGGCCGTAGGGCTGGCCGTGCTGGCCCTGCTGCTGACCCGTCTGCGGGGCGTACGGCGACGGGGCCGAGTACGGGGGCGCGGCCGGACGGTCCGCTGCGGTCTGGGCGTCCGTCGGCCCGGTCTGGGCCTCGGGCAGCACCTGCGTCTGGGCCTCGGGCACGACCTGCGTCGGCGCCTCGTCGGGCGCGCTCGGGGCGCCGCCGTCGTGCTCGGCGGGCAGCACCTGGGTCTCGGCGTCCCCGGCCTGCGGTGCACCGTCCGCGGGCGCGCCGATGACCTCGGTCGGGGCGTCGGGGCTCGCCGGGCGGGCCGCGAGAGCCGCGTCGACGGACGGGTCACCCAGGGCGCCGAGCCACTGGAGGAGGCCGGGGTAGGCGGCCGGGTTCGAGGCGACCGCGGGCCGCAGGTCGGGCCGCTGCGCGGCGATGTCGGCGAGCACCTGCCCCGGCGTACCCGGATCGGCTGCCTGCGCCGCGGTGAACCCCTGTGCGTCCGTCATCGTCGTCCTGCCCCTCCGTCCGGTGGGCGCCTCAGGGCGTCCCGGCGAGAACCGTAGCGCTGTCCGGGCCTGCGGCGCCCAATCCCACGCGGACCGGGAGGCGGTCGCGCGCCGGCCGGGCCCCGTGGGACGGGCCCCCGGTCAGACGGGTGGGAAGACGCCGAAGTAGGCGAGCGTCAGGAGCAGCAGCACCGCACCGCCGACAGCCGTCGCGAGCGTCCACTCCCCCGCCGCCGTCCGCGCCGCCGGCTCGGCACGCAGCCGCCGGCCGTCGAGGATGCGGTACACGAGGACCACGCCGGCGACCACGGCGGTGACGCCCAGGAGGCGCACCGTGAGCCAGCCGCCCTGCACCAGGAGCGTGCTGGTCCGGTAGTTCTGCGCGAGGTACGCGACCGAGAGCAGGTACGCCACGAGCAGCACGAGCGTCCCGACGGCACCCGCGGCCATCGTCGCGAGGGGGCCGCGGATGCCCGGGGCCAGCGCGCGCTCCCGGCGACCCCGCGCGCGGCGCACCACCCACAGCACCGGGCCGACGAGCACGGCGAGGAGCGCCGCGGCCAGGGCGGCGACGAGCAGGTCGCCCTCGGCGTACCACCGCGGGCGCTCGACGGGCGCCGCGACGAACCGCTGGTACGGCTCGTCACCGGCGACCCGGGGCCGCGCGTCGCCCGCCTCGGGCAGGCCGTGGACCCAGTCGACGAGGTCACGGGCGAACTCGGGCACCAGGACGCCGTCGACCTTGATCCCGTGGTTGGCGTCCTCGTAGTAGCGGACGGTCCAGTCGGGGTTGCCGGCGACCGTCAGGTCCTCGACCAGCTGGAGCGCGCCCTGCACGGTCGGCATGGCGGCGTCCCCCGTGCCGTAGACCACGAGGACCGGCTGGCGCATGCGCTGCTGGAACGGCTGCACCTCGAAGCGGGTGTACTCGAAGCCGCCGCCCGGGAACTCCATGCCGACGAACCGCGGGATGGAGCGGAGCACCTCGACCGGCACGCCCGTGTTGCGCAGGTAGGAGTCGACCGCGAAGGCTGCCTGCTCGCGCGGGGTCACCACGGGGGCGGCGACGAGCACGACGAAGGCCACGGCGGGGTTGTCGGCCGCCATCACGGGCACGACCCAGCTGCCCTCGCTCTCGCCGTAGACCCCGACGCGCTCGGGGTCCACCCCGGGCAGGCCGCGCAGCAGCTCGACGCTGCGCAGGTAGTCGCTCGCCATCGCGGGGTAGTCGCGCGTGCGCGTCGAGTACGTCTCGAGGTTCTTGTTCGGGACCATCGCGACGACGCCCGCGCTCGCCAGGGCGTGGGCCTGCTGGACGAAGGCGTCCTCGAACCGGCCCGTGCCGGCACCGTGGACGAAGACGACGCCGGGACGTTCACCCTCGGCGCCCACCGGCTCGCTGATCTGGGCCTCGACCTCGGTCCCGGCCAGCTCGACCGTCACCACGGACGTCGCGACGTCGTAGGTCCCGACCGGGTCCGCGTCCTGCACCCCGCCGATCGTGGTGTCCGGGGTCTCGACCTCGATGGTCTCGGTGAGCGGCACGGGGTCCCAGCCGGGGCCGGCCATGCCGCCGAGGATGCCGAGCGCGACCACTGCCACCGCGCTGGTCAGCGCTATCCGGTACCGCACGGTCGGGGAGTCTACCGACGGGGCACGAGGCGCCGTCCCACCGCTCGCCACGGCGCGGCGCTCGCCCCCCGGGGCGCGTCCGCCGAGCTCCGCGGGCGCGTCAGGAGCCCTGCGCGCGCCTCAGAAGCCCAGCCTGCGCAGCTGCTTCGGGTCGCGCTGCCAGTCCTTGGCGACCTTGACGTGGAGGTCGAGGTAGACGCGGGCGCCGAGGAGCGCCTCGATCCCGCGGCGCGCGGTCGAGCCGACCTCGCGCAGCCGGGAGCCGCCCTTGCCGATGATGATGGCCTTCTGGCTGTCCCGCTCGACGAAGAGCTGCACCCGCACGTCGAGGAACGGCGGCTGCCCGTCGCTGCCGTCACGGTCGGGCCGCGGGGTGATCTCGTCGACCACCACGGCGAGCGAGTGCGGCAGCTCGTCGCGCACGCCCTCGAGAGCGGCCTCGCGGACGAGCTCGGCGACCATGACGGCCTCGGGCTCGTCCGTGAGCTCACCGTCCGGGTACAGGGCCGGGCCCGGCTCGAGGTGGCCGACGAGGACGTCGATCAGCGTGTCGACCTGGTACCCCTCGACCGCGCTCACGGGCACGACGTCGGCCCACTCGCCGAGTGCCGCCACGGCCATGAGGTGCTCCGCGAGCCGGCCCTTCGGCACCGTGTCCGCCTTGGTCGCGACCGCGACCACGGGCGGGGCCTGGCGGCCGCGGGCGAGGTCGGCGAGCTGCTGCGCGATCCACCGGTCCCCCGGTCCGACGCGCTGGTCCGCCGGCAGGCAGAAGACGACGACGTCGACCTCGCTCAGGGTGTCGCGCACGAGGTCGTTGAGACGTTCGCCCAGCAGCGTGCGCGGCCGGTGGAGGCCGGGGGTGTCGACGAGCACGACCTGCGCGTCCGGCCGGTGCACGATCCCCCGGATGACGTGCCGCGTGGTCTGCGGACGGCCCGAGGTGATCGCGACCTTCTGCCCGACCAGCGCGTTGGTCAGCGTGGACTTGCCCGCGTTGGGCCGCCCGACGATGCAGACGAAGCCGGACCGGAACGGTGCACCACCCGGCCCGTGGTCGGCGTGGGCGGTCATCGTGGTGCTCCTTGCGTGGGGGTGGGGGCGTCGTCGGGGCGCGCGGCCTCCGCGGGCGCTCGACGCACGAGCAGCGTAGCCACCTGACGGCGGCGTCCCTCCACGCGGTCGGCCGTGAGCTCGAGCCCCGCGACCACCGCGCTCGCCCCCGCGAGGGGGACCTTGCCGAGCGCCTTCGCCAGCAGACCGCCGGCGCTGTCGACGTCGTCGTCGTCGAGCGTGAGGTCGAAGAGCTCGCCGAGCTCGTCCACCGGCATCCGGGACGGCACACGGAACGACCCGTCCGGCAGCGCCTCGACCTCGACGGCGGAACGGTCGTGCTCGTCGGTGAGCTCGCCGACGATCTCCTCGAGGGCGTCCTCGATCGTGACGAGGCCGGCGATGCCGCCGAACTCGTCGACCACCATGGCCATGTGGAAGGCGCCCTGCTGCATCTCGCGGAGCAGGTCGTCGGCGGGCTTGGACTCCGGGACGAAGACCGGCGGCCGCAGCAGCGCGTCGACCGGCTCGCCGTCCGAGCCGGGGTGCAGGTGGATGTGGCGCACGACGTCCTTGAAGTACAGGACGCCGAGCACGTCGTCGACCGAGCGGCCGACCACGGGCACGCGCGAGTAGCCCGACCGCAGGAACAGCGACAGCGCCTTGCGCAGCGGCGTGCCGCTCGGGAGCGTGATCATGTCGGTGCGCGGCACCATGACCGCGCGCGTGATCGTGTCGCCCAGCTCGAGCACGGAGCGGAACATCTCCCGCTCCTCGTCCTCCATGTGCTCGGACTCGCTCACCCGGTCGACCATGTCCCGCAGCTCGTCGTCGGTCAGGTCGTGCTGGTCGGAGATCCCTGCGCCCGGTGAGCGCAGCGGCGTCGTCAGCACGCGCGCGACCACGAGCAGCCGCGCCGTCAGCCGCAGCGCCCCCACGGCGTGGCGGCGTCCCAGCGTGCGCGGCACGTGCCGCACGGCGACGACGGCGACCGCCGTGACCAGGGCCGCCGCGATGACGAGCACCTGCCACCAGAGGAGACCGGTCGCGGACAGCGCGAGGGTGAGGGCGACCGCCGCGACGGCCTCGAGCAGGACCCGGACCAGCGCGGCCGCCGACGCCGTGCGGTGCTGGTCCTCGGCGACGCGGCGCAGGCGACGGCCCGTGGGGCCGTCCGACGCGGTCAGGTCGGCGAGCGCGGAGCGGCTCACGCGCAGGAGCGCCGTCTCCCCCGCGGAGAGCAGCGCGGCCGGCACGACGAGCAGCGCCGCCGCGGCGAGCAGGGCGGGGACCGGCACCCCCGTCATCGTGCGGAGAGGAACGTCAGGAGCAGCCGGCGCTGCAGCGCGAACATCTCCTTCTCCTCCTCGGGCTCCGCGTGGTCGTAGCCGAGCAGGTGGAGGATGCCGTGCGTCGTGAGGAGCAGGAGCTCCTCGGTGGTGGAGTGGCCGGCGTCGCGGGCCTGCTTCGCGGCGACCTCGGGGCACAGGACGACGTCGCCCAGCAGCCCCGGGGGCGACGGCTCGCCGTCGGTCCCCGGCCGCAGCTCGTCCATCGGGAAGGACAGGACGTCGGTGGGCCCCGGCTCGTCCATCCACTGCACGTGCAGCTCGCTCATGACGTCGGTGCCCACGAGCAGGATCGACAGGTCCGTCTGCGGGTGGACGTTCATCGCGTCGAGCACGTGCCGTCCGAGGGCGGCGAACTCGGCCTCGTCGACGGCGACGCCGGACTCGTTGTTGACCTCGATGCTCATCGGCGCGGACCCCGCGGGTCGTGGCCGGCGCGCGTCTGGTCCCAGCTCGCGTACGCGTCGATGATGGACCCGACGAGCCGGTGCCGGACGACGTCGTCGGACGTCAGGCGGCAGAACTCGACGTCGTCGACCCCGCCGAGGATCTCCTCGACCACGCGCAGGCCCGACGTCGTCCCGCCCGGCAGGTCGACCTGCGTCACGTCGCCCGTGACGACCATCTTGGCGCCGAAGCCGAGGCGCGTGAGGAACATCTTCATCTGCTCGGTCGAGGTGTTCTGCGCCTCGTCGAGGATGATGAAGGCGTCGTTGAGCGTGCGGCCGCGCATGTAGGCGAGCGGCGCGACCTCGACCGTGCCCGACTCCATGAGCCGCGGGATCGAGTCCGGGTCCACCATGTCGTGGAGCGCGTCGTACAGCGGGTGCAGGTACGGGTCGATCTTGTCGCTCAGGGAGCCCGGCAGGAAGCCCAGCCGCTCGCCGGCCTCGACCGCGGGGCGCGTGAGCACGATGCGGTTGACCTGCTTCGCCTGCAGCGCCTGCACGGCCTTGGCCATCGCGAGGTACGTCTTCCCCGTGCCGGCGGGACCGATGCCGAAGGTGATCGTGTGGCGGTCGATCGCGTCGACGTACGTCTTCTGCCCGACCGTCTTGGGCCGGATCGTGCGGCCGCGCGAGGACAGGATGTTCTGCGTCAGCACCTCGGCCGGCCGGCTCGCGGTCGCCGCGGTGAGCATGCGCACCGACCGCGCGACGACGTCGCCGCTCAGCTCGGTGCCCGTCGCCGCGACCTCGAGCAGCTCGTCGAGCAGGCGCGCGACGAGCGCGACGTCGCCCGGGGGGCCCTGGAGCGTGATCTGGTCGCCGCGTGCGTGGATGCGTACGGACGGGAAGCCTGCCTCCACGGCCCGGAGGACCTCGTCACCCGTCCCGAGGAGGGCGACCGCGGGGAGGTGGGACGGGACGACGATGCGGTGCTCGACGTCGCCGCCGCCTGCGCCGTGCAGGCGTCGCGCGGATGTGTCAGCCATGGGTTCGGCCGTCGGCCGGGTCTCCTCGGGTCGCTCTTCGGGGCCGACGACGGCGTGCCGCCTGCACCCTTCATCTTAACGGCGCGCGCGCCGGCCGCTCGGGGGCGGGAGTCCGCTCCGTCAGCCCGGGGACCACCCGAGGCGTGCGCCGCCGAGCACGTGCCCGTGGACGTGGAAGACCGACTGCCCGGACTGGGCACCGGTGTTGAAGACGAGCCGGAACTCGCCGCCCGCCTCGGCGCGGGCCACCTCGTCCCCGAGGGCGACGACGGCCGCCAGCAGCGCGGGGTCGGCCGCCGCGAGCGAGACGACGTCGCGGTGGTGCGCGCGCGGCACCACGAGCACGTGCACGGGCGCCTGCGGGTCGATGTCGCGGAACGCGACGGCGTGCTCGGAGGTCGCGACGACCGTCGCCGGCACCTCGCCGGCGACGATGCGGCAGAAGAGGCAGTCGGCGTCGGCCGGCCCGGGGGCCGAGCTCGACGGGGTCGCGGTGGTCGACATGCCGACCACGGTAGCGCCGGGGCACCCGCCGTGGCTGCGAGGATGGCCGCCACCCGCCCGAGACCGTGGAGGAGCCCGTGGACCGCACCGCCCGCAGCGCGACCCGGTCACGGGCGCGCTCCGCGCTCGCCACCGCCGCGACGGCGGCAGTCCTCGTGGCGGGCCTCGCGGCGTGCCAGACGGGCACGGCCGAGGACACGCCCGCCGCGACGGGCAGCCCGACGCCCGCGGCGACCTCGACCGCGAGCCCCGCGCCCACGCCCGAGGCGACGCCGGACGCGACGCCCGGACCGAGCCCGACGCCCGGGGCGCCGGCGGTGAACGGGCCGAACTCGATCACGTCGCCGCTCGCGGAAGGCGAGGTCACGTCGCCGTTCACCGCACGCGGCGAGGGGACCGCGTTCGAGGCGACCCTGCTGTACCGCGTCCTCGTCACGGGGACGCAGGACGCGGTCGCCGAGGGCTTCACGACCGCGGGCGCGAACGGTGAGGTCGGCCCGTGGGAGGTGCCGCTCGACCTCGAGCCCGGCCGCTACACGCTGCAGGTCTGGGAGCCGGGCATGTCCGACGGCGCGAGCGGCGAGTCGGGGCGCAACCTCGTCGAGGTCACCTTCACCGTCCGCTGAGGCGGGCGTCCACGACCCTCAGCCCCACCGGCCGAGCCGGTCGGCGAGCAGCGCGAGGGCCACGGGACCGGCGGTCGACGTGCGCAGCACGTGCGGCCCGAGGCGGACCGTGGTCGCCCCGGCCGCCTCGAGCGCGGCGAGCTCGTCGTCGGCGATGCCACCCTCCGGGCCCACGACGACCGTCACCTCGGCCGGCGCGACCGTGCCGCCATCGGGCGACGCGACGTCGCGCGACGCGACGTCGGGCAGCACGACGTCGGGCAGCACGACGTCGGGCAGCACG
>NZ_JACVQL010000188.1 GCF_019733465.1 Actinotalea ferrariae | reverse complement strand
GGCGCACCCGTGGCCGCGGGCCGCTCGGGCGCGGCCTCGCGCTGCGCGCTGCGCGAGGGGGCGGGCTCCGGCTCGGGCTCCGGCGCGGGCGGCGGGTCCGCCACCACGCTGATCGCCGGCACGTCGAAGGTCCACGCCGCGTCGACCGGCACGGTCACGGTCGGGGCGACGTCGAGCGCGGCGCGTGCCTGCGCGGTGAGCGACGTGGTGTCCACGGTGGGCAGCGAGGCCTGGTCCGTGGCCTGGCCGGCGCCGGCGGGCGAGGCGAGCATCGAGACCACGAGGCCCGACGTTCCTGCGACGGCTGCCGTGCGCCGTGCCGCGCCGGTGAGGTGGCGGGCGGCGAGGGCGGCGGCGTCGTCGAGCGGGGTGCGGGGCGCACCGACGGCGCGGTGGCGCGCTGCCTGCACAGGGGGCAAGGACGTGGGCTGACCAGTCGTGGGCACAGGACCTCCGGTCGCCTACGAGGTGAGCTGTCGGGTTCGGGCGGGAAGTGCGCCCGGCCGGACGAGTCCGGCTTCACCCCGAGGACCCCGAGCCGTGAGGCCCGGCGCCCGGGAAACGGTGGTTCCCCCGCTCCTGCCGGCGGTTCGTGCTCGACCCTCGGCGGTGGCAGGACTCGGCGGTCCGCGTCGGGTGCTCCCTGGGGGAGGAGCGCGCCCACTGTACGGCGCTCGGGAGCCGGATGTCACGAACCGGTCACGACGCGTCGTCGGGGCGCCGCGGGCGCACGCAGGTCACGAGCCGGACGCCACGACGCGAGCTCCCGGCACAGGCGGTCGCAGGTGGCGTGACTCCATTTCACCCGTCCCGATGACCACGGTGACGCCCGACACCCTCAAGACCCCCGGGAGCCCGGTCGATGCAAGATCGGTGGCCGCCTCCGCGGGGCCGTCGGGCGATGCCGCCCAGGTCATCGCACCGACGACAGAAGGGGAGCCCGTGAGAAGCGCTGCACGAGGGTGGACCGGCTCGCTGCCGTCCGCGCTGCCCTGGGCCGTCCTGGCCGTCGGCGCGACGACGACGCTCTTCATGCCCGGGACGGAGGAGGACCCCGCGATCCGCAGCACGCTCGTCGTGACGCTGTCGGTCTTCTTCGCGGTCCTGCTCGGCCGCCTCCTGCTCGTCGCGCGCCGCGAGCGGCACCGGCGCGTGCCGCTCGTCGTGCTCGCCGGCGCCATCGGCCTGTGGGCCGTCGGGAGCGCGAGCGTGAGCCTCGGGCAGACCGTCGGCGCGGTGACGTTCCCCGCCCCCGGCGAGATCCTGTGCCTGGCCTCCTACGTCGGGCTGGCGGCCTTCCTGCTGCTCGACGCGCGGCGCCGGCCGACGACGACCGCGGCCGTGTGGCTCGAGGCGGCCGTGATCTGCGGGGCGAGCGTGTGCCTCGCCGCGTTCGCCGTGCTGACGCCGCTCTCGGGCGCGTTCGCCGCGGGCGGGCTCACGCTGCTGCTCGCGATCCTCTTCCCGCTCATGAACCTGCTGCTCGCGGCGCTCGTGCTCGCCCAGGCGCTGCTGCACCAGCGGGCGCGGACGCGCCGCACGCTCGCGCTCATGGCCGGCTTCGTCGGCCTCGCGGTCGCGGACTGCACGTTCATCGTCGCGATCGTGACGACGCAGACGTACTCGGCGAGCCTCACGATGGACGCCCTCTGGGGTGGCAGCTTCGCGCTGGTCGTCGGCGCGGCGTGCGCACCGCGCGGTCCTGAGGTCGCCGGTCCGGCGCCCCGCCCCGCGGGAGCCGTCCTCGTCACGGGCGCGGCGCTCGCCGTCGTCCTCCTCGTGCTCGACCCGGCCGGCGCCGTCGGCTGGGTGATCAAGGGCTTCGCCATCGCGACCTTGCTGACGGCCGGTGCGCGCACCGTGCTCGCGCTCAACGAGGCGCGCGGTGCGGCGGAGGCCCTCCGCCTGTCCCTCACCGACGAGCTCACGGGCCTGCCGAACCGGAGGGCGCTCGTGGCCGCCGGTGACGACGCGCTGCGCCGGGGCCGGCCCGTCGGCGTGATGCTGCTCGACGTCGACGGCTTCAAGGACATCAACGACAGCCTGGGCCACTCGGTCGGCGACGACGTGCTGGTGACGCTCGGTCACCGGCTGCGCGCCACGCTCGACGCGAAGGTCGTGGTGGCCCGCCTCGGTGGCGACGAGTTCGCGGTGCTCGCCGAACAGCGCGAGGTGCTCGCGCTGTTCGACCTGGCGCAGCAGGTGCGCACTGCGCTGGCATCACCGCTGCGCGTCGCGGGCATGGACCTCATCCTCGACGCCTCCGTCGGCATCGCGACGCGCGAGGACGACACGGCGTCGGCGACCGAGCTGCTCCGGCGCGCCGACATCGCGATGTACGAGGCGAAGCAGGCGCGCTGCGGCGTCCTGCTGTTCGACTCCTCGCAGGACGGCGTCGCGGCGCACCGGCTGCGCCAGGGCGAGGCGCTGCGAGCCGGCATCGCGTCCGGCCAGCTCGTCGTCTGGTACCAGCCCCAGATCGACGCGCGGACGCGCCAGGTGGTCGCGGTCGAGGCGCTCGTGCGCTGGGCGCACCCCACCGACGGGCTGCTCTCGCCCGTCTCGTTCCTCCCGGACGCGCGCCGGTCGGGCCTCATGGGGCCCTTGACGGAGACCGTCATGCGCCAGGTCATCGCGGACACCCTGCGCTGGCGCGCGGCCGGCCTGACCTTCCGCGTCGCGATGAACTGGGCGCCGCCCGAGCTCGTCGGCGGCGCGCTGCTGCCCAAGCTGTTCGAGGCGCTCGACGAGTCCGGCCTGCCCGCCGACTGCCTGCTCATCGAGGTGACCGAGGACTCGTTCCTCGCCGACCCCGAGCGGGCCCGCGCGGCGCTGCACCAGCTGCGGGCGCACGGCGTCGGCGTCTCGATCGACGACTACGGGACCGGGTTCTCCTCGCTCGCCTACCTGCGCGACCTGCCGGTCGAGGAGCTCAAGATGGACCGCTCGTTCGTGCGCGCGGTCGCCACCGACGAGCGCAGCCGGATGATCGTCCAGTCGACCACGCAGATGGCGCGTGCCCTCGGGCTGCGCCTGGTCGCCGAGGGCGTCGAGGACCACGGCGCCGCGACGCACCTCGTCCCGCTCGGCGTCGACGTGCTGCAGGGGTACCACATCGGGCGACCCATGCCGGCGCAGGCGATCGACCCGTGGGTGCGCGAGTGGGCCCTGGGCACCGCCGTCGTGCCGCACCCCCACGCCCCGCAGGAGCGCTGACGCCCTCGGACGGTCAGGCCAGGACGCGGGCCGGCGTGAGGGCGGCGAGGTCGCGCGTGTCGCGCGACGTCCACCGGTCCGCGCGGAGCCGGAACTCGTCGAACGGCGGCACGTCGACCCCGTCGAGGCCGATGCCGAGCGTCACGAGGCGGTGCGCGTCCGGGAACCGGGAGCGCTGCGCCGCGAGCGTGGGTGCGCACAGGGTGTAGACCGGCGTGCTCGCCGCGGAGCCGAGGTACGGCGCCGTCGTCGTCCCGGGCAGCGCCCGGCTCGTCAGCCCGACCGAGCCGAGCATCCGGCGCACGCGCTCGTCCAGCACCGCGACGTACGCGGACATCGCGTTCGCGCGGCACACCGTGATGAGCCCGTGGTAGAGCGCGACCGCGAGCCGCTGCCCGAGGGCGCCCGCGTCGCGGCGGACCCCGAGCGTCGCCACCTCCCACGTCGTCGCCATGTCGAGGCCGGCCGCCACGGCGGACCGCCGGCCGTCGACGCTCCACGGCTCGCGCTCGAGCTCGACGAGGGTCTTGAGCCCCGCCCGCCCGCCGGGCGGGAGGAGGCGAACCGCGCCGACGACGTCGTCGCCGGCCGCGACGACGAGGAAGACGGAGTCCGCGTCGTAGGGGCCGTACTCCTCGTCGAGCTCGTCGCGGCTGTTGCCGTAGACGGTGCGGAAGACGTCGGCCTCGCAGTCGAGCGCCGACTCGCGCAGCGCCCCCTCGACGTCGAAGAGCATCCGGACCGGTGCCGACATCAGAACTCCTTGTGGACGACCGTGGGAGCGTCGAAGTAGGCGCGCGTGAACTCCACGACCGCGTCGACCGAGAACGGCTTGCACGCGTAGATGTCGACGCTGAAGAAGAGGTCCGGCTCGTCCCACGCGTAGAAGTGCGCGCCCGACGTCTCCCAGTGGATCCAGCCCGCCCAGCCGTAGAGGGGCGACTGGTGCGTCGCGGGCTCCATGAGCGCGACCATGTCGATCTCCTTGGACAGCCGCGAGAGGTAGTCGCGGATGGCGTCGGCGCTGATGGGCTCCCGGCACAGGCCCTCGACGACGAGTCGCTGGCGGCAGATGGTGGGGGCGAGGTCGAGCACGGGGAAGCTCCTCAGGTGGGGGGATCGCACCAGTATGCGGTCGCCCCGACGCCGGACCTGGGCCTCCGGTCACCCGATCAGCTCTTGTCATCGGGTGAGAGTCACGCAGGGTCACGGTGCCCGTGCCGCCGTGTGGGTGAGGCGGCACCACGGCAGACTCGCGGCATGCGCGAGCTCGTCGTCCTCGGCACCGCCTCCCAGGTGCCCACGCGCACCCGCAACCACAACGGGTACCTCCTGCGGTGGGACGCCGAGGGCCTCCTCCTCGACCCGGGCGAGGGCACGCAGCGCCAGATGCTGCTCGCTGGCGTCCCGTCGTCGGCGGTGCACCGGATCTGCCTCACGCACGTCCACGGCGACCACTGCTACGGCCTCCCCGGCGTGCTGTCCCGCATGGTGCTCGACGGCGTGGAGCACCCGGTGCACCTGCACTACCCGGCCGAGGGGGAGGACGTCGTCCGCGCGCTCGTCGCGCTCGCCACGCCGGGGCTGGACCTCCACCTGCACCCGCACGGCGCCGACGGCGCGGTCGCCGAGGGCCTCGAGGTCCGCGCGCTCCGGCACCGGGTCGCGGCCTTCGGCTACCGCGTCGTCGAGCCGGACGGGCGGACCCTGCTCCCCGAGCGCCTCGCGCGGGCGGGCGTCGAGGGACCGGCCGTCGGTGAGCTGCAGCGCGCCGGTCGGGTGGGTCGCGTCCGGCTCGAGGACGTCAGCGTGCCGCGCCGCGGCCAGCGCTTCGCGATCGTCATGGACACGGCCGAGTGCGAAGGGGCCGAGGACCTCGCCCAGGACGCCGACCTGCTCCTCGCGGAGAGCACCTACGCCGACGACGACGTCGAGCTCGCGCGGGCCTACCTGCACCTCACCGCGGGGCAGGCCGGGGCCCTCGCGGCCGCGGGCGGCGCCCGGCGGCTGGTCCTGACGCACTTCTCGTCCCGGTACGCGGACCTCGCGCCGCTCGAGGTGCAGGCGCACGCACGGGCCGGCGACGCCGACGTCGTCGCGGCCTCGGACCTCGACCGGTACCTGCTGCCGCGACGCCGGGCGACCGCCTGACGTCGCGGCACGAGGTACCGGCGATCGGCCGCGTCCGGTCAGGCCTTGGGCCCACCCGCGACGTAGATCACCTGGCCCGACACGTACGACGCCTCGTCCGAGCACAGGAACGAGGCGACCGCCGCGACGTCCTCGGGCCGGCCGGCGCGGCGCACGGGCACGTCGGCCGTGGCCTCCGCGAGGAAGTCCTCGAACGACCGGCCGAGCCGCTCGGCCGTCGCCCGGAGCATGTCGGTCGCGATGATGCCGGGGGCGATCGCGTTCGCGGTGACGCCGAAGGGACCGAGCTCGATGGCGAGCGTCTTGGTGAACCCCTGGATCCCGGCCTTGGCCGCGGCGTAGTTCGCCTGACCGCGGTGCCCGAGCGCGGACGTGCTGGACAGGTTCACGACGCGTCCCCACCGCGCCTCGACCTGGTGCCGCTGCACGGCGCGGCTCATGAGGAAGGCGCCGCGCAGGTGCACCGAGATGACCGCGTCCCAGGCGTCGTCCGTCATCCGGAACAGCAGGTCGTCGCGCAGGATGCCCGCGTTGTTGACCAGGACGGTCGGCGGTCCGAGCTCGGCGACGGCGCGCTCGACGGCCCGCTCGACGTCGGCCGTGACGGCGACGTCCGCCCCGATGCCGACGGCCCGGCCGCCCGCCTGCGTCACGGCCGCGACCGTGGCGGCGGTGTCCTCCTCGCGGAGGTCCACGACGGCGACGTCCATCCCGTCCGCCGCGAGCCTCGTCGCGATCGCGGCACCGATGCCGCGAGCCGCCCCGGTCACGACGGCGACGCGCCGGTCGCCGTCGGCATGGCTGGTCGTCCCGTGCTCGGCTCGTCCGTCCATGAGCTCCTCGTCCTCGCGCGCCCCGCCCCGTCGCGGGGACGCGCCCAGTGTGGTCCGTCACGGCGCGCGAGGGCACCACGCGAGTCCGGTGAGCCGTCCCTCTTGACCTGGTTCGTCCGGTCGGCTTGAGTGACGGCGTCATCGGTGACACGTGTCCACGAGAGGGATTCCCATGCGACCCAGCCGAACCAGACGGGCCCTCGCGGTGTCCCTCCTCGTGGCGCTCGCCGCCGGCGGGAGCGTCCTCGCCGGCCCCGCGCAGGCGGCCCCGAGCCCCAGCCGGAGCGCCTACACGACGATCCAGGCCGAGGACCACAACAGGATGGCCGGCGTCCAGCTCGAGCCGACGCAGGACCCGAGCGGGGGAGGGCAGAACGTCGGCTGGGCGGCGAACGGCGACTGGATCGCCTTCGACGGCGTCGACTTCGCGGCGGGCGGCAGCTCCGTCACGGCACGGGTCGCGTCGGCGGCGGGCATCAGCGGGCACGTCGAGATCCGCCTCGACGCGGTGAGCAACGCCCCGGTCGCGCGCATCCCCGTGAGCAGCACGGGCGGCTGGCAGAGCTGGGTCACACGGTCCGCGGCGATGACGACCACGACCGGCGTGCACACGGTGTACGTGCGGTTCTCGAGCGCGCAGGCCGGCGACTTCGTCAACCTCAACTGGCTCTCGTTCACCCGCGCCCCGGCGGTGCCGGTGCGGGACGCGTACCGGACGATCCAGGCGGAGAGCTTCTCCGCGCAGCAGGGCGTCCTGACGGAGCCGTCGGGCGACACCGACGGCACGCCGACGCTCTCGTACGTCGCCGGCGGGGACTGGACCCGCTACGACGGGGTCGGCTTCGGCACCGCCGGCGCGGGCCGGCTGGACGTGCGGGTCGCGTCGGGCGCGGCGGCAGGCGTCAGCGGCGCCATCTCCGTGCGCCTCGGCAGCACGACGGGCCGGGAGATCGCCCGCGTGACGGTCGCGCCGACGGGCGGCTGGCAGGCCTGGCGCACGCTCTCGGCGACGGTCGACGGCACGACGGGCACCCACGACGTGTACGTGCGCTTCGAGTCGGCGCAGCCGGCCGACTTCACGAACCTCAACTGGTTCACCTTCGTGCCGAGGTCCACCACGCCGCCGACGACGCCGCCCCCGACCACGAACCCGATCACGGGCCCGGCCCTGTTCGACGACTTCAGCTACACGAGCTCGTCCGACGCGCGTCTCGCCCAGCGCGGCTGGACCGTGCGCACCGGCGGCGGCGGCCCCGGCGTCGGCGCACCCGTGTGGGACCGCACCAAGGTGACGTTCCCTGCGATCCCCGGCGGTCAGGCCATGCAGCTCGACGCGTCGACGAACGGCTCGACGGCGCGCAACACCGAGGTGTACCACCAGCGCAAGTTCTTCGAGGGCACCTACGCGGCCCGCGTCTACTTCACGGACGCGCCCACGTACGGCCCCGACGGCGACCAGGTGAACCAGACCTTCTTCACCATCACCCCGCTCGCGTACGCGAACGACCCGCAGTACGGCGAGATCGACTTCGAGTACCTCTCCAACGGCGGCTGGGGGCAGTCCGGCCCGGCCATGTTCGAGACGACCTGGGAGACCTACCAGCCCGACCCGTGGGTCGCGCAGAACCAGCACAGCGTCCAGGCGCGCAGCTTCGCCGGGTGGCACGACCTCGTCATGCAGGTCTCGGGCGGCAGGGTCACCTTCTTCATCGACGGGACCCAGGTCGCGCAGCACGGCGGCGCCAACTACCCCGAGACGCCCATGTCCATCAACTTCAACCACTGGTTCATCGAGCTCACCGGCGGCAGCGCGGAGCGGAACTACCTCATGCAGGCCGACTACGTGCTGCACGCCAAGAACCAGGTGCTCAGCCCGGCGCAGGTGAACCAGGCGGTCGCCGCCTACCGCTCCGCCGGGGTGGCGCACACGGACACCGTCTGACCGGTGCGCGCCCGCGGACGACGGCGTCCGCGGGCGCGCACCGCCGCGCCATCTCGATCTGACGGGTGGATCAGGCCTGCTGCGCGCCCAGCCCGGCGGAGGTCCCCAGGTCGCTCTTGGGCAGGGGCCGTCCGGCGTGGACGGCCTCGACCCATGTCCCGGTGTCCGCGACGGCCGCGAAGTTCGAGTTCATGAGAACCATGAGGGTCGAGTGGACGGTCTTGGCGTCGACGAAGCCGGCGTCGTTGGCGAGGTGGATGGCGCCCGTCGCGTCGGAGAGCACCTCGGCGGAGATGCCGTGGGTCTCGGCCTCGGCAGCGGAGGCCAGGACGCAGTTGTTGGTCATGTAGCCGACGAGGGTGACGGTGTCGATCTCGCGCTCGCTCAGCCAGTCGACCAGATCGGTGCCGGCGAACACGGTGCCGTACTGCTTGACCACGGACTTCCAGCTCTCCGCGCGGCGGCTCTCGACCTCGGGGTGCAGCCGGAATCCGGGCAGGTTGGGGTTGAAGACGGGCGCCTCCTCACCCGCGAGGTGCTGCACGACGACCACGGGGATGCCGGCCGTGCCGGCGGCGTCGATGGCGCGTGCGATCTGCGGCAGGGACTCGCTCGTGGGCGGGTACTGGATCTCCAGCGGGCCGCCGAAGTAGTCCTGCTGCACGTCGACGACGACCAGTGCGCGGCGGGGGGTGACGCTCATCCGGATGATCTCTCCTCGGTCGGTGGTGTCTCGCGTCGAGGGCGACACGTCGAGTCTGGGGACGCCCTGAGCCGGAGACCACTGGCACGCGTGCACGCTTACGATGGTTTCGTGCCAACGGAGGACGACGCTCTCCAGATCGCGGTCTACGCGTTCGACGGCGTGACGATGTTCCATCTCGCCGTGCCGCAGCTGGTCTTCGACGAGGTGCGACGTCTCGGCCTCGCGCCGTGGCGGACGACGCTCTTCGCCGACCGCGCCGGGTCGGTCCGCACCGCCGAGGGCTACCGGATCGGTGGCGTCAGCGGGCCGGCAGCTGCTCGTGCGGCCGACGTGGTGGTCGTGCCGTCGTGGTTCGACGACGGCCGTCGCGTCGGCCCGGCGCTGCAGGAGGCGCTCCGAGCGGCGCGCGATCGAGGCGCGACGGTTGCCGGGTTGTGCCTGGGTGCGGTCGCCGTGGCGGACGCGGGCCTGCTGGCCGGCCGACGGGCGGTGACGCACTGGCAGGCGATGGACATGCTGTCGGCGCGCCACCCCGACGTCGCGATGGACGCGACGGTGCTGTACATCGACCACGGCGACGTGCTGACCTCGGCCGGGACCGCGTCGGCGATCGACGCGTGCCTGCACCTGGTCCGGAGCCGGCTCGGCGCGGTCGCGGCCAACCAGGTCGCGCGCGACCTGGTTGTGGCCCCGCACCGCGAGGGCGGGCAGGCCCAGTACGTCCAGCGCCCACTGCCTCCGCGGTCCACTGACGACCCGATCTCGCGGGTGATGGAGTGGGCCCTGCTCCATCTCGGCGAGCCGCTCACCGTGGACCAGCTGGCCGCCGCCGCTCACATGAGCCGACGATCCTTCATCCGCGCGTTCGGGACGTCGACGGGCACCACGCCGGCCGCCTGGCTGAGGTCCCGGCGGCTGGACGACGCCCGCCGCATGCTGGAGTCCACCGACCTCCCCGTCGACCAGGTGGCCGCCACGTGCGGGTTCGGCAGCGCGGTCACGCTGCGCCAGAGCTTCGCCGCCGCATTCGGCACCTCGCCGTCGGAGTACCGCCGCCGTTTCGACGCCCGCTGAGCTTCGGGCCGGCCCGGGAGCAGCCCGGCCGCGATGCAGAAGGCCCCGGTCGGATCGCTCCGACCAGGGCCTTTGTGTGTGGGCGATACTGGGATCGAACCAGTGACCTCTTCCGTGTCAGGGAAGCGCGCTACCGCTGCGCCAATCGCCCTTACTGGTACTGCACGTGCGTGTACTGCTCATGCCTTGCTGGTGCGTGCGAGGTGGAGACGGGATTCGAACCCGTGTGGACGGCTTTGCAGGCCGCTGCCTCGCCTCTCGGCCACTCCACCGTTAAGGCTCCTGCCCACGTCCCGGGCGCCGGGCCCGTCACGGGATGTCGCCTCCGAGCGGACGACGGGATTCGAACCCGCGACCCTCACCTTGGCAAGGTGATGCTCTACCACTGAGCCACGTCCGCGCAGCACGTCCCCCGGGTCTCCCCGGCGCCGTGTGCGTCCCGAACTCTAACCGACCGCTGCGACGAGAGTCCAACCGGCTCCTGGGAGCGTGTCGCGGCTACCGTGAGCCGGTGCTCGACGACCCCTCGACCCCGGTGCCCACGCGCCACGGCGTCGCGCGCGGCGTCGCCCGGTTCGCGGGTGTGCGCGCGTCGGAGCCGGTGGAGTGCGTCGACCTGCGGGTGCAGCCCGAGCGCCTGGCCACGGGGTTCTGGGTCGTCGTCGGCGATTTCGAGGGCCGGGTCCGTGCCTGGCGGTTCGCCCGCGTCGACCGTGACGCGGACCGCGTGCGCTCTCTCGACGGTGCGGTGGGCGAGGCCTTCGTCCCCGGCGACGACGCCGGTGCGACGTGGCGTGGACCCGAGCCCGACAGCTGGCGCTCGACGACGTCGCGCGACGCGTACGAGGCGGGTGTGGCCGACATCCGCGCGCGCATCCGCGAGGGCGACGTCTACCAGGTCAACCTCTGCCGGGTGCTCGAGGCGCCGCTCGCCGGCCCCGACGGCGCGGAGCCGTCCGCCCTCGCGCTGGCAGTCGCGCTGGGCCGCGGCAACCCCGCACCCCATGCCGGCGTCGTGCACGTGCCCGCCGGGGGCGACCTGCCGCCGATCTGGGTGGTCTCCGCGTCGCCCGAGCTCTACCTCCGTGTCGCCGACGGCGTCGCCACGTCCGGCCCGATCAAGGGCACCGCCCCGACGGCCGACGGGCTGACGGAGAAGGACCGCGCGGAGAACGTCATGATCGCGGACATGGTCCGCAACGACCTGCAGCGCGTGTGCGAGCCCGGCTCGGTCGAGGTGACGGCCCTCCTGGCGGTCGAGCAGCACCCCGGGCTGGTGCATCTCGTGACGCGGGTCCAGGGTCGGCTGCGGCCGGGCCGGGGCTGGGGCGACCTGCTCGACGCGACCTACCCGCCCGCCTCCGTCTCGGGCGCGCCCAAGCACGCGGCGCTCGGCGTCATCGACGAGCTCGAGCCGTCGGCGCGCGGGCCGTACTGCGGGGCCTTCGGCTGGGTCGACGGCGACAGCGGCACAGCCGAGCTCGCGGTCGCCATCCGGACGTTCTGGTGGACGGCCGACGGTGCGGGCCACGAGGCGGGCGACGGCACGGGTGACCGGCGGGGTGGCGGCACCCTGCGGTTCGGCACGGGCGCCGGCGTGACGTGGGGGAGCGACCCGGCGTCCGAGTGGGCGGAGACCGAGCTCAAGGCCGCGCGCCTCGTCGCCCTCGCGAGCGGCGCGCCGGTGCCGGCGGGTGCCCCCGGTCCAGGGCGACGGGACCGATGATGGGTCGACCCCCGGGCGGCGCCGTGCCGACCGGGGCGCGAGGAGCGCATCGAGCGCGAGGAGGAGACCGATGAGCGACCTGGCCGTGTGGGCCGACGGGCGGCTGCGCGACGCGGCGGAGCCCGTCCTGAGTGCCGTCGACCACGGGGTCACGGTGGGCGACGGCGTGTTCGAGACGTGCGGGGTCGTCCGCGGGTCGGCCTTCGCGCTCACGCGTCACCTCGCGCGGCTGGTCCGCTCGGCGCGCGGGCTCGGGCTCGAGGAGCCCGACCTCGACGCGGTCCGGACGGGCGTCGACGCGGTGCTCGCCGAGCGACCGGGCGCGGGCCGGGTGCGGATCACGGTGACCGCCGGCCTCGGGCCGCTCGGCTCCGGCCGGACCCCCGGGGCGCAGACGGTGCTCGTCGTGGCCGGTCCCGCCGCGCCGCCCGCCCCGGTGCGTCTCGCACGCGTCCCGTGGACGCGCAACGAGGGCTCGGCCGTCGCGGGGCTCAAGACGACGTCGTACGCGGAGAACGTCGTCGCGCTCGGTGCGGCGACACGGCAGGGCGCCGACGAGGCGGTCCTGGCCAACACGCGCGGCGCTCTGTGCGAGGGGACGGGCAGCAACGTGTTCGTCGAGCGGGGCGGCGAGCTGCTCACCCCGGAGCTCGGCAGCGGGTGCCTGGCGGGCATCACGCGCGAGCTGGTGCTCGAGTGGTCCGCCGAGGCCGGCCTGCCCGTGCGCGAGGCGTCGGCCGAGGAGCTGCCCTACGCGGCGCTCGACGGCGCGCTCACGGGCGACGCCCACCTCGCGATCAGCGGCTCGGTCCGCACGTTCGTCCCCGTGGTCGCGCTCGACGGGCAGGCGGTGCCGGTGGGGCCCCTGACGGAGCGCGTCGCGGCGCTGTACCGGGAGCGCGAGGCGCTCGACGTCGACCCCTGACGTCGCGTCGACGTCTCGACGTCGCGTCGTTCGGGCGCGGGGGAGCCCCGACCGCGCGGGCGGTCGGGGCGTGCGTGCTCAGGTGTCAAGCGGGCTCAGGTGTTGAGCAGGTTCAGGCGTCGGGCGGCCTCAGGCGTCGAGGAGCGTGACGATGAGGCGCGAGATCTCGTCCTCCATGCGCGGGCTCTCGGACCCGAACGGGACGAGGGCGACCGTGGCGGCGATGAAGCGGACGAACGGCTCGGCGGGCCCGGCGAGGAGCGCGTCACCCTCGACGCCGCTGAGCGAGACGAGCAGGTACGTCGGGTCCTCGTCGCGCCAGATGCGCACGTCCCCCGTGCCGGCCGGGGCGGACGCGTCCGCGAGCACGCCGTGCGCGATGAGCTCGCGGCCGATGAGCCACGTCGAGGTGGAGTGCGCGCCGACGAAGGCCACGCGGACCGTGTAGGGGTCGGCAGCCTCGAAGCTCAGCTCCGCCTTGACCGGCAGCACGCTCGCGTCGGAGAGCACGAGGTGCATCGGGACGACCTCCCGGACGTCCCTGACTGGTCCTGCCATGGCCACACCCCTCTCCGTCATGTCGCGACCAGTGGCTCGTCGTGCTGCTGCCGGCGGCGGTCCCGAGAGCCGGGTTTCGGCTTTCGGCTGTCCATTCGCTAGCATCATCGCGTCGTCATGAGGTGCTCCCCGAGCACCACGCCGAATGACGGGCGATTGGCTCAGTGGTAGAGCGCCTCGTTCACACCGAGGAGGTCACTGGTTCGAACCCAGTATCGCCCACCTGATAGGCCCAAGGTCATCCCCCAAACGGGCGGATCCGTGCCAAGTCGGTCGCACCGACCGCAGCGACACCGCAGGTCAGCGGCAGGTCAGCGCCATGGTGAACGCTTACCAGCGGCCCCCGACGACGGATCTCGTGGTGTCCAGGGTCACCCGGTTGGAGCAGCGCTCCCGGGGCCCCGCCTCCCGCCCTGTGAGACCGGCTCGCCGACCACGTGACGTGCCGTGGCCGTGCGCCTGTGGGCCGCTCGGTAGCATCGACGGGCCGACCACCCCGAGGAGCAACGCCCGTGCCACAGATCACCCTGACCGTCGACGGCGTCCAGCGAAGCGTGGACGAGGGGACGACGGGTGCCGACCTGTTCACGGGGCGCCGCGACGTCGTCGTCGTCCGGGTCGACGGTGAGCTGCGGGACCTCGCTGCCCCGGTGCCCGACGGCGCGTCCGTCGAGGCCGTGACGCTCGCCGAGCCCGACGGTCTGTCGGTGCTCCGGCACTCGGCCGCGCACGTGCTCGCGCAGGCCGTCCAGGAGGTCAACCCGGCCGCGAGGCTCGGCATCGGGCCGCCCATCACCGACGGGTTCTACTACGACTTCGACGTCGAGCAGCCGTTCACCCCTGAGGACCTCAAGGCGCTCGAGAAGGTGATGCAGCGCATCGTCAAGGAGGGCCAGACCTTCCGGCGGTGGGACGTCACCGAGGACGAGGCGCGCGCGGAGCTCGCCGACGAGCCGTACAAGCTCGAGCTCATCGGCCTCAAGGGCACCGCGGAGACGGCGGGGGAGGGCGCCTCGGTCGAGGTCGGCCTCGGCGGGCTGTCGATCTACCAGAACGTGAAGCGGGACGGCTCGGTCGCGTGGCAGGACCTGTGCCGCGGCCCGCACCTGCCCAGCACCAGGCTGCTCGGGAACGGGTTCCAGCTGACCCGCTCGGCCGCCGCCTACTGGCGCGGCTCGGAGAAGAACCCGCAGCTGCAGCGGGTCTACGGCACGGCGTGGGCCACGAAGGACGAGCTCCGCGCGCACCTCGAGCGCCTCGCCGAGGCCGAGCGACGCGACCACCGGCGCCTCGGGAACGAGCTCGACCTGTTCTCGTTCCCGGACGAGATCGGCTCGGGCCTGGCCGTCTTCCACCCACGCGGCGGCATCATCCGCATGGAGATGGAGGACTACTCCCGCAGGCGGCACGTCGAGGCCGGCTACTCCTTCGTCAACAGCCCCCACATCACCAAGGAGCGGCTCTTCCAGCTCTCGGGGCACCTGGACTGGTACGCGGACGGCATGTACCCGCCCATGCACCTCGACGAGGAGCTGGACGACGAGGGCAACGTGCGGCGCGCGGGGCAGAACTACTACCTCAAGCCGATGAACTGCCCGATGCACAACCTCATCTTCCGTGCGCGCGGGCGCTCCTACCGCGAGCTGCCGCTGCGGCTGTTCGAGTTCGGCACCGTCTACCGGTACGAGAAGTCCGGCGTCGTGCACGGCATGACGCGGGCCCGGGGCTTCACCCAGGACGACGCGCACATCTACTGCACGCGCGAGCAGATGCGTGACGAGCTGACGAGCCTGCTCGAGTTCGTCCTCGGCCTGCTCAAGGACTACGGGCTGACCGACTTCTACCTCGAGCTGTCGACCCGCAACCCGGAGAAGTCCGTGGGCTCGGACGACGCGTGGGACGAGGCGACGCGGACGCTCGAGGAGGTCGCGACCGCGTCGGGCCTCGAGCTCGTGCCGGACCCGGGCGGCGCGGCGTTCTACGGCCCCAAGATCTCCGTCCAGGCGAAGGACGCCATCGGCCGCACGTGGCAGATGTCGACCATCCAGCTCGACTTCAACCTGCCCGAGCTCTTCGAGCTCGAGTACACCGCGCCGGACGGCTCGCGGCAGCGTCCCGTGATGATCCACCGTGCGCTCTTCGGCTCCATCGAGCGGTTCTTCGCCGTGCTGACCGAGCACTACGCGGGCGCCTTCCCGGCGTGGCTCGCGCCCGTGCAGGTCGTCGCGGTGCCCGTGGCCGAGCCGTTCAACGACTACCTGGGCGACGTCGTCGCGCGCCTGCGCAGCGCGGGCATCCGCGCCGAGGTGGACGTCTCCGACGACCGGTTCGGCAAGAAGATCCGCACGGCCAGCACCCAGAAGGTGCCGTTCGTGCTCATCGCCGGCGGCGAGGACGTCGAGGCCGGTGCCGTCTCCTTCCGGTACCGCGACGGACGGCAGGAGAACGGCGTCGCGGTGGACGAGGCCGTCGAGCGCATCGTCGAGGCGGTCCGCACGCGAGCCCAGGTCTGACGTGGCGGACGCGCACGAGCAGACCGGCGGGGCGAGCGCGGGGATCGGCACCGACGAGCCCGCCGAGGGGCTCCCGGGTGTCCCCGACGGGTTCGAGCGGCTGTGGACGCCGCACCGGATGGCCTACATCGGCGGGCAGGACAAGCCGGCCACCGGCGCGGCCGACGACTGCCCGTTCTGCCGCGCCCAGCGGGGGACGGACGAGGAGGGCCTCGTGGTCGCCCGCGGGCGGAGCGCCTTCGTGGTGCTCAACCTCTACCCCTACAACGCCGGTCACCTCATGGTGCTGCCGTTGCGGCACGTCGCCGACTACACCGACCTGGACGCCGACGAGACGGCGGAGGTCGCCGCGCTGACGAAGACGGCGATGACCGTCCTGCGCACGGTCATGCAGCCGCACGGCTTCAACCTCGGGATGAACCAGGGCGCCGTCGCCGGGGCGGGCATCGCGGCGCACCTGCACCAGCACGTCGTCCCGCGCTGGGGCGGCGACATGAACTTCCTGCCGATCGTCGGCCGCACCAAGGCCCTGCCCGAGCTCCTGGGTGACACGCGCGCGCGCCTCGCCGCCGCGTGGCCCGGCCGGAGAGGATGATCGGCCCGTGCTGAACCGCCTGCGCGCCGGAGCGGCGCGCGTCGTCGGCCCGCTCGCGCGCGCCCTGCTCGCGCGCGGCGTCTCTCCCGACGCCGTGACCATCACCGGCACGGTCGGCGTCGTCGTCGCCGCGCTGTGGCTGCTGCCGACGGGGCACCTGCTCGTCGGCGCGCTCGTGATCGCGTTCTTCGCGCTGACCGACATGGTCGACGGCGTCATGGCGCGCACGTCCGGCCGCACGAGCAGCTGGGGCGCGTTCCTCGACTCGACCCTCGACCGCTTCGGCGACGCCGCGATCTTCACGGGCCTGCTGCTCCACCTGGTGGCACGCGACGAGCGACTGACCGCGGGCCTCGCCCTCGCGTGCCTCGTGCTCGGCTCGATCGTCCCCTACGCCCGCGCGCGCGCCGAGGGACTCGGCATGCGGGCCGACGTGGGAATCGCGGAGCGGGCGGACCGGCTCGCGGCCGTGCTGGTCGCCACGCTCGTCGTCGGCCTGGGGGCGCCCGTCGTGGTGCTCACGGTCGTGCTGGGGCTGCTCGCGGTCGCGAGCGCGGTGACGGTGGTCCAGCGGATGGCGGTCGTGCGACGTCAGGCGCTCGGCGGCGGGGCGGGCGCATGAGGATCTCCCTGCCCGGCAGGCCCAACCCCTTCCTGCTGGCCTGGCGCCTCGCCGCCCGGTTGCCCGAGGACGTCGTGCGCGCCGTCATGCTCGTCGCGGCCGACGTCGCCGCCCTGCGCCGCGGCGGCGGGGTGCGTCGCCTCGAGGCGAACCTGCGCCGCGCACGCCCCGACGCCGACGCGCGCACGCTGCGACGGCTCGCCCGGGCGGGCATGCGCACGTACCTGCGCTACTTCGCCGAGGCGTTCACGCTGGGCCGGGTGACCGACGAGCAGGTGCTCGCGCGCGTCCGGCCCGTCGGCGAGGACCGGATCCGGGCCGAGCTCGACGCCGGTCGCGGGGTGCTGCTGGCCCTCGGCCACCAGGGCAACTGGGACCTCGCGGGCGCGTGGGCGTCGCGGCACCTCGCGCCCGTCACGACCGTCGCCGAGCGCCTCGAGCCGCCCGAGGTGTTCGACGAGTTCGTGCGCCTGCGAGAGTCGCACGGCATGACGATCATCCCGCTCGACGCGGGGAGCGACGTGTTCCGGTCCCTCATCTCGGCCGTCCGCGCGGGCGGCGTCCTCGTGCCGCTGCTCGCGGACCGGGACCTCACCGCACGCGGCGTCGAGGTGGACCTGCTCGGGGAGCGTGCGCGCGTCGCCGCGGGTCCCGCGGCGCTCGCCGTCGCCACCGGCGCGCCGCTGTTCCCGACCACGATCCGGCACGAGCGCCTGCGCGGGGCGCGGCGCCGCGCGGCCGGCGCGCGCTGGGGGATCGTGCTGACCTTCCACCCGCAGGTGACGGCGCCCGAGGGCACGCCCCGGCCCGAGCAGGTCGCGCACCTGACGCAGGCCTGGGTGGACGCGCTCGGCGCCGACATCGCCGACCACCCGACGCACTGGCACATGCTCCAGCGCGTCTTCGTGGCGGACCTCGACCCGGCGCGCTACGCGGCGACCACCGGGGCCGCCTCGTGAACCGCGGCAGCCTGCGGATCGGCCTGGTCTGCCCCTACTCCTTCGACGTCCCCGGCGGGGTCCAGTTCCACGTGCGTGACCTCGCCGAGGCGCTGCAGCGCCAGGGCCACACGGTCTCGGTCCTGGCCCCCGCCGACGACGACACGCCGCTGCCCGACTACATCACGCCGGCGGGCCGGGCCGTCCCGGTCCGCTACAACGGCGCGGTCGCGCGCATGACGTTCGGGCCGGTCAGCGCGCGGCGCGTGCGTCGCTGGCTCGCCGCGGGGGACTTCGACATCCTGCACCTGCACGAGCCCGTCACGCCGAGCCTCGGCATGCTCGCCCTGTGGATCGCGTCCGGCCCGATCGTGGCGACCTTCCACACCGCGCTGCTCCGCTCGCGTGCGCTGCAGATGGCCTACCCCGTGGTCCGGTCGAGCCTCGAGAAGATCGCCGCCCGCGTCGCCGTCTCGGAGGACGCACGGCGCACGCTCGTCGAGCACATGGGTGGCGACGCGGTCGTCATCCCCAACGGCGTGTACGTCGACGCCTTCGCCTCGGCGCAGCCCGACCCGGGCTGGACGGGCACGCCCGAGGCGCCCACGGTCGCGTTCCTCGGGCGGCTCGACGAGTCGCGCAAGGGCCTGCCCGTGCTCACCGAGGCGATCCCCGCGGTCCTCGCGCAGCACCCGGGCGCCCGCTTCCTGGTCGCGGGCCACGGCGAGACCGGCGCCGCGGAGGCGGCCGAGGCGCTCGGTGAGCACGCCCGCGCGGTGACGTTCCTCGGTGCGGTCTCGGACGAGGACAAGGCGCGGCTGCTCTCCTCGGTCGACGTCTACTGCGCACCCCACACGGGCGGGGAGAGCTTCGGGATCGTGCTCGTCGAGGCGATGAGCGCGGGTGCGACGGTCGTCGCGAGCGACCTGGGCGCCTTCCGCCGCGTGCTCGACGACGGCGACGCGGGAATCCTCTTCCGCAACGGCGACGCCGCCGACCTCGCGGCGACGCTCGTGCGGGTGCTGGCCGACCCGGAGCTGCGGCGGCGCACCTCCGAGAGGGCGAGCGCCGTGGTCCGCCGGTACGACTGGTCCGCCGTGACGCACCAGGTCCTCACGGTCTACGAGATGGTGCTCGCGGGGACCAGCCCGCAGGTCCGCGTGCGCGAGGACCCGGCCTCCGTCCGGCTCGGGGAGCCGGGGGTGCAGCGATGACGTGGTCCGAGGTGACCGTGGTCGTCGTCGGCGCGCTCCTGCTCCTGCTGTGGTGGATCTGGGTCGCCGCGAGCCGGCTCGACCGGCTGCACCGCAAGGTCGGCGCGTCCCGTGCGGCGCTCGACACGCAGCTCGTGCGGCGGGCCTCGGCCGCCACCGAGCTCGCGGCCTCCGGGCTGCTCGACCCCGTGAGCTCCGTGCTGCTCGGGGAGGCGTCGTGGGCCGCGCTCTCCGCTGGCGAGAACGGCGGGGCGGAGCTGGTCGAGGCGCTGCCCGACCTGCGGGTCCGGGTCGCCGCGCCGAGCACCGCACGCGTCGAGCGGGACCTCGCCGAGAGCGAGCTCTCCCGCACGGCGCGCGCCGCCCTGGCCGACGAGGACGAGGTCGCGGCCCTCACCGCCGACCCCCTGGGCGAGGCGCTCCTCGGCGCTCTCGCCGACGCCTGGTACCGGGTCCAGCTCGCGCGCCGGTTCCACAACGAGGCCGTGGCCCAGACGCAGCGGATGCGCCGCAAGGTGCTCGTCCGGCTGCTCCGGCTCCACGGCCACGCACGCATGCCCCACACCGTCGAGATCGACGACACGTGGCCCGAGGCGCTCGCCCGACCCGGAGAGGTGACATGAGCTACCCCATGCAGCCCGCAGCGGCACCCGCACCATGGCCGGGAGGGCACCCCGCGCAGCCGACCGCCGTCCCCGCGGCGATGGCGCCGCCCGGCGTCGTCCCGGCGGCGGGCGGGATGCTCGCGCCGCCGCGCCGGGGGCCCGGGGTCGGCACGGCGATCGCGCTCGTCGCCCTCGGCATCCTCGTGCTCGTCGCCATCGGCGTCATCGGCATGCAGATCGGCATCTCGGCGCTCCCCGTGGCCGCGGTGCTGGCGTTCGTGCCGCTCGCGCTCGTGCTCCTCGCGGTGCGCTGGGTCGACCGCTGGGAGCCCGAGCCCTGGCAGGCCCTCGCGGTCGCGTTCGGGTGGGGCGCCTCCGTGTCCGTGCTCGTCGCCCTCGTGCTCAACACCGGCGCCATGATGGCGCTCGTCGCGACCGGCTCCTCGGCGCTCCAGGCCGACATCATCGGCGCGGCCGTGGTCGCCCCGATCACCGAGGAGTCCATCAAGGCGCTCGGCGTGCTGATCGTCTTCCTCGTGTGGCGCCGTTCCTTCGACGGGCCCGTCGACGGCCTGGTCTACGCGGCCACCGTCGCCGCGGGCTTCGCCTTCGTCGAGAACATCCTCTACTTCGGCAGCACCATGGCCGCGACCGAGGGCATCCCGGGCGGGGGCTCGGCGGTCGTCTCGATCTTCCTCATGCGCGGCGTCATGTCGCCGTTCGCGCACCTGCTCTTCACGGCCTGCACCGGCCTCGCGCTCGGCATCGCCGCCGAGCGGCGGTCCCGGTGGGCCTGGCTGTGGCTGTTCCCGATCGGCGTCTTCCTCGCCATGGTGCTGCACGGGCTGTGGAACGGCAGCGCCATGATGGGCGACGGCAGCGGCTTCCTCGTCATGTACGGCCTGTTCCAGGTCCCGCTCTTCCTCGCGACCGTGGGGCTCGCCTTCTGGCTCCGGCGCCGTGAGGCGCGCGTCCTGCGGCAGCGGCTGTCGGAGTACGCGGCGTCGTGGTGGTTCGCGCCGGCGGAGGTCGTCATGCTCGCGTCGCTCGGCGAGCGTCGCCGCGCACGCACGTGGGCGGCGAGCCGTGGCGGGCCCGAGGCGAAGGCCGCGATGGCGCACTTCCAGCGCGTCGCGACCCGGCTCGCGTACCTCCGCAACCGTGCGCAGACCAACCGCGCCGACCTGCGCGCCGCGCAGGACGAGAGCGCGGCCCTGAACGACCTCGTCGCCGCCCGGCACCGTCTGCAGCGCGCCCTGGCGGTCTAGGATGGGGGTGCCGCACCGACGACGAGGCGGCTCCCCAGCACAGCTTCCCGTGACCGTGGCCCAGACCGCGGTCTCCCTTCCGAGCACCGAGGACATCCCGACGTGAGCACCGAGAACCCCCAGAACGTCATCGGCACCGCCAAGGTCAAGCGCGGCATGGCCGAGATGCTCAAGGGCGGGGTCATCATGGACGTCGTCACGGCCGACCAGGCCAAGATCGCCGAGGACGCGGGCGCCGTGGCCGTGATGGCGCTCGAGCGCGTCCCGGCCGACATCCGTGCGCAGGGCGGCGTCGCGCGCATGAGCGACCCCGACCTCATCGACGGCATCATCGAGGCCGTCTCGATCCCCGTCATGGCGAAGGCCCGCATCGGCCACTTCGTCGAGGCCCAGGTGCTCCAGTCGCTCGGCGTCGACTACGTCGACGAGTCCGAGGTCCTCACCCCGGCGGACTACGCGCACCACATCGACAAGTGGGCGTTCACCGTCCCGTTCGTCTGCGGCGCGACCAACCTGGGCGAGGCGCTGCGCCGGATCACCGAGGGCGCCGCGATGATCCGCTCGAAGGGCGAGGCGGGCACGGGCGACGTCTCGAACGCGACGACGCACATGCGGACTCTGCGCGACCAGATCCGCCGGCTCACCTCGCTCCCCGAGGACGAGCTGTTCGTCGCGGCGAAGGAGCTGCAGGCGCCGTACGACCTCGTGGTCGAGGTCGCGCGCACCGGCAAGCTCCCCGTCGTCCTGTTCACGGCGGGCGGCATCGCCACGCCGGCCGACGCGGCGATGATGATGCAGCTCGGCGCGGAGGGCGTCTTCGTGGGCTCGGGCATCTTCAAGTCCGGCAACCCGGCCGAGCGCGCGGCCGCGATCGTCAAGGCCACGACGTTCTACGACGACCCGGACGTCATCGCCAAGGTCTCGCGCGGCCTGGGCGAGGCCATGGTCGGCATCAACGTCGAGGACGTGCCCGAGCCGCACCGGCTCGCCGAGCGCGGCTGGTGACGTCGGGCGGCACGCGTCCCGAGGCGGCGCCCGAGCCGTCGTCCGCGGCGACCCAGCTCGGTGACGACTGGGTGCCCGGACCGGACGGCGTGCCGTTCCGGCGCGGCGCGCGTGTGCTGCTGCTCGACGACGCCGCCCGCATCCTCCTGGTCCGCGGGCACGACATGGACCAGCCCGACCGATCGTGGTGGTTCACGGTCGGTGGGGGTGTCGACGCGGGGGAGGCCGCGCGCGACGCGGCCGTGCGCGAGCTCTTCGAGGAGACGGGGCTGCGGCTCGCCGCTGTCGACCTGGTCGGGCCCGTCGCGGTCCGGAGCGCGACGTTCGCGTTCCTGCGCCGCACGGTCCGGCAGGACGAGGAGTTCTTCCTGGCCCGCGTCGACGGCAGCGCGGCGCTCACGACCGACGGGTGGACCGAGGTCGAGCGCGCCTTCGTCGACGAGGTGCGCTGGTGGGACCTCGACGCGCTCGAGGAGGTCCGCGAGGAGGTCTTCCCCGTCGAGCTCGTGCCGCTCGTCCGCGGCCTGCTCGGCGGTTGGGACGGCGTGGTCCGTCAGCTGGTCGACGAGCGCTGAGCGGGCGCAGGCTCGGCGTCGGTCAGTCGCGGTGACGGCGGTGCGGGCGTCGAGGCCCGGCCGGCGCTGAAGACCGCGAGCGCGATCTCGGCGCGCCGCAGGCCGAGCCGACGGCGCAGCGCCGCCTCGGCGGCGGGGGAGTCGACGACCTCGGAGTGCGGCGCGACGCTGACTCCGGCGCGGTGCGCGTGCAGCCACATCCGCTGGAGCACCCGACCGGCCTCGACGACGTCGGCGTGGGGCAGCGGGAGCCGGCTGTCCATCGCCTCGGTCCGGCTGTGGACGGCGTCGTGGCCGAGCACGCGGAGGTCCGCGACGAGTACGAGGTGACGGGGGCCGTCCGCGGCAGCGGGGCGTGGCAGGGGCTGCGCCTGGCCCAGGTTCTCGATCGCCCGCGCGACCCGGCCCGCGACGGCGAGCAGGCGATCGCGCAGGCGGGCCCGTCGGGTGAACGGGGCCGCGAGCCGGGCGATCGGGCGCGGCAGGAGCAGCATGCGGTCGGTCATGCCGTCGCGGTCGTACCGGGGGTGGTCCTCGGACAGCCGCAGCCAGCGCACGAGCTCGGCGGCGATGCCCGGCCGCGCGACCGTGTAGGCGGTGCCGAGCCGCACGAGGTGGCGCATGGTCGCCGCGTCGACCTCCTCGAGCCGCAGCCACAGCGGGACGCCTGGTGCGTCGGTGAGGACGTCCGGTGCCGCGGTGAGCGTCCCGCGGTGGACCCGCCTGCTCCGGACGTCGTCGGGGGTGAACGGCGTGTCGTACGGCTCGTCCTCGGGGTGCAGCACGAGCACCGGCGTCGCCGGGTCCGCGGGGCCGTGCACGGGCATCGCGTCGAGGCGCTCGAGGTGGGGCGTGGGCTCGACGCGCAGCGACCGCCCGTCGGCCGCCGCGGCCACGGCCGCGCTCTCGACCCACGCGCCGAGCGCGAGCAGCAGGTCGCGTGACGTCGGGTCGCCCGCGCACAGGACGCGGCTCGGCACCACGCCGAGCTCGATCCGCCCGTCGACCACGCGGGGCGCCCATGGCTGCGTGTTGTGCGGGGAGGGCGCCCGGCCCGCGGCCCGCACCCAGGCGCTCGGGTCGGGCCGCGGCGGCTCGTGCGCAGACGTCATGGGGTTCCCGTCCTTGTGGTGGTGCCGGCGGCCGGCGGCGTGACCGGCGCGAGCGGCCTGCGGTAGAAGGTGCAGCCGTGCAGCGGACGGCCGCCGAAGCGCTCGAGCTGGCGCGCCGACCCGGGGTTGTCCCGGCCGATCATCGTGCTGCGCAGCCGGGTGTACCCGCCGCGTGCGAGCGACGCGTGCAGCTGGCGGCTCAGGAGCGTGAGCACGCCCCGGCCCTGACGCTCGGGGTCGGTGCCCTGGATGACGAGCACGGCCTCGCGGCGGTACCGCTGCCGCGTCGCGAGCAGCTGCAGGCGGCGCAGCGGGCCGAGCCGGCCGCCGGCGCGCTGCACGAAGGCCGTGATGTCCGGGACCACGAGGACGAACGCGACGAGGGCGCCGGTCGCGGCGTCGCGCGCGAGCAGCAGCAGGTCCTCGTCGACGAGGAAGCCCAGCCCGTCGGTCGCTGCCGCCATCTCCCGCGGCGTGATCGTCGTGTAGTAGGGGAGCGCCGCGAAGGACCGGTTGAGCACCTCGAGCACCTCGGGCACGAGGCGGGCGACGCGCGACGGGGCTCCGCGCTCGAGGACGAGGCCCGCGCTCCGCCACTCCTCGGCGGCCGGGGCGCCGTCGGCCGAGGACGGCGCGACGTCGACCACCCACGTGTCGCTCTCGCACCAGCGCTCGAAGCCGAGGGCCTCGTAGGTCGCAGGGACGCGCGCCGGGTTCCACGGCGAGTCCACGAAGCCGCGCTCGGAGAACCCCGAGGTGAGGACGCCACCCGTCTGGTTCGGGAGCAGCGACACGGGGCCGAAGAGCTGCTCGCGGCCCGAGCCGCGCCGCTCGAGCTCGGCGAGCAGGGCGCGCGCCGTGTCCTCGTCGGCGAACTCGGTGGCGCCGAAGAGCAGCGAGCGGGCCCCGAGGCGCTCGTCGAGGCGGGCGTCGGTGTGCACGGTCGTCCGGCCGACGACGGCGCCCGAGGCGTCGCGTGCGAGCAGGAGGGTGACGGGCTCGGGGTGCGGGCTGCGGCCCCGCCACCACGCCTCGACGGTCTCGGCCAGCAGCGGCACGGCGAGGTCGCGCGGGTGCAGCCGCAGGGGCAGGTCGACGAAGGCGCGCAGGTCGGCCGTCGACGTCACCTCGTGGACCCTCATGCGGCCGCCCGGCCCGGACCGCCGTCGGGCTCGTCGTCGGCGACGTGCAGCCGGATGTAGCCGCCCGTGCCGTGCCGCCGGTCGCGCGTGATCCACCGCATGAGGCGGCGGTGCGCGGGGACGCGCGCGAAGACGAGCAGGTCGTCACGCGTCGCGAAGAACGCGAGCGTGCCCAGGGTGAACGGAGGCTCCCAGTAGACGCCGTGCCACACGTACCCCGGCAGGCGGCGCATCGCGGCGACCATCGGGTACCACTCGCGCGAGAGGACCAGCCACGAGTGCGGGCCCCGGTAGCGGGTCGCACCGACGAACATGGCCCGCGCGTCCACGGGTGAGCCGGGGGACCCGGGCGAGCCGGGGGAGCCGGCAGAGCGCGAGGAGCCGGACGGCCGACGACGGCGGACCGCGGCCCGCCGCTCCCCGGCCGCGTCGGCGACGAGGGGCGGGACGGTCCCGCGGGCCAGCTCGCGGCTCACGGGCGTGAACCGCTCGATGTGCGCCATGACGTCGCCCTCGGCACGCCACACGCCGTTGGTGTACCCGTCCGCCTCGGCGCGCAGGCGCCGGTGCCGCGCGCCGTCGGCCGGTCGGCCGGCCAGGAACGCGTCGGCGTCCGCCGTGGTCGCGAACCACGCGAGCACCCCGCGGGCGCCGCCGCGGAGCCGGTACCCGGTGCTCCAGCGGTGGCCGGACGACGAGCGCGCCGCCGACCGCGCGGCCCCCTGCCAGGAGCGACCGCCCTCGGGGTGCTCGACGACGACCATCGCCTCCGCGCGAGCCTGCACAGGCGCGCGGGAGAAGTCGGTCGTGCGCATCAGCGTGCGGGGGTCGTCGGCGCGCCGCGGTCGCCCGGGTCGACGACGTAGACGTTCTTGATCTTCGTCGACCCGCCCGCGAAGGGACCCGTGCCGTGGTCGTGCACCTGGACCCGGAGGTCGGCCGCCGTCGGGTCCTCCTCGAGCGACTGCGCGACGTCGCGCGACACCGAGGCGAGGTGGCGCAGCACGCCGGCGGCGGCGCGGGCCGCGAGGTCGGCGCGCGCCGCCTCGTCGAGGTCCGCGTGCGCGCGGAGCTGGAGGTGGATCCCGGGTCGCTGCTCGTGCCCGCCGATGTCGACGAGGGAGAGCTTGAACGACTCGATCGACGCCGCGTGCGGGTTGTCGAGGTACAGCCCGTTCTCGACGTCGAGCGGGTAGAGGTTGGCGCCCATGTAGGAGACGGTCGAGTCCTTGCGGCCGAAGAGCAGCAGGAAGGGCAGCTTCATCCGCTGCGTCGCGAACGCCCGCTCGACGCCGAAGGCGAGGCGCGAGCGCAGCGGCTCGTCGAGACCCTCCACGGCGGCGCGCATCTCGTCGAAGCCGACGATGAGCGCCTCGTCGCCGATGTCGTACCGCAGCTTGGGGCTCATGATGTCCGCCGAGTTGAGGGTCGCGAGCAGCGTGCCCTCGGGCGTCGTCTCGAGGTACGTCTCGAGCGGGTTGTACTGGAAGACCATGGGCGTGCGCGTCTCGCCCGCGCCCAGCAACGCGTCGCGCAGCGGCTCGTGCGTCGCGAGCGCGCGGCGCAGCCAGACGGAGAGGTCGCTCTCCCCGGCCATGCCGATGGTCAGGTCCGAGGCGCCGTAGCCCGAGTACACGCGGCCGAAGCGGTCCTCGAGGTAGTCGCGCAGCCCCTCGGTGAGCGCCTCGCCGCCCACGAACCCGTTGAGGTCGTGGGCGTCCCAGTCGAACCCGTCGGCATCGAGCCGGTCGCGCAGATGCTTGAGGAACGGTGGGTACGCGCACACGAGGTACACGTACCCGGGGCCGAAGTGCCGGATCGTGTCGACGATCTTGTCGATGTCGGGGCCGGTGTTCTTCACCATCGCGATCCGCGACATCGCGATGCCCGTGTTGGTGCCGGTGGCCCAGGCGCCCATCGAGAAGGCGTTGATCGCGAAGAGCCGGCGGCTGCCGAAGAGCAGGCTCACGTAGCCGGCGACGTTCTTGTGCACCGTCACGAGCTCGGCGCGCGAGCGCATCCAGTTGTACGGCGTTCCGGACGAGCCCGACGACTCGTCGACGACGGTGCCGACGGTCCGGATCTCGCCGTCCCAGCACCGCTCGGCCTCGGGGTACCGGTCCACGTAGCCGTGCTTGGACGTGGGCGGGTACGCGGTGAGGTCCCACCAGCGGAACCGGAACCCGCTCTCCTCGACGTGCCGGCGGTAGGCGGGCACGTCGAGGTAGGCGTGCTGGCAGATCATCCAGGCGTTGAGCCGCGCGAAGCGCTCCATCGCCGGGTGGTAGTGCCGGGCCGTGAGGCGCCAGAGGGCCGGGTGCACGCGGTACGCCCGGTACACGAGCGTCACGAGCTCCGTGGCGACGCGCAGCGCGGCCTGGCGCAGCACGCTCGTCCGGCGTCGGTCGGTCGGCGCGCTGGTCACCGGCGCACCCTAGCAACGGGCGACGGCTCGGCCGGGAGCGCTCGCGTGGGCCGGTGGGTCACGTGACGGTGCGCCGCACCTGGTTCTCGGGGGCGGCGTCCTCGCCGGCGTCGAGCACGGCGCGCAGCTGCTCGACGGCGGCGAGCATGTCGCCGTGCGTGAGGTAGGGCGCGGCGACGCCCAGCCGCACGAGCCCCGGCTCGCGGTGGTCGCCGACGACGCCCCGCGCGACGAGCGCCTGCACGACGCCGATCGCCCGCGGCAGCGCGACCGACACGTGCGAGCCGCGCCGCTCCGGCTCGCGCGGCGTGACGAGCCGCGCCTCGGGCACGAGCGCGTCGAGGCACTCGACGAGGAAGCCCGTCAGCGAGAGCGAACGGGCGCGCACCGCCGCCACGTCGACGTGGTCGAACACGTCGAGCGCCGCCTCGAGCGCGGCCAGCGCGAGGATCGACGGCGTGCCCGTCCGGGCGCGCGCGATGCCGTCGGCGAGCACGTGCTCGGGCTCCATCGCGAACGGTCGGGCGTGACCGTGCCACCCGCGCACCGCCGGCTCGTACGCGGCCTGGTGGCGGCGGGCGACGTACGTGAACGCGGGAGCACCCGGTCCGCCGCCGAGGTACTTGTAGCCGCAGCCCACCGCGAGGTCGACGTCGTGCGCGTCGAGGCCCAGCGGGACCGCCCCCGCCGTGTGGGAGACGTCCCACACCGCGACGGCCCCGGCGGCGTGCGCCGCCGCGGTCACCCCCGCGAGGTCCCACAGCTCGCCCGTGCGGAAGTCCGCGTGCGAGAGGAGCACGGCGGCGACGTCGTCGCCGCGTTCCGCGAGGAGCGTCGGGACCTCGTCGGGCCGCGCGTGGACGACCTCCCAGCCGACGTCGCGCGCGACGCCCGAGAGCACGTAGAGGTCGGTCGGGAACGAGGCGGGGTCGGTCACGACGAGACGCCGTCCCGGCCGCAGCGCGGCGGCGGCGCGCAGCACCTGGAACAGGACGACGGTCGTCGAGTCCCCGGCGACCACCTGGCCGGGGGCGGCCCCGACGACGCGCGCGATGCGGTCGCCCACCCGCGTCGGCGCCTCCCACCAGGCGTGGTCGTTCCAGGACGAGACGAGGTCCCGGCGCCAGTGCTCGAGCGTCGCGTGCAGCGCCGGCGCGACCGACCGCGGGGGTGCGCCGAGCGAGTTGCCGTCGAGGTAGACGACGCCGGGCGGCAGGTCGAAGAGGTGGCGCAGGTCGGTCGCCGCGTGCGCGGTGTCGAGGTCCTGCGCGCGCGCGGCACGCTCGTCGCGCGTCATGCTGCGGGGGCGGCTGCGGCGAGCGCTCGACGAGCGGCGAGGCGGCGTCGCCACCACACGATGCCCAGGACGAGCATCGGGACCCCGAGCAGGCCGGTGAGCACCGCTGCCAGGACTCCGAACACCGTGCCGAAGATCCCCGTGAAGAACGGCAGGAAGGGCTCGTCCTCGAGGACGTACACCTGCGCCTGCGTGCCGTCGGTCGTGCCGGGGACCTCGAGCTCGTACGTGCCCGCCGCGTCCGTGCGGAAGGCGGCGACGGTGCGCGCCGTGGTGTCGCCGCGGCTCGCGCTCACCGTGACGCCCGGGCTCAGGGAGGCGTCGCGCTGCTCCCCGTCGGGGCCGCGCACCAGCACGTCGTCGGCGAGGTCCGTGGTGGGCTCGTCCGCGCCGTCCCACGCGGTCACGAGCGCGACCGCGTACCGGGTGTCCGCCGCGAGCTCCGCCGTGCCCTCGCCCGGGGCGTCGATCGCGACGACGACGGCGCTCCCGGGCGCGCCTCCCGGGCCCAGGAGGTCGGAGTCGACGAGGCCCACGAAGGTCCGCGTGACGACGACCGCGAGGCCGACGGTGATCAGCACGAGCAGGGCGCCGACGACGGTGAGCCACGCCGGTCCGCGGGTGGACGTCTCGGGCGGGCCCGCCGGCGGACGGCCCTGCGGGTACGGGTGCGGCGGCTGCTGGTGCTGCGGGTACGGCTGGGCCTGCGCCTGCGGCAGGTGCTGCGGGTGGGGGCCCGGGGAGGACGTCATGGCCCGAGGATAGGGCGGCGTAGGATCGCCGCTCGTGACTCCCACGATCGGCGTCCTCGCCCTGCAGGGGGACGTGCGCGAGCACGTCGCCGCGCTCGAGGCCAGCGGTGCCCGCGCGGTGCCGGTGCGCCGCGCGCGCGAGCTCGCCGAGGTCGACGGGATCGTCATCCCGGGCGGGGAGTCCACGACCATGGACAAGCTGCTGCACGTCTTCGAGCTCTTCGAGCCGCTCCGAGACGCGATCGGCGCGGGCCTGCCGGCCTACGGGTCGTGCGCGGGGATGATCCTGCTCGCGAACCGGATCGAGGGCGGGGTCGAGGGCCAGCAGACGCTCGGCGGCCTCGACGTCACGGTCCGGCGCAACGCGTTCGGCCGCCAGGTCGACTCGTTCGAGACCGACCTCGTCGTCGAGGGCGTGCCGGACAGCGCGACCGACCCCGTGCACGCGGTGTTCATCCGCGCCCCGTGGGTGGAGGAGGCCGGACCGTCCACGCAGGTGCTCGCGACCGTCGCCTCGGGACCGGCCGCCGGTAGGATCGTCGCGGTGCGCGAGCGCGACGTCGTCGCGACGTCCTTCCACCCCGAGATCACCGGGGACCTGCGTCTGCACCGCATGTTCGTCCAGATCGTCTCCGACCGCGGTTGAGGGGTTCACCAAGCGATGTCCGGTCACTCCAAGTGGGCCACCACCAAGCACAAGAAGGCCGTCGTCGACGCGAAGCGCGGCAAGCTCTTCGCCAAGCTGATCAAGAACATCGAGGTGGCCGCGCGGGTCGGCGGCGGTGACCCGGCCGGCAACCCCACGCTCTTCGACGCGATCCAGAAGGCCAAGAAGTCGTCGGTGCCGAACGACAACATCGACCGCGCGCTCAAGCGCGGCTCGGGCCAGGAGGCCGGCGGCGCCGACTACCAGACGGTCATGTACGAGGGCTACGGCCCCGGTGGCGTCGCCCTCCTCGTCGAGTGCCTGACGGACAACCGGAACCGCGCGGCCGCGGACGTGCGCGTCGCGTTCACGCGCAACGGCGGCTCGCTCGCCGACCCGGGCTCGGTCGCCTACCTCTTCTCGCGCCGCGGCGTCGTCGTGGTGCCGAAGACGGACGGGCTCACGGAGGACGACGTCCTCAGCGCGGTCCTCGACGCGGGCGCCGAGGAGGTCAACGACCTCGGCGACTCCTTCGAGGTGCTCAGCGAGGCGTCGGACATGGTCGCCGTCCGCACGGCGCTCGTCGACGCCGGCATCGACTACGACTCGGCCGACGCGCAGTTCGTCCCCGCGACCCAGGTCGAGGTCGACGCGGACGGCGCCCGCAAGATCCTCAAGCTCATCGACGCCCTCGAGGACAGCGACGACGTCCAGGAGGTCTTCGCGAACTTCGACGCGTCCGACGAGGTCATGGCGCAGCTCGAGGACGACTGAGCCCCGCGCCACGCCGGGACGGCGGGGTGCCGCCGCCGCGAGCGGCGGCTGGGAGACTGACGCCGTGCGCGTGCTGGGAGTGGACCCTGGGCTGACCCGCTGCGGGCTCGGGGTCGTCGACTCGCGTCCCGGGCGCACGGTCGTCCTCGTCGAGGTGGGCGTCGCGCGCTCGGCCGTCGACGACGACGTCGCCTCGCGGCTCGCGCACATCGGCGCGCAGGTCGAGGAGTGGCTCGACGAGCACGGTCCCGACGCGGTCGCCGTCGAGCGGGTGTTCGCGCAGCACAACGTGCGGACCGTGATGGGGACCGCGCAGGTCTCGGGCGTCGTCATGGCCGCCGCGGCGCGCCGCGGCATCCCGGTCGCGCTGCACACCCCGAGCGAGGTCAAGGCGTCGGTCACGGGGAACGGCCGCGCACCCAAGCTCCAGGTCCAGCAGATGGTGGCGCGCATCCTCGGGCTCGCGGAGCTGCCGAAGCCGGCCGACGCCGCCGACGCGCTCGCCCTGGGCATCTGCCACCTCTGGCGCCCGCAGGCCGGCGGCCCGCGTCCCACGGCAGCTGCCTCGGCCGCACGCGCGGCCGGCGGTGCGGGC
>NZ_JACVQL010000187.1 GCF_019733465.1 Actinotalea ferrariae | reverse complement strand
ACCCCGCGCTCTTCGTGACCGCGGTGGCCGTGGCGTGCGCGGCCGTCTGGGTCAGCGTGCGGATCCCCGCACCGACGCGGGGGACGGGCGGGTCGCCCGTCCCCCGCGCCCGGCTCAGCGGAGCGCCCGGCGGCGCGTCGCCGCGACGGTGAGCGCGCCGAGCAGCACGAGGCCGAGGGCCGCTCCCGCCGGGACGGCGGGCGACCAGCCCGTGGTGGCGAGGCCACCCGCGGCACCGGCGACGGCGGGCGCGGCCGGCGCCGTGTAGGTGAGGCGCACCTGTGCCGTCGTCGTGCTCCCCGCGAGGTCGGTCACCTGGTAGGTGACCGGCGTCGGGTCACCGGTGAAGCCGGCCTGCGGCGCGAACGTGATCGCGCCGGTCGTGGCCGAGACCGACCAGGTGCCCTCACCGGCGACCGTGAGCGTCGTCACGAGCGCACCCGTGCCCGGCGTGACGAGCCGCACGGACGTCGGGTCGAACACGCCGCGGTCGTTGCCGATCGGGTCGACCGTGACGGTGCTCCCGCTCGGGTTGCCGTCCTTGCGGTCGTCGAGCGCCTGCGGCACGTACGTCACCGTGGCGGTCGAGAGCGCGGCGTCGCCCGCCGTCGTGCGGACCTCGTAGCCGACGGGCGTCGGGTTGCCGAGGAAGCCGCTCTCGGGCGTGAACGTGATCGCGCCGGTCGTCGTGTCGACCGTCCACGTGCCCTGCCCGGCGACGACGAGGGTCGTCACGCGGTCACCCGTGGCCGGGTCGACGAGGCGCACCGACGCGGGGTCGAGCGTGCCGGTGTCGTTCGGCAGGACGGGCACGGTCACGGGCTGACCGATCGTCCCGCCGGTGACGACGTCGGGGTCGGCGACCGGCAGGTAGGTGACCGTCACCGTCGCCGTGGACGCGTCACCCGTGACGTCGGTGACCGTGTACGTCACCGGCGTCGGGTTCAGCGTGAAGCCGGCCTCCGGCGTGAACGTCACCGCTCCGGTGACGGGGTCGACGGTCCACGTGCCCTCGCCGGCGACCACGAGCGTGCTGACGGGGTCGGTCCCGTCGAGCAGCCGGACCGTCGTGGGGTCCATGGCGCCGACGTCGTTGCCCACCACGTCGAGCGTCACGGCGTCGCCGATGACGTTGCCGCGGTCCTCGTCGTCGACGGCGTCGGGGGCGTAGCCGACCGTCACGGTGGCGCCGACCGTGTCACCGGTCGAGTCCGTGACCTGGTAGGTCACCGGCGTCGGGTCGAGCTCGTAGCCCGCCTCGGGCGTGAAGGTCACGGCACCGGTGGCCGGGTCGACGGTCCACGTGCCCTCACCGGCGACCACGAGGGTCGTGACCGGGCCGGTCGGGCCCACGAGCCGGACGCTCGTCGGGTCGAGGTCGCCGAGGTCGTCCGCGAGCACGTCGACCGTGACCGGCGTGCCGATCGGGTTGGCGAGGTCGCTGTCCGGCGTCGCCGTCGGCACGTAGGTGACCGTGACCTCGGCCGTGTCCGTCAGCCCGTTCGCGTCGGTGATGCGGTACGTCACGGGCGTCGGGTCCACGAGGAACCCGGGCTCGGGCGTGAAGGTGACGACGCCACCGGCCACGGTCCACGTGCCCTCGCCGTCGACGACGAGCTCGGTGACCCACGCGGCGCCGTCCTGCAGCACGACGGTGCCGGCGGCGATGCCCGGGGTGTCGTTGGCCAGGACCGGGACGGCCACGACCTCGCCGATGGTGTTGCCGAGGTCCGCGTCGTCCGTGGCGGACGGCGGGCCGGCGACGGTGACCGTCGCGGTGGCCGTGTTGTCGCCCGGGAGGCCGCGGTCCGTGACCTCCGCGGTGTTGGCGAGCACCGTGCCGGCCGGATCCGTGGCGGTCTGCGTGTACGTGACGGTGAGCCGCTCGCCGACGTCGAGACCCCGCACGCCGTCCGCGGCGCCGCCCACGTGCGCGAACGGACGCGAGCAGGTGAGCGTCTCGGCCATCGGTGCCCCGACGGCGACGTCGCACGTGATCGGGCCGCGCTCCAGCTGCGTGCTGAGGCCACCCGTCGTGGTGACGCCGGTCAGGACGGCGGCCGAGGCGCCCGGGAGGGTGTCCGTCAGCGTGACGACGTCGCCGCGGGTCATCGCCTGCGGGCCGTCGTTCGTCACGGTCACGGTCCAGGTGATGGTGGAGCCGGGGAGCGCCACGTCGGGCGTCGCGCCGGCGGGGGCGACGGCCGCCGTCTTGGCGACCGCGAGGTCGTAGGCGCAGGGCACCCAGGCCAGGGTGACGTAACCGTTCTGACCCGCGCCCACGCCCGTCTGGCGGCCGTGGGCCGTCGACGTGACGGTCGTGGCGCCGGCCGCGACGAAGCTCGAGCCGCCGCCGCCGCCCGCACCGGCGACGTCGTTGATGTTGTTGTCGCCGTTCTTGATCGACGTCGACGCCCCGCCGCCGGCACCGAAGTACCCGCCGCCGCCACCACCGGCTGCGTCGTAGTTCGGGTCGTCCGCGCCGGCGCCGCCGGTGCGGCCCGTGCCTGCGGTGCCGTCGAGCGTGGCGTCGGTGCTGTGCGCGCCGCCTGCACCGGGGCCCGCGCCCGTGCCGCCCTGGCCGCCGCCCGGGAGCTGGCCGGTGGCGTCGCGCCCGTCGGTCCCCGCATCACCGGCTGCGGTGCCGGGAGCCGTCAGACGGCCGGCGTCGCCGCCGAAGCCGTCGTCGGTGGTCGAGTGCCCACCGCCGCTCCCGCCGCCACCACCGGCGACCACGGCGAGGTCGGCCTCGTCGGAGCCGCCGAGGTACAGGGCGCTGAAACCGCCACCGCCCGCACCCGCGTGGTCGGTCGCGGCGTTGCCACCCCGGCCGCCACCGTTGACGCCGCCGGCGCCGGCGACGTTGCCGGAGTGCGACTGACCGCCACCGCCGACGGTGCCGCTGAAGGCGGTGCCCGGCAGCACCGGGAACGTCGCCGTGATGAGCGCGCCGGCGCCGTTGGAGCCGACGCCACCCGCGCCGCTCGCCGAGCGCCCGCCGGCGCCCCCGACCACGGTCGCGGTCACGGCGCACGCGCCGTCCGGCGCCGAGCCGCTGAACGCGCTGCCGACGCCGAACGTCGTCGCCGCGGGGACCGGTGCCGGGTCGGCCGCTGCCGTGAGCGGCGCCGCGACGCCGGTCCCCAGCAGCGCCAGGGTCAGGGCGCCGACGGCGGTGGCACCGCGTCGCGCGCGCCCACGTCCTCGTCGGTCGGGGGTGACCCGCGGTGCGGGTCGGGACTGCTGATCCACGTCTCCTCCAGATGTCGGGCAGGCTGTCGCCGCTGTCTGCCCGAGAGGGAGAGCGCGCGACCGGCGTCGCAGCCGCCGCTGGGGTCCTCACCCCGCGGTGCCGGCTGCGCACGCCTGCGGCAGCGTCGCTGGCGGAGCCGTGCCCCGGGCCGTGGGGGGCGGGATTTCACACCGCACTTCACACCGCGCCCGGCCGACTCGTCCGGAACGTCCCGTTGGTCCCCGGGCGCGCAGCCGGACGGCGACCACGGCCGGGCGCACCTGGGATGATCGACGTGTGCGCGATCCGCTGCCGTTGACGTCGCTGCCCGGCCGTCCCTGGCTCGCGCGGACGGCGGTCCTCCTCGTGGTCGCCGGAGGCTTCCTCGCGGCGACGTCACTCATCGCCGCCGGCGTGCTCCGACCGCCGAGCGCCGCGGGCGCGATGCTCGCCACCGGGCTGATCGGCGGGCTCTGCGCGCTCGTGGCCGTCTCGGGCCTGCGCGCGAACCTGCGGACGACGGCGCGGCACCGCGCGGTCGCCGTCGCGCGCCTGCGCGCGGCGACGTCGTCGAGGTGTCCCGCCGTGGCGCTCGTCGCCGACGACGAGAACCGGCTGCTGCTCGTCCCGCGGGTCGGCGCGGCGGGCTACCGCTTCGCGACCGAGCTCGAGACGCTGCCCGTCGTGCACCGCCTCGAGGACCTGTGCTGGGACGTGGCCGACGAGGACGCGGAGCACACCGCGGACGACGTCGCCGCGCGCATCCGTCGCCTCGCCGGCGGCCGCTGACGAGCCGCGTCAGGCGTCGAGGAACCGCACCAGGTCCGCCGCCGCGCCGGTGTACGAGGCGGGCGTCATGGCCGCGAGGCGCGCCGCGACGTCGTCGGGCAGGCCGAGGCCGAGCACGAACGTGCGCATGTCGTCGCCCGTGATGCGGCGTCCGCGCGTGAGCTCCTTGAGACGCTCGTACGGCTCCTCCATGCCGGGCACGCCCGCGACGCCCGCCGCGCGCATCGCCGACTGCACCGCCTCGCCGAGCACCTCCCAGTTCGCGTCGAGGTCACGCTCCATCGCGGCCGCGTCGACGTCGAGCCCGGCGAGGCCCTTGCGGACGTTCTCGATCGCGAGCAGGGAGTGGCCGAACGCGGGGCCGATGTTGCGCTGCGTCGTCGAGTCCGTGAGGTCGCGCTGGAGGCGGGACGTGACGAGCGTCGAGCCGAGGCTGTCGAGCAGCGCGTCGGAGAGCTCGAGGTTGGCCTCGGCGTTCTCGAAGCGGATGGGGTTGACCTTGTGCGGCATGGTCGAGGAGCCGACCGTCCCCTGGCCGCGGACCTGCGCGAAGTACCCCATCGAGATGTACGTCCACACGTCGGTCGCGAGGTTGTGCAGCACGCGGTTGAAGCGCGCGACGTCGGCGTACAGCTCGGCCTGCCAGTCGTGCGACTCGATCTGCGTCGTGAGCGGGTTCCACGTGAGGCCGAGGTGCTCGACGAACGTCCGGGAGACCTCGACCCAGTCGGCGTCGGGCACGGCGGCGAGGTGGGCGCCGTACGTCCCCGTGGCGCCGTTGAGCTTGCCGAGGTACTCCGCCCGCTCGATCCGCCGCAGCTGGCGGCGCAGGCGGTGCGCGAGGACGGCGAGCTCCTTGCCGAGCGTGGTCGGCGTCGCGGGCTGGCCGTGCGTGCGCGCGAGCATCGGGACCGCGGCGTGCTCGCGCGCCATCGCGGCGAGGTCGTCGACGAGGCCCCGGGCGGCCGGCAGCCAGACGTCGCGCACGGCGCCCTGGACCATGAGCGCGTAGGAGAGGTTGTTGACGTCCTCGCTCGTGCAGCCGAAGTGCACGAGCTCGGTGACCTGCGGCAGCACGGTGTCGGCGCCGAGCGCGTCGGGCGCGGCGGCGAGGCGAGCCTTGAGCAGGTACTCGACCGCCTTGACGTCGTGCACGGTGACGCGCTCGGTCTCGGCGAGCTCGGCGACCGTGGTGGCGTCGAAGTCGAGGACGACGCTGCGCAGGTACGCGACCTCCTCGGCCGAGAGGGTGGGTGCGCCGGGGAGCACGCGGTGCGCCGCGAGGTGGACGAGCCACTCGACCTCGACGTGCACGCGCTCGCGGTTGAGCGCGGCCTCGGAGAGGTGGTCGACGAGCGGCGCGACGGCCGCGCGGTAGCGGCCGTCGAGCGGGCCGAGCGCGATCGCCGGGCTCTCGGCGGCGAGGCTGCGGCGGCCGGTGGTCGTCGGGGCGGTCACGTCGGGCTGGTCCTCGGGCATGCGGCGATCCTCCCAGACCGGTCGACGCGACCGCCCCGGGCGTCCAGGTGAGGTCAGGCCGTCAGGAGCCGCACGGCGACGGCGGCCAGCAGGAGCGACGCCGGGAGGCCGACGAGCACGACCTTCGACCAGAGGGGGAGCGGCGCCATGTCCTGCCCGGTCCGGGGGTCCAGCACGGGGTCCGCGTCCCGCGTCGTCCGCCGGACCAGGTAGGTCCCCACGGCGACGAGCAGGGCCACCCCGGCCAGGAGCACCAGCACGGCCGGCAGGCCGAGGACGGCGGGCTCCCGCGTCGCCACCCCGACCGAGCCGTCCACCAGCAGGGACGTGCCGGCGAAGGCGCCGAGCCCGACGGCCACCTCACGCCACGTCCACCCGGTCAGCAGGGCACGCCGGAGCGACCCGCCAGGCGGGAGGCCGAGGCTGTCGGCGAGCTGGTCGGCGTACGCGCGGGGCGGCCCGAACGCCTCGAGCGGGTCCTCGCCCGTCTCGGCGACGTGGCTCTCGACCTCCGCGAGCGCCTCGGCGATCCGGGGCCCGGGGACGTCGCGGAGCCGCAGCGCGAGGAGCAGCTCGCCCCGGTAGTCCTTCAGGTCAGCGGTCACGGCCGTACCCCCTCGTGGCTCAGCAGGCCGGCGGCCCGCTCGGTGAAGGTCGTCCACTGCGCGGCGCGGCGCCCGAGCTCGGCGCGCCCCTCGGTGGTGACCGCGAAGTACTTGCGGCCCGGTCCGGCGTCGCCCTCGCGCCACGACGACGTCAGCAGGCCGTCCTCCTCGAGGCGCGTCAGCACGGGGTAGAGGGTGCCGCCCTTGATGACGCCGAGCCCCGCCGCCTGCAGGCGCTGCGCGACGGCGTACCCGTAGGTCTCGCCCTCCGCCACGACCGCGAGCACGCAGAGCGCGAGCACCCCGCGCAGCCACTCGCCCGGCCACCGCACCTCGTCCATGGCTAGACAGTATGGCTGACTAGTCAGCGACGCAAGGTAGTCGGTCGATCAGTCCACGATCCCCAGCTGTGCGAGCGCGACCTCGGTCGCCCGGGCGAGGAGCGCGTCGTCGTGCGCGGCGTCCGGCACGTCCCTCGAGGTCAGGATCGCGACGACGACGGGGTCCGCCCCGGGCGGCTGCACGACGGCGAGGTCGTTGCGGGTCCCGTAGGCGCCGGTCCCCGACTTGTCGGCGACGTCCCAGCCGTCGGGGACGCCCGCGCGGACGAGCTCCGTGCCCGTGGTCGAGTCGCGCATCCAGCCGCGCAGCAGCGCGGCGTGCTCGGGCGGCAGCGCGCCGTCGAGCAGGTAGGCCCGCAGGTCCGCGGCGAGCGCGCGGGGCGTGCTCGTGTCGCGCTCGTCGCCCGGCGCGACGTCGTTGAGCGCCGGCTCGAGCCGGTCGGCGGACGTGACGTCGTCACCGAGCGCGCGCAGCGCCGCCTCGAAGCCCGCGGGTCCGCCGAGCCGCTCGAGCACGAGGTTGGCCGCCGTGTTGTCGCTGTGCGTGACGGCGGCCGCCGCGACGTCGCGCCAGGTCAGCCCCGTGCCCGTGTGCTGCTCGGTGACGGGCGAGTACGCCACGAGATCTGCCTCCTCCCACCGCACGAGCTCGTCGAGATCCCCGGGCGCCAGGGCGCCGAGCAGCGCCGCGGCGGAGAGTGCCTTGTGCGTCGAGGCGTGGCCGAACCGCTCGTCCGCGCGGTGCTCGACCGTCCGACCCGTGCCCGTGTCGACGGCGAGCACGCCCAGCCGCGCACCGAACTCCGCCTCGAGCGCCGCGAAGGCCGCCGCCGACGCCGCCGGGTCGGGCGCCGGCGGTGCCTCGGGCGAGGCGGACGCGGACGCGGACGACGTCGGCTCGGGCGTCGGGG
>NZ_JACVQL010000186.1 GCF_019733465.1 Actinotalea ferrariae | reverse complement strand
TCCGCTCGCCCGGGGCCGGGGCGTACTGCGGCGCGGCGGGCGGCGGCACGTCGGGCGACGCGCCCGTCATCGGACGGTCACCGCGGCGCGGGCCGCGGGGCGGCCGTGGGCGACCTGGGCCTCGCCGTCGCGGTGCACGCGCCGCTCGACGACGAACGACATGACGGGCACGACGCCGCCGAGGACCATCGCGACCAGGCGGCCGAACCGCCAGCGCATGGTGGACCAGAGGTCGATCACGGTCACGAGGTAGACCACGTAGATCCAGCCGTGCGCGAACGGGATCCACTCGATCCAGCGCATGACGTCGTCGCCCGGGCGCACCGCGTACTTGAGGGTCATCTCGACCACCAGCACGAGCAGCATCACGCCGGTGACCCACGCCATCACGCGGTACCGCTGCAGCGCTCCGCGCGCCTTGGTCACCCAGTCCTTGCCCGCCACCGCGCGCCCTCCGCTCGTCAGGGGCCGCGGCGCGTCCGGCGCCGGCACGGCCGGCACCCGGCCGTCGTCGACCCGTCCACTCCCGCGGCCCATCCTCCCCCACCGCCGGGGCCCGTAAAGACGTCGGCCGATGTCGGATGGTGGACGTAGCGTTGACCCTCGTGCGTCCCCTGCCCTATGCCGATCCCGGCACACCGCCCCTGACGACCCCGATCGCCTACCTCTGGTGGGTGGCGCGGCGTCAGGGCGCCCTCGTGCTCGCGGCGTCGCTCACGGCGATCGGCTCGGCCGTCTCGCTCGCCGCCCTGCCGTACGTCCTCGGGCGCCTGGTCGACGGGGGCCTCGACGAAGGGCTGTCCCGCGAGCTGCTCCTCGGCTGCCTCGTGCTGCTGGGCGTCGGACTCGTCCTCGTCGTGTGCAACGTCGTCGGCCACCGGCTCGAGGTCGAGAACTGGCTGCGCGCGGCCTTCCGGACGTCCCAGCTCGTCGGCCACCACGTGAGCCGCACGGGCGACGCGGTGACGTCCGAGCTGCCGACCGGCGAGGTCGTGGCCACCGTCGCGTCGGACTCGCTGCGCGTGGGCGAGGTCTTCTTCACGCTCTCCCGCCTCGTCGGCGGCCTGGTCGCCTACGTCGCCGTGGCGTTCCTGCTCCTCGACAGCTCGGTCACGCTCGGTGTCGCCGTGCTCGTCGGCCTTCCCGCCGTGGCCGGCGTGCTCGCCCTCATCGTCAGGCCGCTGCAGCGGCGCCAGGCGGCTCAGCGCGAGGTCGCGGGCCGCCTCACCACGCTGGGTGCGGACACCGTCTCCGGGCTGCGCATCCTGCGCGGCATCGGCGGCGAGGAGGTCTTCGCCGGCCGGTACCGCGAGCAGTCGCAGCGCGTGCGGCGGGCGGGCGTCCGCGTCGCGCAGACGCAGTCGCTGCTCGACGCGATGCAGGCCCTGCTGCCGGGCCTCTTCCTCGCGGCCGTCGTCTGGTTCGGCGCACGCCTCGCGATCACCGGTGAGATCACCCCCGGCCAGCTCGTCACCTTCTACGGGTACGCGGCGTTCCTCACCGAGCCGCTCCAGGCCGCCACGCAGTTCATCCACAGCCTGACGCGCGCGCTCGTGGGCGTCCGCAAGATCCTGCGGGTGCTGCAGGTGCCCGCCACGGGTGCCGAGCGCACCGACGGCGCCGACGGACCGGTCGGCGACCTCGTCGACCTCGACACGGGCGTCGTCGCCCCCGCGGGCCGGGTCGTCGCCCTCGTGAGCGCCGACCCGGACGAGACGGCGGCGATCGCCCGCCGCATGGGCCTGCTCGGCGCCGAGAACGGCGACCGCGGTGCGCAGGTGACGCTCGGCGGCGTCCCGCTCAGCGAGCTGGGTCTCGCGCAGGTCCGTCGGCGCGTCGTCGTCGCGGAGTCGACGCCGCACCTCTTTACGGGCGTGCTGCGGGACGAGCTCGACGTGCGCGGCTCGGCCGGCGAGGAGCGCGTCCGCGCCGCGCTCGAGGTCGCGGATGCGCAGGACGTCCTCGACTCCCTGCCGGGCGGGCTCGACGGCGAGGTCGCCGAGAAGGGCCGGTCGTTCTCGGGCGGGCAGCGTCAGCGCGTCGCGCTGGCCCGCGCGCTGCTGACCGAGCCCGAGGTCCTCGTGCTCGTCGAGCCGACGTCGGCGGTCGACGCGCACACCGAGGCGCGCATCGCCGAGCGGCTCGTGCGGCTCCGCGCGGGGCGGACCACGGTCGTCGTGACGGCGAGCCCGCTCGTCCTCGACCGGGTCGACGAGGTGCTCCTCGTCGCCGACGGCGCCGTGCGCGCCCGCGGCACGCACCGAGGGCTTCTCGCCCCCGACGCCGGGCCGCAGGGTGCGGCCTACCGCGCCGTCGTCAGCCGCGCGGCCGCGGACGACGACGCCCACGAGGACGTCGGCCACCAGGACGCCGGCCACCAGGCCGCGAACCGCGAGGCCACCGACCACGAGATCACCGAGCCCCTGGAGGAGGTGGAGCTCCATGAAGCTGCCCGTCGCTGACAGCGCGGCGCTGCGCGCCCACACCGGCATGCTGCTGCGGCGCCACCGCGGTGGCCTCGGCCGCGTCCTGCTGCTGCACACCCTCGCCGCGACGGCCGGCCTCGCCGGGCCGTGGCTGCTGGGCCGCATGGTCGACGCGGTCGCCCGGGGCACCACGACCTCGTTCGTCGACCAGGCCGTGCTCCTTCTCGTCGTCGCCGTGCTCACCCAGACGGTCCTCATCCGCTACGCGCAGCGCGACGCGATGGTGCTCGGCGAGACCGTGTTCGCCGAGCTGCGCGAGCAGTTCCTGGGCACCGTCACGCGGCTGCCGCTCTCGACCGTCGAGCGCGCCGGGACGGGTGACCTCGTCGCACGGACCACCAACGACATCGACCGGGTGCAGCACACGATCCGGTTCGGCGTGCCGCGCGTGCTCGTGACCGCTGCCACGATCGTCCTCACGCTGGCGGCCGCGATCGCGGTGAGCTGGCAGGTCGCCGTCGCTCTGCTCGCGGGCGTGCCGCTGCTGCTCGTGACCACGCGGTGGTACCTCAAGCGGGCCGCGGCGGGCTACCTGCGGGAGTCGGCGTCGTACGCGCGCCTCAACGGGACCATCACGGAGTCCGTCGAGGGTGCGCGCACGGTGGACGCGCTGGGCCTCGGCCGGCGCCGCCGCGAGCGCGTGGACGCCGACCTGCGGGAGGCCTTCGAGGCCGAGAGCTACACGCTGCGACTGCGGACCGTGCTCTTCCCGGGTGTCGACGTGTCGTTCGTGCTGCCGGTCGTCGCGACCGTGCTCTGGGGCGCGTGGCTGGTCTCGACGGGCAGCGCGACGGTCGGCGCGGTCACGACGATCGCCGTCTACGCGCTGCAGGTCATGCACCCCATCGGCGAGCTCATCTACTGGCTCGACGAGATCCAGGTGGGCGCGACGTCGCTGGCGCGGATCATCGGCGTGCAGGCGGTGGCGCCCGACCGCGTCGCGCGGCCCGAGAACCGGCCCGCGGACGAGCACGTCGTCGCCTCCGCGGTCAGGTACGCCTACCGCGAGGGCCACGACGTCCTGCACGGGGTCGACCTCGACCTCGGCGTGGGCGAGCGGCTCGCCGTCGTCGGGCCGTCCGGGGCGGGGAAGTCGACGCTGGGCCGGATGCTCGCGGGCATCCACCCGCCCACCGGCGGCACCGTGACGGTGGGCGACGTCCCCCTCGTCGACCTCCCGCTGGACGAGCTGCGGGGTCACGTCGCGCTCGTGACCCAGGAGCACCACGTCTTCGTCGGGACGCTCGAGCAGAACCTGCGGCTCGCCCGGCCGGACGCGGACGACGCCGAGCTGCGCCGCGCCCTGGCGGCCGTCGACGCCGACTGGGTGGACGGGCTGCCGGACGGCCTCGCGACCGAGGTGGGCTCGGGCGGGCTCGAGCTGTCGCCCGCCCAGGCCCAGCAGGTCGCGCTCGCGCGGCTCGTGCTGCTCGACCCGCACACGCTCGTGCTCGACGAGGCGACGTCGCTGCTGGACCCCCGGGCGGCCCGGCACCTCGAGCGGTCGCTGTCGGCGGTCCTCGAGGGCCGGACGGTGGTGGCGATCGCGCACCGGCTGCACACGGCGCACGACGCCGACCGCGTCGCGGTGGTCGACGCCGGCCGGATCACCGAGATCGGCCCGCACGACGAGCTGGTGGCCGCCGGCGGCGAGTACGCCGCGCTGTGGAGGTCGTGGCACCAGGAGTGAGCCGCCGTCCGCGCCGGCGAGGGTGGCGGGCTGCTCGCACGTGCGTGCCGGTGGGTGAGGGCCGCGCCTGCTGGTGGGCAGGGCGCCGTGCCGCTGCCCGTCAGACCGCGAGGTCGGTCGGTGCTCCCAGGAACGTGAGCCCCGGGACCTCGAGGGCGATCTCGTGGAAGCCGAGCCGGTCGTAGAAGGCGCGGGCCGGCGTGTTGGTCGTGACCATCCCGAGGTGGACGGCCGGCACGCCGCGCTCGCGCAGCGCGGCCAGAAAGGTGCGGATCAGCGCGCGCCCGTGGCCGGCGCCCTGGTGGGCGGGCAGCACGTCGATGTGCAGGTGGGCCGGGTAGCCGGCGAGCTCGGCGTACACGTTGCGCTCCGGGTGGTGCAGCAATTCGGTCAGCCCCTCCTGCGGCGTGGCCGGGCGGCCGGGGTGGGGGTCGGGCGATCCCGCGCCGCGATCGGGGAGCGGGTAGCGCGCGGCCACGCGCGGCAGCCAGCGCGCGCGGTGCTCGGCCGCCCATCGGGCCGTGTCCGCGGTGCCGAGCACGTACCCCACCACCCGGTCGCCGTCGTCGAGGACGAAGGCCAGCTCGGGCTCGAGGAACAGGTACGGCCCCGCGAAGAGGTCGGGCATGAAGTCGTCGGTGGTGTACTGCCCGCGGGCGTCGCCGCCGCCGTCGGCGGTCCGGACGCACACGTCGTAGACGTCGTCGCGGTCGGTGGCGCGGTAGGGGCGGAGCTCCATCCGCCGAGTGTCCCGCCCGCCGGTGACACGTGACAACGGCCCTCGCGGCGCGGCGACATCGACGCCCGCACCACCCTGAGGGCACGCGGACGGCTGGGTGGGGCAGGCTGGTGCCGTGGAGATCCGGGTGCGTCGTGACGTCGTCGTGGTCGACGACGCCGAGCTGCGCTGGAGGTTCTCGCGGTCGAGCGGGCCGGGTGGCCAGGGCGTCAACACCACCGACTCGCGGGTCGAGCTCTCGTGGGACCTGGCGCGGTCCCCTGCCCTGCCCGACGAGCTGCGCGACCGCGCCGTCGCGGCGCTCGCGCACCGGCTGACGGACGGGGTCCTCACGGTCGCGGCGTCCGAGCACCGGTCCCAGCTGCGCAACCGCGAGGCGGCGACCGCGCGCCTCGTACGGCTCGTCGAGCAGGCCCTCGAGGTGCGGACGCCCCGGCAGCCGACCCGGCCGAGCCGCGCGTCACGCACGCGACGGTCGGCGGCCGAGCAGAAGCGGCGCGAGGTCAAGGAGCTGCGTCGGCGTCCGCGCCGCACGGGCCCGGAGTAGTGCCTCGCCCGGGTGCGCGACGCGACCAGCAGCGGCAGGCACCTCGGGCTCTCAGGCGGGCAAGCGGAGCCCGGTCAGGACGGCGGACCGAAGCGCGGCACGCGGCCCGCAGCCACGGGTGCGGCGCCCCGGTGCGCAGCGGGCGAGCCGCCGCGCTGCGTCTCACCGTCGGGCTGAGCGTCGCCGTCGCGCGGAGCCTGACCGTCGGGCTGGGCCTCGTCGCCGCGCTGCGTCTCACCGTCGGGCTGCGTCTCACCGTCGGGCTGAGCGTCGCCGTCGTGCTGAGCCTCGCCGTCGTGCTGAGCCTCGCCGTCGGGCTGAGGCTCCTCGTCGGGCTCGGGACCGTCGAGCTCCTCACGCGCCGCACGCGTCTCGTCCCGGACGAGGCGCACCCAGAGCAGCACCGCGAACCCGCCGAAGATCCACCACTGGAGCGCGTAGGCGAGGTTCTGGATGTTCAGCCCGCCGCCCGCGAGCGTCGGCGCGGGGAGCACCGCGAGGCCGGGAGCCTGCGTCGGGTCGCTGTCCTGCAGCACGAGGTACCCGGAGTACGTGGGCCCGCCCCACCGGTTGACGAGCTCGGCCGGGCTGATCGCCTCGACCTCGTCACCGCCGAGCGGCGTGCCGGCGGCCTCGCCCACCTGGAGGTACCCCGTCACGGTGACGGTCCCCTCGGGCGCGGGCACGGCAGCGGCGTCGTCCCGGTCCGCGACCCAGCCGCGGACGACGGCGAGCACGGGGTCCCCCTCGGTGGCGACGCGCAGCGGCGTGAGGACGAGCCAGCCCGTCTGGCCGTCCAGCGCTCGCCCGGGGACGAGCAGCTCGTCCGCCTCGTACGTGCCGCTCGCGGCGACCTTGTGGCCCACGAGCTCGGAGCGGAACGACGTCTGGGGCGTGAGGACCTCGGCGATCGGGTCCGGCTCGGCGACCTCGAGCGCGGCACGGCGCTCCGCCGCGTCCGCGTCGCCGCGCAGCTCGGCGCGGTCGAGCTGCCAGACGCCCAGCCTCGCGCACACGGCGGCGGCGCCCAGGAGGAGCAGCAGGATCACGAGCATGCGCGGGCTCGTCGCCGTCCGCAGGTAGGACGGCGACCCGGCGTCCGGCCGCTCCGTGGTCACGTCGCCACGGTACCCGCGCGCACGACACGTCCCGGACCCCCGAGGGGCGTCCGGGCGCTGCGCCGAGGCGCGCGATGTGGTGGCATGGGGCCTGCGCGGGATACGCGCCGCAGCACCATCGCGGGCCAAACGTCCCATGACTTGGGCGTGCGGTCGGGCACGCTTGTTGTCGCCGCCGGGATGCCCGCGGCCTGTCGAGGAGGAGCACCGGATGACATCGGTCCTGGACCGCCACACCAGCTGGGGCAAGCGCGACGTCGAGCCGCTGTCGGACGAGGCGCTGGCCCGTGTCGACGCCTGGTGGCGCGCCGCGAACTACCTCTCCGTCGGGCAGATCTACCTGCTCGACAACCCGCTCCTCGCCGAGCCGCTGCACCGCGACCACGTCAAGCCGCGCCTGCTCGGGCACTGGGGCACGACGCCCGGCCTCAACTTCCTCTACGCGCACCTCAACCGCGCGATCCAGGAGCGCTCGCAGGAGACGCTCTACATCACGGGCCCGGGCCACGGCGGCCCCGGGCTCGTCGCGAACGCGTACCTCGAGGGCACGTACTCGGAGGTCTACACGGGCATCACGCAGGACGCGGACGGCATGCGCAAGCTGTTCCGCCAGTTCTCCTTCCCGGGCGGCATCCCGAGCCACGTGGCACCCGAGACGCCGGGGTCGATCCACGAGGGCGGCGAGCTCGGCTACGCCCTCTCGCACGCCTACGGCGCGGCGTTCGACAACCCGGACCTGCTCGTCGCGGCCGTCGTCGGCGACGGCGAGGCGGAGACCGGCCCGCTCGCGACGTCGTGGCACTCGAACAAGTTCGTCGACCCGCTCCAGGACGGCGTGGTCCTGCCGATCCTGCACCTCAACGGGTACAAGATCGCCAACCCGACGGTGCTCGCGCGGATCCCCGAGGAGGAGCTCCTCGAGCTCATGCGCGGCTACGGCCACACGCCGTACGTCGTCTCGGGCGGCTTCGACGGCGAGGACCCGGCGCTCGTCCACCAGCGCATGGCCCAGGTGCTCGACGAGTGCCTCAACCAGATCGCCGACATCAAGGCGGCCGCACGCGACGGCTCGCTGACCGAGCGCCCGCGCTGGCCCATGATCGTGCTGCGCACGCCCAAGGGCTGGACCTGCCCGCCCGTCATCGACGGCAAGCAGGTCGAGGACTCGTGGCGCTCGCACCAGGTGCCGCTCGCGAGCGCGCGCGACACCGAGGAGCACCTCCAGGTGCTCGACGGCTGGCTGCGCTCGTACCGGCCGGAGGAGCTGTTCGACGCCACGGGACGCCTCGTGGACGACGTCGCCTCGCTCGCGCCCGCGGGCACGCTGCGGATGAGCGCGACGCCCTACGCCAACGGCGGGCTGCTGCTGCGCGACCTCCACCTGCCCGACTTCCGCGAGTTCGCGGTGCCCGTCGACGCACCCGGTGGCGGCGTCGTCGAGGCGACGCGCGTGCTCGGCCGGTGGCTCTCCGCCGTCGTCGAGGCCAACCCGCAGACGTTCCGGGTGTTCGGGCCGGACGAGACCGCGTCGAACCGCCTCCAGGCCGTGTTCGACGTCACCGACAAGCAGTGGAACGCCGAGATCCTGCCGCAGGACGACAACCTCGCGCGGGTCGGCCGCGTCGTCGAGATGCTGTCCGAGCACCAGTGCCAGGGCTGGCTCGAGGGCTACCTGCTCACCGGCCGGCACGGCGTCTTCAGCTGCTACGAGGCGTTCATCCACATCATCGACTCGATGATGAACCAGCACGCCAAGTGGCTGAAGGTGACGAACGACATCCCGTGGCGCCGGCCGATCGCGTCGCTCAACTACCTCCTGACGTCGCACGTGTGGCGCCAGGACCACAACGGCTTCAGCCACCAGGACCCGGGCTTCATCGACCACGTCGTCAACAAGAAGGCCGAGATCGTCCGGGTGTACCTGCCGCCGGACGCGAACACGCTGCTCTCGACGTACGACCACTGCCTGCGCAGCCGTCAGTACGTGAACGTCGTCGTCGCCGGCAAGCAGCCCGCGCCGACCTTCCTCGGCATGGACGACGCGATCGCGCACTGCGCCCGGGGTCTGGGCATCTGGGAGTGGGCCGGCACCGAGGCCCGGGGCGAGGACCCCGACGTCGTGCTGGCGTGCGCGGGCGACGTGCCGACGCTCGAGGTGCTCGCCGCGGCGGACCTGCTGCGCCAGCACCTGCCGGAGCTCAACGTGCGCGTGGTCAACGTCGTGGACCTCATGCGCCTGCAGAGCGCCGAGGAGCACCCGCACGGGCTCTCGGACCGGGAGTTCGACACGATCTTCACGCCCGACAAGCCGGTGATCTTCGCGTACCACGGCTACCCGTGGCTCATCCACCGCCTCACGTACCGCCGCACGGGGCACGCCAACCTGCACGTGCGCGGGTACAAGGAGGAGGGGACGACGACGACGCCGTTCGACATGGTCATGCTCAACGACCTCGACCGGTACCACCTGGTCATCGACGTCATCGACCGCGTCCCGGGCCTGGGCACGAAGGCCGCCGAGCTCCGTCAGGAGATGACGGACGCCCGGCTGCGCGCGCGGCAGTACACGCGTGAGCACGGCGAGGACATCCCCGAGGTGCGGGACTGGGTCTGGCCGGACGCGGGCGAGACCGGCACCGAGGTCGGCGGGCCGCAGCAGCTGTCGGCGACGTCGGCCACCGCCGGGGACAACGAGTGAGGCCGGCGCCGCGGACGAGCAGCAGCGCGACGAGGTGCGCCGTGAAGATTCGCGCCGTGACGATTCGCGCCGTGACGACCTGGGCAGTGACCACCGGCGTGAGGACGAGCATCTAGTGGCACGCAGCATCTACATCACGAGCGCCGAGGGCGACACCGGCAAGTCGACGGTCGCCCTTGGCGTCGTGGACCTGCTCACCCGCAGCGTGCAGCGGGTCGGCATCTTTCGGCCCGTCGCGCGGTCCACCCGGCAGCGCGACTACGTGCTCGACCTGCTCCTCGCGCACGACGGCGTGGACCTCACCTACGAGGACTGCGTGGGCTCGACCTACGAGGAGGTCAACGCCGACCCGGAGGCCGCGCTCTCGCAGATCGTCGCGCGCTACCACGAGGTCGAGCGGCAGAGCGACGTCGTCGTCGTGGTCGGCACCGACTACACGGACGTCGCGGGGCCGACGGAGCTCGCCTACAACGCGCGCATCGCCGCGAACCTGGGTGCGCCCGTGCTGCTCGTGGTGCGCGGCCTGGGCCGGGCGCCCGAGGAGATCCGGCGCTCGGTGGACGTGTGCCTCGCGGAGCTGCGCACGCAGCACGCCGAGGTGATCGGCGTCGTCGCCAACCGGTGCGCGCCCGAGGACCTCGTCCGCGTGCGGGCCGCGATCACGACCGAGATCCCGGCGTGGACGCTGCCCGAGGACCAGCTGCTGGGCGCGCCCACGGTGCGTGCGCTCATGGAGGCGGTCGGCGGGACCCTCGCCGGGGGCGACGCGGAGCTGCTGTCGCGTGAGGCGCTCGACATGCTCGTCGGCGCCATGTCGGTGGAGCACCTGCTCGAGAAGCTCACCGACGGCGCCGTCGTCATCACGCCGGGTGACCGGTCGGACATCCTGCTGGGCCTGCTCACGGCGAACGCCGCCGAGGGCTTCCCGTCGCTCGCCGGGATCATCCTCAACGGCGGGTTCTACCCGCCGCCCGCGATCGCGCGCCTCGTCAACGGGCTCGGCCAGCGCCTGCCGATCATCCGGACCGACCTGGGGACCTTCCGGACCGCGAGCGCCGCCGCCGCCACGCGCGGCCGGCTCTCGGCCGAGTCGCAGCGCAAGATCGACACCGCGCTCGCGCTGTTCGAGCGGCACGTCGACGGCGAGGCGCTGCTCGCGCGGCTCGACGTCGCCCGCCCGTCGGTCGTCACGCCGCTCATGTTCGAGTACCAGCTGCTGGACCGCGCGCGGTCCGACCGGAAGCACATCGTGCTGCCCGAGGGCGGGGACGACCGGATCCTCCGTGCCGCCAGCACCCTGCTCCAGCGCGAGGTCGCCGAGCTGACCATCCTCGGCTCCGAGCCCGCGATCCGGGCGCGCGCGACGGAGCTCGGGCTGGACATCAGCGCGGCCGCGGTGATCGACCCGAAGGACGGCGAGCTGTTCGAGCGCTTCGCGCACGAGTACGCCGAGCTGCGCAAGCACAAGGGGATGACGGTCGAGCGGGCGCGGGAGATCGTCGGCTCGGTCTCGTACTTCGGCACGCTCATGGTGCAGCTGGGCCTCGCCGACGGGATGGTCTCGGGCGCGATACACACGACCGCGCACACCATCAAGCCGTCGTTCGAGATCATCAAGACGGTGCCGGACGTCTCCATCGTCTCGAGCGTCTTCCTCATGTGCCTCGAGGACCGCGTGCTGGTCTACGGCGACTGCGCCGTGAACCCGGACCCGACCGCGGAGCAGCTCGCCGACATCGCGATCTCGTCGGCGGAAACGGCGGCGCAGTTCGGCATCGAGCCGCGGATCGCGATGCTCTCGTACTCGACGGGTGAGTCCGGGACGGGCGCCGAGGTGGAGAAGGTCCGCACCGCGACCGCGCTCGTGCGGGAGCGTCGGCCGGACCTCTCGGTCGAGGGCCCCATCCAGTACGACGCCGCCGTCGACGCGTCGGTCGCGAAGACCAAGATGCCCGACTCCACCGTGGCGGGCCGGGCGACGGTGTTCATCTTCCCGGACCTCAACACGGGCAACAACACCTACAAGGCCGTGCAGCGCTCGGCCGGCGCGGTCGCCATCGGCCCCGTGCTCCAGGGCCTGCGCAAGCCGGTCAACGACCTGTCGCGGGGCGCGCTCGTGCAGGACATCGTCAACACCGTGGCGATCACCGCGATCCAGGCGCAGGCCCTGGCCGACGGCCAGGAGGCCCGACCGTGAACCCCGTCCCCGGCGTCGGCGACCGGCCCAGCACGCACAGCGCGTTCGGCGCCCACGGCAGCGTGCTGGTGATCAACTCCGGCTCCTCGTCGGTGAAGTACCAGCTCGTGAACCCGGTCGGCGGCGAGGCGATCGCCTCGGGCCTCGTCGAGCGGATCGGCGAGTCCGACAGCTACGTGCGGCACACCTTCGCGGGGAACCGCACCGAGCGCACAGGCCCGGTCGCCGACCACGGCGCGGCGCTCCGGGCCGTGCTGGCGCTCTTCGACGAGGTGGGGCCGGACCTCGGCGAGGCCCAGGTGGTCGCCGTCGGGCACCGCGTGGTGCACGGGGGCGCGGTCTTCGCCGAGCCGGCGCTCGTGGACGACGACGTCGTCCACGCGATCGAGGAGATCTCGCCGCTCGCGCCGCTGCACAACCCCGCGAACGTCCGCGGCATCCAGGTCGCGCGCGAGCTGCTGCCGGACGTGCCGCACGTCGCGGTGTTCGACACGGCGTTCTTCCAGACGCTGCCCGACGCCGCGTCGACCTACGCGCTGGACCGCGAGGTCGCCGAGAAGCACGGGGTCCGCCGGTACGGCTTCCACGGGACGTCGCACCAGTACGTCTCGGGCAAGGTCTCGCGCGTGCTGGGGCGCCGGCTGTCGGACCTCAACCAGATCGTGCTGCACCTGGGCAACGGCGCGTCGGCGTCGGCGGTGCGCGGCGGCGTGGCGGTCGAGACGTCGATGGGCATGACGCCGCTCGAGGGCCTCGTCATGGGCACGCGGACCGGGGACATCGACCCGGCGGTGATCGTGCACCTGCACCGGAACGCCGGCATGTCGGTGGACCAGATCGACGACCTGCTCAACCGCCGCAGCGGGCTGAAGGGGCTCGCGGGGCAGAACGACTTCCGTGAGCTGCACAAGCTCGTGGAGGCCGGGGACGAGGCCGCGAAGAAGGCGTTCGACGTCTACATCCACCGGCTGCGCAAGTACATCGGCGCGTACCTCGCCGTGCTCGGACGGGTCGACGTCATCGCCTTCACCGCCGGCGTGGGCGAGAACGACGCCCTCGTGCGGGCTGCGGCCTGCGCGGGGCTCGAGGGCCTCGGCATCGCCGTCGACCCGGCGCGGAACGAGGGCTCCAAGAAGGAGCCCACGATCATCTCGCCCGACTGGACGCCCACCCTCGTCATGGTGGTGCCCACCAACGAGGAACTCGCGATCGCGCGGCAGGCGGTCGCGCTCATCGCGCCGGAGTAGGGACTCCCCGGGCGCGCTGCGACGAGCCCACGGCGGCGCCGGAGCCTGCCTGAGCACACGCGGCCGTGGGCGATCGGCTCGAGGCACACCCGCGCGGGCGGTCGGCTCGGCACACTCCCGCGAGGGCTGCGGCTCGACGCTCGCCGCGCGGGCGCCGCGCTCGGGCCACGCCGGCGC
>NZ_JACVQL010000185.1 GCF_019733465.1 Actinotalea ferrariae | reverse complement strand
CGGCCACGGCGCGCGCCGCCACGCCGGCGCGCCGCGCCGCGACCCGGCTGAGCGCGCCCAGCGCGCGGCCGTTGAGGCCCAGCGAGACCAGCAGGTAGAGCACGAGGTTCGAGACGATGAGCACGGTGTAGAACCGCGGCGTGAGCGGTCGCACAGCGACCGAGTGCTGGTCGATGTCGAGCACTGCCCGGAGCCGCTGGTTGGCGTTGCCCGGGCCGTCGACCGGCAGCACCGGCGCACCCACGAGCGCGCCCGACGGCGCCTCGTCCAGGAGCCCCAGCGCGGCCAGGACGGTCGGGGTCACGTCGGTCGCCTGGATCATGCCGGGCTGGCGGGTCGACCGGGAGCCGAGCAGCGAGGCGCCGTAGCTCGAGCCGTCCGGCGCAGGGCCCAGGGCGGCCGCGAGCTGCATGCGAGCACGGGTGCCGGAGTCCGCGAGCGACACGAGCAGCACGGTGATGTCGCGGTCGCTCGCCTCGACCGCGGCGAGCACGGCGCCGATGCGGTCGTCGACGGGACGGACCTGCTCGGGGCGCGTCGGCTCGGTGATCACCTCGGGTCCCGCCGGCTCCTCGCCGGTGGGCGCGGGCTCGGCGGCGTCGCCAGTCGGCTCGGGCGTCGGCTCGTCGGTCGGGTCGGCGCGGAGCACGGTCGCGCGGCCCGTGTCCCGCACGGCGCCGACGTCGACGACGACGAGGTCGGCGGTCTCGAGCGCGGCGCCCACCTCGGCGCGCAGCGCGTCGTTGCCCGCCGGCCGCGGTGCGTAGGCGCCGGTGACGTGCCCGTCGCCGTCGGCGAGCGCGATCGCGGCCCCCGGGCCGATCGCGGCCGCCGGGCGGCCCGCGTCGGCGAGGGTCTCGCCGAGCAGGCCGAGGCGCGGGTCGTAGTCCTCCTGCTGGGCGGACTCGACGAAGTCCTCCCAGCCGCGCACGACGCCGTCGACGGTCGGGTTCACGAGGCGGCGGCACTCGCCGTACGCGGCACCGGGCAGGTCCGCGGCGCGCGCGCCGGACGAGAGCGCGAGCCAGCCGTCCGCGGGGCAGGCCGAGGACCGCACGCTCCTGGCCGCGAGGGTGCCGATCGAGGCCCGGCGGGACACGTCCCAGAGCGACGGCGTCGACAGCGTGTGCACGTCGTCCCAGCGCAGACCGGCGGTGCCGATGACGACGACGGCGTCGGCGATCCGGGGGTCGGACGGCTGGCTCGCGGGGGCGGCCGCCGTCGTCCGAGCGGCGGTGGCCGCCGTCGATGCGGCCGTGGCCGGTGCCGCCAGGCCCGTCGCGGCGAGTGCGAGCACCGCCAGCCCGGCCGCGGCGGCGGCCAGGGCGCGGACGGGACGGAGCACCGGTCCAGCCTAGTTGCGCACTAGCATCGGCCCGGCGTCGACTGCCTGGAGGACCACCGATGACCGCGAGCCCCGGCCGGCCCCGGTACGCCTACCTCGGCCCCGCGGGGACCTTCACCGAGGCGGCGTTGCGCCAGGTCGCGCCGCCCGAGGAGGCGGACCACCTGCCGCAGGTCGACGTCGTCGCCGCGATCGAGGCGGTCCGCACGGGCGAGGCGGACCGCGCCGTCGTCGCGATCGAGAGCTCCGTCGAGGGCAGCGTCAGCGCGGTGCTCGACACGCTCGCCACAGGCGAGCCGCTCATGATCCTGGGGGAGACGGTCGTGCCCGTGGGCTTCGTGCTCGCCGCGCGCGCAGGCACGGCCCTCGACGACGTGCGCCGCGTCGCGGCCCACCCGCACGCCTGGGCGCAGTGCCGCCGGTGGCTAGCCGCGAACCTGCCGGGCGTCGTGCACGTGCCGGCGACGTCGAACACGGCGCCGGCAGCGCTCCTGGCCGCCTCGGTCGAGGCCGTCGGCTTCGACGCCGCCCTCGTGCCGCCGCCCGCCGTCGCGCACTACGGGCTGGAGCCGCTCGCGGACGAGGTCGCGGACAACCCGCACGCGGTGACGCGGTTCGTCGTCGTCGGCCGCCCGGGCGAGCTCCCGGCCCGGACGGGCGCGGACAAGACGACGCTCGTGGTGCACCTGCCCAGCAACCAGGCCGGTGCGCTGCTCGAGATGCTCGAGCAGCTCGCGACGCGCGGCGTGAACCTGTCCCGGATCGAGTCCCGCCCCATCGGCGACTCGCTCGGCCGCTACTCGTTCTCGATGGACGCCGAGGGGCACATCGACGACGAGCGCGTCGCCGAGGCGCTCATGGGCCTGCACCGGGTGTGCCCCCACGTGCGCTTCCTCGGGTCCTACCCGCGCGTCGACGCCCCCCACGGCGACGTCCGCCCGGGCACGTCCGACGCCGACTTCCAGGCCGCCCGTACCTGGCTCGACCACCTCCGCGAGGGCCGACCCCACTAGGCCGCCCGCAGGGTCAGGCGGGCTCGGGGGTGCCGTCGACGCGGACCACCAGGGCGTGCTTGTCGATGCGCGCCGAGACCTCGAGGACCGTGCCGATCGTGTCGCCGTCGACCTGGACGGGCTGCGGCTCGCGCGCGCGGACCCGGGCCCGGCGCACGCGGTGGTGCTCGATCTTGCCGATCTTGTTGGGCAGGTCGGTCTTGACCCCGTAGCGCTGCATCGCGACCTCGCCGAGGAGCTGCGTCCAGCCCGCGAGCCCGCCCCGCGTGTCGATCGCGCCGATGTCCATCCAGCCGTCGTCGATCTCGGCGTCGGGCAGCAACGTGATGCCGCCCGGCAGCTTGCCGACGTTGCCGAACAGGAGGCTGCGCAGGCGCGCCCTGTGCCACGGCTGGTCGTCGTAGGAGATGTCGAGCCGCATCCGGCCGCCGCGCAGGTGCTTGAACGCGGAGAAGAAGTAGGCCATCCAGCCGACCCGGGCCTTGAGGTCCTCGTCCGCGTCGCCGACGATCGCGGCGTCGAAGCCGAGGCCGGCGATGACGAGGAAGATGTGGTCACGCGGGAGCGCCGTGGCGCCCGGCGGCTTCTCCTCGGGCGCGACGGCCTCGGGGTCGGCCTCGGCGATGTCGTCGCTCACCCGGGACTCGTCGCGCACCACGGTGAGCCAGCCGACGTCGATCGTCCGGTCCGCGCCGGTCAGGGCGATCCGCAGCTGCGCCTCGACGTCGTCGATCGGGAGCTCGAGGTTGCGCGCGAGGAGGTTGCCCGTGCCCTGCGGCACGATCGCCATGGCGCGACCCGTCCCCACGAGCCCCTCGGCGACCGCGCGCACCGTGCCGTCGCCGCCGACGGCGATGACGACCTTCGCGCCCTTCTCGACCGCCTCCCGCGCCTGGCCGATGCCCGGGTCCTCCTCCGTGGTGTCGAACCACAGGGGCTCGGGCAGGTAGCGCGCCGCGCAGGCGCGGACGGCCTGGTCGCGCAGCTCCGGCACGCCGGGCTTCGTCGGGTTGGCGACGAAGGCGACGAGCGTGTGGGCGGCGTCCGTGTCCTCCGACGAGGCCGTGCCGCTGCGCCCCGGGCCGGCGATCGAGGGCTTGACCTCGACCCCGTGGCCGACGAGCGCCCGCCGGTTCTGGAGCGCGATCCACAGCGCGGAGAGGGCGACCAGGGCCACCACGGTCACAGCGATGCCCAGCCAGCCTGCCGACGTCATGGCTGAACCGTACGGCCACGGCGGGCCTCCGGCACGGGCGCACGGGGACGAAGCCCTCGGTACCCTCGTCCGGTGATCGACCTGCGCCTCCTGAGGGACACCCCCGACGTCGTCCGTGCCAGCCAGACACTGCGCGGTGACGACCCCTCCCTCGTGGACACCGTGCTCGAGCTGGACACCCGGCGCCGCGCCGCCGTGACGGACTTCGAGCGCCTGCGCGCCGAGCAGAAGGCGCTCGGCAAGCAGGTCGCGCAGGCGCGGGGCGACGAGAAGGCCGAGCTGCTCGCACGGGCCAAGGGGCTCGCCGAGCAGGTCAAGGCGCGCCAGGCCGACGCCGACGCGGCCGGCGCCGAGCTGGACGCCGTCGTCTCCCGGATCGGCAACGTCGTGCACGACGGCGTCCCTGCCGGCGGCGAGGACGACTACGTGGTGCTCAAGCACGTGGGCACGCCGCGCGACCTGGCGGCCGAGTACGGCCCGGACTTCGCCGTGCGGGACCACCTGGAGCTCGGCGAGCTGCTCGGCGCGATCGACACCGAGCGCGGCGCCAAGGTCTCGGGTGCCCGGTTCTACTTCCTCACCGGCATCGGCGCCCGCCTCGAGCTCGCGCTGCTCAACGCGGCGATGGACCGCGCGCTCGCGGCGGGCTTCACACCGATGATCACGCCCACCCTCGTGAAGCCCGAGGTCATGGCGGGGACGGGGTACCTGGGCGCGCACGCCGACGAGGTCTACCGGCTCGAGGCCGACGACCTGTACCTCGTGGGCACCTCGGAGGTCGCGCTCGCCGGCTACCACGCCGACGAGATCCTCGACCTGTCGGACGGGCCGCGCCGGTACGCGGGGTGGTCGGCCTGCTACCGGCGCGAGGCCGGCTCCTACGGCAAGGACACGCGCGGCATCATCCGCGTGCACCAGTTCCACAAGGTCGAGATGTTCACCTTCGTCAGCGCCGAGGAGTCGCAGGCCGAGCACCAGCGCCTGCTCGCGCTCGAGGAGGAGATGCTCGGGCTCGTCGAGCTGCCCTACCGCGTGATCGACACGGCCGCCGGCGACCTCGGCTCGAGCGCTGCCCGCAAGTTCGACTGCGAGGCGTGGCTGCCGAGCCAGGCGCGATGGCTCGAGCTCACGTCGACGTCCGACTGCACCACGTACCAGGCCCGCCGGCTGGGCGTCCGCGAGCGCACCGCGACGGGCGAGACCCGTCCCGCGGCGACGCTCAACGGCACGCTCGGCACGACGCGCTGGATCGTCGCCATCCTCGAGAACCACCAGCAGGCGGACGGCTCGGTGCGCGTGCCCGAGGGGCTGCGCCCCTACCTCGGCGGTCTCGACGTGCTCCGGCCGACGCGTCCGGCCGGTGCCTGACGTGCGGCCGGGCGGACCGGGGACCGAGAGCCGGCTCGGGCACACGAAGCCCGACGCGCGGGCGGACCTCGACGGACGCGCCCGGCTGGTCGCGCTCGACCTCGACGGCACGCTCCTGACCTACGCCGGGGACCTGCGCCCGACGGTGCGCGACGCCGTCGTCGCCGTGCGCGAGGCGGGCCACCACGTCGTGCTCGCGACCGGCCGCTCGCTGCACGGCACGCGCCCGGTCGCCGAGGAGCTCGGCATCGACGACGGCTGGCTCGTGTGCTCGAACGGCTCCGTCACCGTGCGGCTCGACCCGCGCGCGCCGGAGGGGCACCTCGTGGACGAGGTCATCACCTTCGACCCCGCGCCCGTGCTGCGGCTCATGGCGGCCGAGTTCCCGGACGCCTACTTCGCGGTCGAGGAGGTCGGCACGGGCTTCCGGATGAACAAGCTGTTCCCGGAGGGTGAGCTCACGGGCGACCACGAGGTGGTCGACCTCGAGGACCTGACGGCGCGGCACGTCACGCGGCTCGTCGTCCGCAGCCCCGGCCACACGAGCCAGGAGTTCCACGACCTCGTCGCGCGGCTCGGCCTGGCGGACGTCACGTACGCGATCGGCTGGACGGCGTGGATGGACGTCGCCCCCGAGGGCGTGACCAAGGCGAGCGCGCTCGAGCGGCTGCGCCGGCAGCTCGGCGTGGCGCCCGAGCGCACGGTCGCGCTCGGCGACGGCAGCAACGACGTCGACATGCTGCGCTGGGCCGCGCGCGGGGTCGCCATGGGCCATGCCGAGATCCCGGTGCAGGAGGCGGCCGACGAGGTCACCGGCACGGTCGAGGACGACGGCGCCGTCGCGGTGCTGCAATCGCTCCTGGACTGACGTCGCGCGCACACGGGTGACACGTGACACCCGCGCGGTGGTCGTCGTGGGAAGGTGTGGGAGCCTTCACGTCCGCACCATGCCGTGCGGTGGACCCCCACGCACGCGAGGGAGCACAATCCGCCCATGGCGGCAGGAATCGAGGACGTGGCCCGCGCCGCCGGCGTCTCGACGGCGACGGTGTCCCGAGCCCTGCGCGACCTGCCCAACGTCACGCAGGCCACGCGTGACCGCGTGCGGAGCGCCGCCGCGCAGCTCGGCTACGTCGCGTCGCCGTCGGCCGCGAGCCTCGCCTCGGGCCGCACGCGTGCGATCGGCCTGATCAGCCCGTACGTCAACCGCTGGTACTTCTCGCACGTCATCGAGGGTGCGGAGCGCACGCTCCGGAGCCAGGGCTTCGACGTGCTGCTCTACACGTTCGAGGGGCGCCGCAGCGGTGGTGGCCCTCGCCTCGACGCCGGCGTGCTGCGGCGGCGGGTCGACGGCGTGCTCGTCGTCGGGCTGCCGCTCGACGAGGACGAGGTCGCGGCGCTCCTAGGCCTCGGCCACCCCCTCGTGTGCATCGGGTGGGGCGGGTACGGGCAGGTGACCGTGCGGCTCGACGACCGGGCGACGGCGCGCGCCGCGACGCAGCACCTGCTCGGCCTCGGACACCGGCGGATCGCCCACCTGACCGGGCCGGCGGACGACGTCGCACCGTCGTCCCCGCCCGTCGACCGCGCGGCGGGGTGGCGCGATGCGCTCGAGGCGGCCGGGATCCCGGCGGACCCCGCGCTCCTGGCGCACAGCCGCCTCGACGTCGAGGGCGGCCGGGCGGCGATGTGCGAGATCCTCGCGCGGGCGCCCGACCTCACCGCGGTCTTCGCCGCGTCCGACGAGATGGCGATGGGCGCGATCCTGGCCCTGCGGCACGCCGGTCGCCTCGTCCCGGACGACGTGTCCGTGATCGGCATCGACGGCCACGACCTGGGCGAGCTCGTGGACCTCACGACGATGGCGCAGCCGGCGGCCGACCAGGGTGCGATCGCCGCCCGGCTCGTGCTCGACATGATCGCCGGCGTCCCGGCGCCGCCGTTCACGGTCGTGCCCACCGCGCTCGTCGTGCGCGGCTCGACGGGCCCGGTGCCCGCGGCCCGCCCGGTGCGCGGCCCGGCCGTGCCGAGCGCCGGCCGATCCTCCTGAGCCGGCCGGACGCACGGTCGCGGCGATCGACGACGGGTCGATGGGGTCCTGCGGGCCGCCCGCGCCCGGAAGGTCCGGAATGTGGCGCGTGGGAGCGATTCCGCCACTGATACCGGTCCCATGAGCTCTCGTGACCGAATTGTTACGCCGTTGTGGGGCCGTGGAGGCGCTCCGGGCTTGCCAGCCCCGGGTGCAAGCGCTTGCATGGCGGGTGGTGCCCGGCGCAGCGCAGCCTCCTTGTCGCTGCGAGGGCTCCCCCGGGGACGGCAGTCCTACGACGACGTGGAGGAATCGCTGATGATCAGCACGAGAAGGAGCCGCGGCTTCGCGGCCGCCGCGGCCGGGGGCTTCGCCCTGGCCATGACGCTCGCCGCATGCACCCCGCCCCCGTCGGATGAGGGCGGCGGCGGCGGTGAGGGCGGTGGCGAGCTCGCCGAGGGCTGCGAGGACTACCAGCAGTTCGCCGACATCGCCGGCGGCGAGGGCGAGGTCAGCGTCTACTCGACCATCGACGGCGAGGAGGGCGAGAGCCAGGAGGCCTCGTACGTGGACTTCGAGGAGTGCACGGGCATCGACATCGCCTACGAGGCGTCCGACGAGTTCGAGGCCCAGCTCCCCGTCCGGATCCAGGCCGGCAGCCCGCCGGACCTCGCGATGATCCCGCAGCCCGGGCTCCTCGCGCGCATCGTGCGCGACAACGAGGGTGCGGTCGCACCGGCGGCGCCCGAGGTCGAGGAGATGGTCGACGAGTTCTTCTCCGAGGACTGGAAGGAGTACGGCACGGTCGACGGCACGTTCTACGGCTCGCCGCTCGGCGCCAACGCCAAGTCCTTCGTCTGGTACTCGCCGAGCGCCTTCGAGGCCGCGGGCTACGAGATCCCGGAGACCTGGGACGACCTGATCGCGCTGTCCGACCAGATCGTCGCGGACGGTCGCATGCCGTGGTGCGCGGGCATCGCCTCGGGCGACGCCACCGGCTGGCCCGCCACCGACTTCCTCGAGGACGTCGTCCTGCGCACGGCCGGTCCCGAGGTCTACGACCAGTGGATCGCGCACGAGATCCCGTTCGACGACCCGCAGATCGTCGCCGCGCTCGACGCGGCCGGCGAGATCCTCAAGAACCCGGAGTACGTCAACGCCGGTCTCGGCGGTGTCGAGTCCATCGCCACGACCGAGTGGGACCAGGCCGGCTTCCCGATCCTGCCCGCCGAGGGCGAGGAGTTCGGCGAGTGCTGGATGCACCGTGCCGCCAACTTCTACGGCAGCAACTGGGTGAACGCCCCGAACGCCGGCGACGGCGTCGACATCGCCGAGGACGGCGACGTCTTCGCGTTCTACCTGCCGGGCAGCGACGACTCCAAGCCCGTCCTCGGTGCCGGTGAGTTCACGGTCGCCTTCAACGACGACCCGCTGACGACGGCGGTCCACGCCTACCTCGCCAGCGACGTCTGGGCGAACGACAAGGCCGCCGTCTCGACCGGTTGGGTCTCGGCGAACTCCGGGCTCGACCCCGAGGGCCTCTCCTCGCCGATCGACCGCCTGTCGCACGAGATCCTCTCGGGCGAGGAGTACACGTTCCGGTTCGACGCGTCCGACCTGATGCCCGGCGCCGTCGGCTCCGGCTCCTTCTGGACGGAGATGGTCAACTGGATCGCCGCCGACAAGTCGTCCGAGCAGGTGCTCGCCGACATCGAGGCCTCCTGGCCGTCCGACTGATCTGAGGCACGAGCAGCAGGGGCCCGCCGTCCGCGGCGGGCCCCTGCTGCCGCCCGGACGACCTGTTGACGGCTCCCCTGCGGGGGTGCACGGTCGGGTCGGGCGTCACCGGTGATGGCCAGTCCGGCGCACGTGCGCGCGGGACACGACGGAAGGGGTACGGGGTGGAGAACCTCAGGCTCTGGATCGACTACATCTGGGGGAACGTCAGCACGTTCCTGTTCGACGCCGACACCCCCGGTCACAAGCTCCTGCTCATGCTCGTGGCCATCGCCCTGTTCGTGGTGGTGATGGGCGCCATCCTGCTCGCCGTCGACAAGCCGAAGCGCATCCCGAACTGGGTGGTGACCCTCGGCTTCGCGGGGCCTGCAGTCATCGCCCTCGCCTTCGGCCTGCTGTACCCGGCCCTGCGGACCGTGTACGCGTCCTTCCTCAACCGGAACGGCACCGCCGTCGTGGGCCTGGACAACTACGTCCGCGCCTTCACCGAGCCGGCCTTCCAGGTGGTGCTGCGCAACACCGCGCTCTGGGTGCTGCTCGTGCCCACGCTCGCCACGCTGACCGGCCTCATCTACGCCGTCCTCGTCGACCGCACGCGGTTCGAGAAGGCGGCCAAGGTCCTGATCTTCCTGCCGATGGCGATCTCGCTGGTCGGCGCGTCGATCATCTGGCGGTTCGTCTACGAGGTGCGGGGCGGCAGCCAGCAGCAGACGGGCCTGCTCAACCAGCTCATCGTCATGTTCGGCGGCGAGCCGTACCAGTTCCTCATCAACTCGCCGTGGAACACGCTGTTCCTGCTCGTCGTGCTGATCTGGATCCAGGCCGGCTTCGCGATGACGATCCTCTCGGCCGCCATCAAGGCGATCCCCGACGACATCGTCGAGGCCGCGACGCTCGACGGCCTCAGCGGCATCAAGATGTTCCGCTACATCACCGTGCCGAGCATCCGGCCCGCGCTCGTCGTCGTCCTGACCACCATCGCCATGACGACGCTCAAGGTCTTCGACATCGTCCGCACGATGACCGGCGGTCAGTTCAACACGTCGGTCGTGGCGAACGAGTTCTACCAGCAGAGCTTCGTGCGAGGGGACTTCGGGATGGGCGCCGCGCTCGCGGTGATCCTGTTCGTCATCGTGATCCCGATCATCGTCTACAACGTTCGGCAGCTGCGCCTCTCGGAGGAGATCCGATGACGACCACCCCGACGCCTCCCCAGGCATTCGAGACCTCCGAGCCCGGCGAGGTCACCGGCGGCGCGCCTCCCGGGCGCCAGGACAAGCGGGGCCGCTTCCAGCGCCTCGACGACCGGGCCGCAGCGGTCCGCAAGCGGGCCGCCAACCCGTGGGCGTCGATCATCGCGCTGGTCATCGCCCTGCTGTGGACGATCCCGACGTTCGGCCTCTTCGTGACGTCCTTCCGGCCGGCCGGCGAGATCCGGCGCAACGGCTGGTGGGAGTTCTTCCGCGATCCGCAGGTGACGCTCGAGAACTACGGGTCCGTGCTCTTCGAGGGCGACGCCCCGCTCGCCGAGTACATCATCAACTCGCTCGTCGTGACGCTGCCCGCGGTGCTGATCCCGATCAGCATCGCGCTCCTGGCGGCGTACGCGTTCGCGTGGATCGACTTCAAGGGCCGCAACATCCTCTTCGTCGCGATCTTCGCGCTCCAGATCGTGCCCATCCAGGTGACGATGATCCCGCTGCTCACCCAGTACAACCAGTGGGGTATCGCCGGGACGTTCTGGCCGGTGTGGCTGTCGCACTCGATCTTCGCCCTGCCGCTGGCGATCTTCCTGCTCCACAACTTCATGAAGGACATCCCGCCGTCCCTGGTCGAGGCCGCGCGCGTGGACGGCGCCGGTCACGTCAAGATCTTCTTCCAGGTGCTGCTCCCGCTGCTCATCCCGGCGGTCGCGGCGTTCGGGATCTTCCAGTTCCTGTGGGTGTGGAACGACCTGCTGGTGTCGCTCGTGTTCGGCTCGCAGTCCCAGGTGGCGCCCCTGACCGTGCGCCTCGCGAGCCTGGCCGGTGACCGTGGCGAGAACTGGCACCTGCTGTCCTCGGGCGCCTTCGTCGCGATGGTCGTCCCGATGATCGTGTTCCTCGCGCTCCAGCGGTACTTCGTCCGCGGACTCCTCGCGGGCTCCGTCAAGGGCTGACCCGCAGGGCACCCCGCTCGCCGAGCACCCTGCTCGCCGAGCACCGGCTCCGACCACACGAAGGGCCGTCGCCGCCGGCGACGGCCCTTCGTCGGGGCCGGCGTCCGGCGCTGGGTCGGGACCGGCGGGCGGGGTCGGGGCCGGCGGGCGGGGCGGGCTGCCTAGAGTGGCGGGGTGCGCGTGCGTCCCGGGGTCCGCGTGCGTCCCGGGGCCGTGGTGGCGCGCGTCCCGGCCCCGGCGCTGTTCGTCGGGTCGGGCCTGGCCCAGTACCTCGGCGCCGCGATCGCCATCGGCCTCTTCGCGCAGGTGTCCGCGGCCGGCATCGCGTGGCTCCGGCTCGCCGTCGCCGCGCTCGTCCTGCTCGCCTGGCGGCGGCCCTGGCGCCTCACCTGGACGCGTGCGTCCCTGCGGGCGGCGGTCCTGTTCGGCGTCGTCCTGGCGACGATGAACGTCAGCTTCTACCTCGCCATCGAGCACCTGCCGCTCGGGACCGCGGTGGCGATCGAGTTCCTCGGCCCCGTCGCGGTGGCGGCGCTCACGGGCGCGGGATGGCGCGAGCGCGTCGGCATCGCGCTCGCCGCGGTCGGCGTCGTGCTCCTCGCCGGGGTCACGCTGGCGGTGGGGGAGGGCGACGTCGTCGTGGGCCTCGTCGCGATCCTCGCCGCCGCGACGTGCTGGGCCGGCTACATCCTCCTCGGGCGCCGGGTCGCCGCGGGACCCGACGGGGTCTCGTCGCTCGCGGTCGCGATGACCGTCGGCGCGCTGCTGTTCTCGCCGCTCGCGGGGCAGGGCGGCGCGGTGTACCGCTCGCCGGGGCTCGCGCTCGCCGTCGTCGGCGTCGCGGTGCTCTCCTCGGTGATCCCCTACGCGCTCGAGCAGGGGATCCTGCGTCGCGTCAGCGCCGCGACCTTCGCCGTGCTCCTCGCCCTCCTGCCCGCGACCGCCGCCGTCGTGGGCGCCGTCGTGCTGCGGCAGTGGCCGCACCCGCTCGAGGCCGTCGGCCTGCTGCTGGTCTCGGGCGCGATCGCGCTGACGTCCCAGCGGCGCCGCCCGTCCGCCGACCAGGGGACGACGGCGCCACCGCCGGCGCCGTAGGACGCCCAACGCGCGTGCCCCGACTAGCCGTGACGGCGCGGGGGGACGAGGCGGTCGGCGGGACTGGTGCCACGTGGTCAGAGGTGCTGGCGCCAGGCGGTCGGAGGTGTCAGAGGTACTGGCCCGGCGCCCGTCGGTCGTCCGGCTGGGGCGTCCCAGGACCCGCCATCGGCCCGCCGGGGCCCGGCTGCCCGGGGTGCCCGCCGGGGCCGGCCGGCAGCGCGCGGCGCATCTGCGCGAGCTGCGCCTGGGTCGACATCTGCTGCGCGACGAGCGCCGTCTGCAGGCCGTGGAAGAGCCCCTCGAGCCAGCCGACCAGCTGGGCCTGCGCGACGCGCAGCTCGCCCTCGGTCGGGTTGTCGTCGCTGAACGGCAGGGAGATGCGACGCAGCTCGTCGACCAGGTCGGGGGAGAGGCCGTCCTCGAGCTCGAGCAGCGAGCGCTCGTGCACCTCGGCGAGCCGACCGCGCGCCGCCTCGTCGAGCGGCGAGCTGCGGACCTCCTCGAGCAGCTGCTTGACCATCGTGCCGATGCGCATGACCTTGGCCGGCTGACCGATGAAGGTGGCGTCCGGCACGCGTTCCACGTCGCCGCCCGGTGCGCCGTCGGTCTGCGGCTCGTCGTCGTGGGCGTCGGGCGTCGGGGTGGTGGGCTCCATGGCGTCATCATCCCCGGTGCGCGCGCGGGGTGCGCGGCAGCGCCGCCGCTAGCCTGGGCCCGGTCGCACCGGCGCCGCACGCACCCGCTCGTCACTGGAGAGTCGATGACCTGGCTGTCGTCCCCCGCCCACCACCGCTGGCTCGAGCAGGAGACCGACCGTCTCCTGGAGTTCGGCCGCGCGTCGCGCGTGGTCGACGGCGGCTTCGGCCGGCTCGACGAGCAGGGTCGGCTCGAGGCGGACCGGCCGACCGAGCTGTGGATCACGTGCCGGATGACGTACGTGTTCGCGCTCGGCGCGCTGCTGGGACGCCCGGGCTGCGGCGCCCTACTCGACCACGGCCTCGCCGCTCTCGCCGGCCGGTTCCGGGACGCCGAGCACGGTGGCTGGTTCGCCGCCGTGGGTGGTGACGGGCCCGGGTCCGACGAGGACGCGGCCAAGGCGGCCTACCCGCACGCGTTCGTGGTCCTGGCGACGGCGAGCGCGGCCGCCGCGGGACGCCCGGGCGCACGTGCACTGCTCGACGAGGCGCTCGACGTCTCGCTGCGCCGCTTCTGGCACGACGACGCCGGCATGGTCGTCGAGTCCTGGGACCGCGCGTTCACGACCACCGAGGCGTACCGCGGCGTCAACGCCAACATGCACACCGTCGAGGCGTACCTCGCGGCGGCGGACGTCACCGGGGACCTCGCGTGGCTCGACCGCGCGGCGCGCATCACCGAACGCGTGGTGCACCACCTCGCGCGGGACAACGCGTGGCGCATCCCGGAGCACTTCGACGCCGACTGGCACCCTCTGCTCGACTACAACGTCGACGCCCCCGCGCACCCGTTCCGCCCGTACGGCGCCACGATCGGCCACTGGCTCGAGTGGGCCCGCCTGACCCTGCACGTGCGCGCCGCGCTCGAGGCCGCGGGCCGGACGCCCGAGCCGTGGATGGTGGACGACGCCGTCGCGCTCTTCGACGCGTCCGTCGCCGAGGGGTGGGACGTCGACGGCGCGCCGGGATTCGTCTACACGGTCGACTGGGAGGGCCGGCCCGTGGTGCGCGAGCGCATGCACTGGGTGGTCTGCGAGGCACTCGGCGCTGCCGCCGCGCTGCACGCCGTCACGGGCGACGCGCGGTTCGACGCCTGGTACGCGACGTGGTGGGACTACGCGGCCGAGCACCTGCTCGACCGCGAGGGGGGCTCGTGGTGGCACGAGCTCGGCACCGACAACGCGGTGTCGCGGACGGTGTGGTCGGGGAAGGCCGACCTGTACCACGCGGTGCAGGCGACGCTCGTCCCCCGGCTCCCGCTGAGCCCGGTGCTCGCACCGGCGCTCGCGCGGGGCCTCCTCGCCTGAGCCGCCTCGGGACCGCTGAGCCCGCTCGAACGCCGGTCCACGAGGCACGCACCGGCGCCGTCGGCCCGCGTCACGGCGTGAGCAGCACCTTGCCGAAGACGGCGCCCGACGCGAGCAGCGCGTGCGCCTCCTCGGCGCGCTCGAGCGGCAGCGTCGCGTGCACGACGGGCCGCACGCGGCCGGCGGCCACCATCGGCCACACGTGCTGCCCGACGGCGGCCACGATCGCGGCCTTCTCGGCGGCGGGCCGCGAGCGCAGCGTCGTGCCGAGCACGGTCGCCCGCCGGGCGAGCAGCGTGCCCAGGTCGAGCTCCGCGCGGCGTCCGCCCTGCAGGCCGATGACGGCGAGCCGGCCGCCCGTCGCAAGGGCCTCGAGGTTGCGGGCGAGGTAGGCCGCGCCGACGACGTCGAGCACGACGTCGGCCCCGCGGCCGTCCGTCACCTCGCGGACGCGGGCGACGAAGTCCTCCGCGCGGTGGTCGACGCCGACCTCCGCGCCGAGCGTCGTGCAGCGGGCGGCTCGCTCCGGCCCGCCGGCCGTGGCGATCACGCGCGCGCCGAGCGCGACGGCGACCTGCACCGCCGTCGTGCCGACCCCGCCCGACCCCCCGTGCACGAGCAGCCACTCGCCGGCCGTGACACGGGCGGCCTGGAAGGTCGACCAGACGGTGCACGCGGCCTCGGGCAGGGCGGCCGCCTCGACGAGCCCGACGCCGTCGGGCACGGGCAGGACCTGACCGGCCGGCACGACGACGCGGTCGGCGTACCCACCGCCCGCGAGGAGGGCCACGACGTGATCGCCCGGGCGGTGCACCGAGCCGTCGTCGGCGGCCAGCACGGTGCCCGAGACCTCGAGGCCGAGCCAGTCCGGCGCGCCCGGCGGGGGCGGGTAGCGGCCGGCGCGCTGGAGCACGTCGGCGTTGTTCACGCCGGCCGCCCCGATCTCGATCAGCACCTCGCCCGGGCCGCGCACCGGCTCGGGATGGTCGGCCATGGTCATCCGACGCGCCTCGTGGGCGTCGTCCACCCGGACAATTCGCATGGACGAACTCTCTCAGGCGGGTGAAAACGCCCGCTAACGTGTGGCCCGGGCCACCCAGATCCCCCCGAGGCCTAATGCACCGGCATCCCCGAGCCGATGACTCGTGGACGGCGGAGTTCCACCCCCGGTCCTCGTCGTCATCCAGCACCTCGTGCGACGGTGCGCACGGTCGCACTGTGAAGGAGACACCATGCTTCGCAGGTTGGGCATCCGCGGGAAGGTCCTCGCGGCCCTTTCCGTGCCCGTGCTCGTCATCCTCGCCCTCGCGGGCCAGGTGTCGCTGCAGGCGATCGAGGAGGCGCGGACGGCTCGTACCGTCACGTCGCTCCTGCGTGTCGTCCAGGAGTCGAGGGAGCTCGTCGACGCCCTGCAGACCGAGCGCGCCGCAGCTCTGCCCTACGTCAACCCGCTGACGCCGGCCCCCGACCGCGCAGCCATCGACGAGTCCAGGGCGAGCACCGCGCGCCAGGTCGAGCAGCTCGACGCCGCGATCGGCACCGTCGACTTCGACGCGCTCGACCCGACCGTGCTCGGCGCGGTCAACGACCTGACGTCCGCGCTCGACGGCCTCCCGGGCGTCCACGGCCGTGTCGACGCGGGCAACGTGCCCCTCAACTCGATCCTCACCAACTACACGCGCCTCATCGAGGACGCGGTGGACTTCGCGGGCAACGTCGCCGACTCGCTCGACGACCGCCGCCTCGCCGCCGTCCTCTCGGCGCACACCGACGTGACCGCGCTCACCGAAGACTACCGCGAGGAGCAGGCGTACGGCGCCGAGGTCCTGCGCGGCCAGCGCGAGACGAACGACGTCCTGCAGTTCGCGACGCTGTTCCCGCAGTCGAAGGTCGCCCACCAGCAGACGTCGACCACCGTGCGCGCGCTCGAGCTCGGCGACGGCGTCGTCGTCCCGCCGCTCGGTGCGTCCTTCAACGGGTTCCAGTCCTACGACTCCTACCGCACGCTGCTCGCGACCGGTGAGAGCCAGAACTTCGACTTCGTCCTGCCGGAGGACTGGCGGACCGCGGCCGACGCCGAGATCGAGGCCTTCGAGCCGCTCACGACCGAGCTGCGCCAGGCGGAGAACCGTCGCGCCGACGCCGTCGCCGCCGACGCCCTGCGCCGCGCCATCCTGACCACCGCGATCGCCGTCGGCGCCCTCGTGGCCTCGATCGTCATCGCGCTCTCGATCGCCCGCCAGATCGTCGTCCCGCTGCGTCGCCTGACGGAGGCTGCCGGCAACGTCCGCGACGAGCTGCCCCGCCTCGTCGACCAGGTGGCCGTCCCCGGCCAGGGCCCGGACCTCACCCTCACGCAGATCCCGGTCACGAGCCGCGACGAGATCGGTCAGCTCGCGACCGCCTTCAACGAGGTGAACGCGACCACGATCCAGGTCGCCCAGGAGCAGGCCGCCCTGCGCGGCTCGATCGCGGAGATGTTCGTCAACGTCGCCCGCCGCGACCAGGTGCTCCTCAACCGCCAGCTGTCCTTCATCGACGCGCTCGAGCGCTCGGAGGAGGACCCGAAGACCCTCGCGGACCTCTTCCGCCTCGACCACCTCGCCACCCGGATGCGCCGCAACGCGGAGTCGCTCCTCGTCCTCGCGGGCATCGACACGGGCCGCCGGCTGCGCGACGCCATCCCGCTCTCCGACGTGATCCGGACCGCATCGTCCGAGATCGAGCACTACGAGCGCGTCCAGCTCGACCTCCCGGTCGACCCGATGATGCTCGGCCACACCGCCCTCCCGGCCGCGCACATGATGGCCGAGCTCCTCGAGAACGCGACGGTGTTCTCCGAGCCCGGCACGCCCGTGCAGGTCTCGACCGGCATCGACGAGCACGACGTGCTCATCACGATCCTCGACCAGGGCCTCGGCATGACGCCCGAGGAGCTCGCGGACGCCAACGAGAAGATCCGCGCGACCTCCGCCGGCGACGTGCTCGGCTCGCAGCGCCTCGGCATGTTCGTCGTCGGCCGCATCGCCGCGCGCCTCGGCGCCGGTGCGCACCTGTCGCTCGGCCCGGACGGCAAGGGCACGCTCGCGACGATCCGCATGCCGCGCGTCCTCTTCGTCGACCCGGGCTCGATCCCGCTCACCGCGCCGACGCGCCCCGCCGTCGCCCAGCCCGAGGCGTTCGTGCTCCCCGAGCAGGCGGCCGAGGTCGTGCACGACACGGCGTACGCCCCCGCCCCGACGCACGTCCAGGACGTGGCCCCGGGCGCCTACGGCTCTGCCGAGAACCCCGCCGAGGAGGTCGACCTCCAGGCGCTGACCGACGGCACGACGGGTCTCGGCCTGCCCAAGCGCCGCGCCCGCGGTGCCGAGGAGGACGCCCCGGCCCCCGTCAGCCACCGCGAGGAGGACGACGCCGCCGCGGCACCGTCCATCCCGCTCGCACCGCGCGCCGACGCCCTCGCGGGTGCCGCCGCCGTCCGCGACGAGGCCTGGACGCCGCCCGTCATCCAGCCGTCCGCGCCCCTCGTCGCCCGCCGTGGCGCCGACGACGCGTCCGGCCTGCCGAGCCGCACCCCGTCCGACGCCCCCGGGCTGCCGAGCCGCAAGGCCGAGTCCACGGGTCTGCCGACGCGTCA
>NZ_JACVQL010000184.1 GCF_019733465.1 Actinotalea ferrariae | reverse complement strand
TTGTACATTTGATCGATGCCAGATGAAAACTGGTCCTTCGGGACCGCTTCGTGTGTCGGTTGTCCTGTCCTTTCGGGGATGGGTTGCCTATAGACATCTACGGAGAGTTTGATCCTGGCTCAGGACGAACGCTGGCGGCGTGCTTAACACATGCAAGTCGAACGGTGATCTCGGTGCTTGCACCGGGTGATCAGTGGCGAACGGGTGAGTAACACGTGAGTAACCTGCCCCCGACTCTGGGATAACCCCGGGAAATCGGAGCTAATACCGGATACGAGACGCACAGGCATCTGTAGCGTCTGGAAAGAATTTCGGTCGGGGATGGACTCGCGGCCTATCAGCTAGTTGGTGGGGTAACGGCCCACCAAGGCGACGACGGGTAGCCGGCCTGAGAGGGCGACCGGCCACACTGGGACTGAGACACGGCCCAGACTCCTACGGGAGGCAGCAGTGGGGAATATTGCACAATGGGCGCAAGCCTGATGCAGCGACGCCGCGTGGGGGATGAAGGCCTTCGGGTTGTAAACCCCTTTCAGCAGGGAAGAAGCGAAAGTGACGGTACCTGCAGAAGAAGCGCCGGCTAACTACGTGCCAGCAGCCGCGGTAATACGTAGGGCGCAAGCGTTGTCCGGAATTATTGGGCGTAAAGAGCTCGTAGGCGGTTTGTCGCGTCTGCTGTGAAAACCCGAGGCTCAACCTCGGGCCTGCAGTGGGTACGGGCAGACTAGAGTGCGGTAGGGGAGACTGGAATTCCTGGTGTAGCGGTGGAATGCGCAGATATCAGGAGGAACACCGATGGCGAAGGCAGGTCTCTGGGCCGCAACTGACGCTGAGGAGCGAAAGCATGGGGAGCGAACAGGATTAGATACCCTGGTAGTCCATGCCGTAAACGTTGGGCACTAGGTGTGGGGCTCATTCCACGAGTTCCGTGCCGCAGCAAACGCATTAAGTGCCCCGCCTGGGGAGTACGGCCGCAAGGCTAAAACTCAAAGGAATTGACGGGGGCCCGCACAAGCGGCGGAGCATGCGGATTAATTCGATGCAACGCGAAGAACCTTACCAAGGCTTGACATATACCGAAAACTCATGGAGACATGGGGTCCGCAAGGGCGGTATACAGGTGGTGCATGGTTGTCGTCAGCTCGTGTCGTGAGATGTTGGGTTAAGTCCCGCAACGAGCGCAACCCTCGTCCTATGTTGCCAGCACGTCATGGTGGGGACTCATAGGAGACTGCCGGGGTCAACTCGGAGGAAGGTGGGGATGACGTCAAATCATCATGCCCCTTATGTCTTGGGCTTCACGCATGCTACAATGGCCGGTACAAAGGGCTGCGATACCGCGAGGTGGAGCGAATCCCAAAAAGCCGGTCTCAGTTCGGATTGGGGTCTGCAACTCGACCCCATGAAGTCGGAGTCGCTAGTAATCGCAGATCAGCAACGCTGCGGTGAATACGTTCCCGGGCCTTGTACACACCGCCCGTCAAGTCACGAAAGTCGGTAACACCCGAAGCCGGTGGCCCAACCCTTGGGAGGGAGCCGTCGAAGGTGGGACCAGCGATTGGGACTAAGTCGTAACAAGGTAGCCGTACCGGAAGGTGCGGCTGGATCACCTCCTTTCTAAGGAGCATCTTGGCGCTGCAAGGCGTCCAGGGCCTACTACTCGAGCGTTCGTCTCGAGGTGGGTAGCTCAAGGGTGGAACATCGACCAGTTGCGTCTGGTCGCCGGCATCTCAGTACCTCCCTTCGGGGAGTGGAACCTGATGACCGTGGGTCGGACGCTAGGCACGCTGTTGGGTCCTGAGGGAACAGGCTTTCGCCTGGACCTCGGGCCGATCGGAAGATCGGTGCGTCGGACCGCCTCGACCGGATGAACCGCTCCACGTTGTGGGGTAGGCGCCGGGGCGTGGCGGGACCGCCCGTAGCTTGAGAACTGCACAGTGGACGCGAGCATCTTTTAGTAAGTCTTTGTGGCAAGTTTTTAAGGGCAAACGGTGGATGCCTTGGCACTAGGAGCCGAAGAAGGACGTAGTAGCCTGCGATAAGCCTCGGGGAGTTGGCAAACGAACCGTGATCCGAGGATCTCCGAATGGGGAAACCCAGCTGGAGTCATGTCCAGTTACCCGCGCCTGAATATATAGGGCGTGTGGAGGGAACGTGGGGAAGTGAAACATCTCAGTACCCACAGGAAGAGATATTCCGTGAGTAGTGGCGAGCGAAAGCGGAGAAGGCCAAACCGATCGTGTGTGATAGCCGGCAGGCGTTGCACGGTCGGGGTTGCGGGACCTTTCAGGAAGTTCTGCCGAGCTTCCAGGGAGTCAGAAAGTCGCGTCATAGTCGAAGGGCATTGAAAGGCCCGGCACAGAGGGTGCTACCCCCGTAGACGAAATGGCGCGGCCTCCCGAGAGGTATCCCAAGTAGCACGGGGCCCGAGAAATCCCGTGTGAATCTGGAGAGACCACTCTCTAAGCCTAAATACTCCCTAGTGACCGATAGCGGACAAGTACCGTGAGGGAAAGGTGAAAAGTACCCCGGGAGGGGAGTGAAATAGTACCTGAAACCGTTTGCCTACAATCCGTCGGAGCCTCCCTAGCAGGGGTGACGGCGTGCCTTTTGAAGAATGAGCCTGCGAGTTAGTGGTACGTGGCGAGGTTAACCCGTGAGGGGAAGCCGTAGCGAAAGCGAGTCCGAATAGGGCGATACAGTCGCGTGCTCTAGACCCGAAGCGAAGTGATCTAGCCATGGGCAGGTTGAAGCGCGGGTAAGACCGCGTGGAGGACCGAACCCACCTGGGTTGAAAACCGGGGGGATGACCTGTGGTTAGGGGTGAAAGGCCAATCAAACTTCGTGATAGCTGGTTCTCCCCGAAATGCATTTAGGTGCAGCGTCACGTGTTTCTTGCCGGAGGTAGAGCTACTGGATGGCCGATGGGCCCTACAAGGTTACTGACGTCAGCCAAACTCCGAATGCCGGTAAGTGAGAGCGTGGCAGTGAGACTGCGGGGGATAAGCTCCGTAGTCGAGAGGGAAACAGCCCAGACCACCAGCTAAGGCCCCTAAGCGTATGCTAAGTGGGAAAGGATGTGGAGTTGCACAGACAACCAGGAGGTTGGCTTAGAAGCAGCCACCCTTGAAAGAGTGCGTAATAGCTCACTGGTCAAGTGATTCCGCGCCGACAATGTAGCGGGGCTCAAGTATACCGCCGAAGCTGTGGCATTCACACAATAGCTAGGTCTTCGTGATCCAGGCGTGTGGATGGGTAGGGGAGCGTCGTGTGGCGAGTGAAGTCGCGGGGTAACCCAGCGGTGGACGCTACACGAGTGAGAATGCAGGCATGAGTAGCGAAAGACGGGTGAGAAACCCGTCCGCCGAATGACCAAGGGTTCCAGGGCCAGGCTAATCCGCCCTGGGTAAGTCGGGACCTAAGGCGAGGCCGACAGGCGTAGTCGATGGACAACGGGTTGATATTCCCGTACCGGCGAAGAACCGCCCATACCGACCCCGGTGATGCTAAGTGCCCAAAGCCATCTGGATCCCTTCGGGGACGTGATGGTGGAGCGCACGACCCGAGCCGGCAGTAGGTAAGCGTATTAACAGGGGTGACGCAGGAAGGTAGCCCAGCGTGGCGATGGTAGACCACGTCCAAGGTTGTAGGGCGAGCTGTAGGCAAATCCGCAGCTCACATAGCCTGAGAACTGATGGTGACCGCTTATGCGGGATGATTGGGTGATCCTATGCTGCCTAGAAAAGCCTCGACGCGAGGTTCTAGCCGCCCGTACCCTAAACCGACTCAGGTGGTCAGGTAGAGAATACCAAGGCGATCGAGAGAATCGTGGTTAAGGAACTCGGCAAAATGCCCCCGTAACTTCGGGAGAAGGGGGGCCTGAGGCGTGTAGGCACTTGCTGCCGAAGCGTTCGAAGGCCGCAGAGACCAGGGAGAAGCGACTGTTTACTAAAAACACAGGTCCGTGCGAAGTCGCAAGACGATGTATACGGACTGACGCCTGCCCGGTGCTGGAAGGTTAAGAGGACGGGTCAGCTCTTCGGAGCGAAGCTCAGAATTTAAGCCCCAGTAAACGGCGGTGGTAACTATAACCATCCTAAGGTAGCGAAATTCCTTGTCGGGTAAGTTCCGACCTGCACGAATGGCGTAACGACTTCTCCGCTGTCTCAACCGCGAACTCGGCGAAATTGCACTACGAGTAAAGATGCTCGTTACGCGCAGCAGGACGGAAAGACCCCGGGACCTTTACTATAGCTTGGTATTGGTGTTCGGTACGGCTTGTGTAGGATAGGTGGGAGACTGTGAAGCCGGCACGCCAGTGTCGGTGGAGTCATCGTTGAAATACCACTCTGGTCGTTCTGGATGTCTAACCTCGGTCCGTAATCCGGATCAGGGACAGTGCCTGGTGGGTAGTTTAACTGGGGCGGTTGCCTCCTAAAATGTAACGGAGGCGCTCAAAGGTTCCCTCAGCCTGGTTGGCAATCAGGTGGCGAGTGCAAGTGCACAAGGGAGCTTGACTGTGAGACTGACAGGTCAAGCAGGGACGAAAGTCGGAACTAGTGATCCGGCGGTGGCTTGTGGAAGCGCCGTCGCTCAACGGATAAAAGGTACCCCGGGGATAACAGGCTGATCTTGCCCAAGAGTCCATATCGACGGCATGGTTTGGCACCTCGATGTCGGCTCGTCGCATCCTGGGGCTGGAGTAGGTCCCAAGGGTTGGGCTGTTCGCCCATTAAAGCGGTACGCGAGCTGGGTTTAGAACGTCGTGAGACAGTTCGGTCCCTATCCGCTGCGCGCGCAGGAAACTTGAGAAGGGCTGTCCCTAGTACGAGAGGACCGGGACGGACGAACCTCTGGTGTGCCAGTTGTTCCGCCAGGAGCACGGCTGGTTGGCTACGTTCGGAAGGGATAACCGCTGAAAGCATCTAAGCGGGAAGCTCGCTTCAAGATGAGGTTTCCATGGGGTTTACCCCGAGAGGCTCCCAGCTAGACCACTGGGTGAATAGGCCGGATGTGGAAGAGAGGACTAACGACTCTCGCAGCTGACCGGTACTAATAAGCCGATAACTTGACACACACTTACTGTGCTACGCGTCCACTGTGCGGTTCCCGAGATACGGTCGGGAACCCGATTGACATCTCCATAGAGTTTCGGCGGTCATAGCGAAGGGGAAACGCCCGGCTCCATTCCGAACCCGGAAGCTAAGCCCTTCTGCGCCGATGGTACTGCACGGGAGACTGTGTGGGAGAGTAGGTCGCCGCCGAACAACACTTCACAACGAGGCCGCCCCCGGAAACGGGGGCGGCCTCGCTGCATTTCCGG
>NZ_JACVQL010000183.1 GCF_019733465.1 Actinotalea ferrariae | reverse complement strand
CGCCGGCGCCGTCGTCGTGCTCGCGCCGGCCTCCGGCACGGCGGGCGGCGAGCTGCGCCGGGCGGTCGAGGACACGGGCGCGGAGGTCGTGGTCGTGCTGGCCGTCGCGGGTTCGGTCGACGGCGTGCCGACGGGTCGTGGCCTCGCCGGCGAGCCCCGGGTCGTGGAGCTCGGCGACCTCGCCGAGGTCCAGGTGGTCGCGGGGGCCGCCACCGCCGTGACGCTCGACCCGGCGACCGCCGAGGACGCCGTCGCGCGGCTCACGGCGGCCGTCCACGGCGTCCGCCGGGTCGACGTGACGGACGGCGTCGGTGGTGCGGTGCATGCTGAGCAGGTGCTCGCCTCGACCCGCGCCCTGCTCGCCGCCGACGGCTCGCTCGTGACCGCGCTCGTCGGCCGCGGTGCGCCGCCCGACCTCGGGGACCGGCTCGTCGAGGGGCTGGCCGCGTCCCACCCGGCGGTCGACGTCGTGGTGCTCGCGACGGGGGCCGAGGGCCCCGGCGTGGAGGTCGGCGTCGAGTGACGAGCAGCCAGCAGACCAGGGCGAGGAGGGACGGACGCTGAGCCCCGAGGACATCCCGCTGCCCGGCAGCCCGCGCCGGCTCGCGGACCCGCTCGACCGGCTGCTCGGTCCCCGTACCGCCGCTCCGCTGGCCAAGCTCGGCCTGCACACGGTCGGTGACCTGCTGCGGCACTACCCACGGCGCTACGCCACGCCCGGGCGGCTCACCGACCTGACGTCGGTCGCCGTCGGGGAGCACGTCACGGTCATGGCCGAGGTGCGCCAGGCGACCGTCCGGACCATGCGCAGCCGCGGCGGGGCGATGCTCCAGGCCCGGGTGTCCGACGGGCGCCGGGACCTGAGCCTCACCTTCTTCGCCAAGCGGGTGGGTGTGCTGCAGAACCACGAGCGCAAGCTCGTCCCGGGCCGGGTGGGCCTGTTCACGGGCACGGTCGGTGCCTACCGCGGCGAGCTCCAGCTCACGCACCCCGACTACGTGATCGTGGGCCTCGACGCCGACGACGAGGCGGCCGCCATGGTCCAGGCGAGCCGCCCGATCCCGATCTACCCGGCCTCCGCCGCCGTGCCGACGTGGCGGATCGCGCGCGCGGTGCGCACGGTGCTCGACCCGCTGCTGCCCGAGGAGATGCCGGACCCGGTGCCGGCACCCGTGCGCGCACGGCACGGCCTGCGGAGCGCCCACGCGACGCTGCACGACGTCCACCTGCCCGTGACCGACGACGACTGGCGCCGCGGACGGCGCAGCCTGCGGTTCGAGGAGGCTTTCGTGCTCCAGGCCGCCCTGGCGCGGCGGCGCGCCCTCGTCGCCGCGCAGGACGCGGTGGCCCGGCCCGGCGTCCCCGGCGCGGCCGGGATCCTGCACGCGTTCGACGAGCGGCTGCCCTTCGCGCTCACGGCGGGGCAGCGCGAGGTCGGGCGGCAGATCAGCCAGGACCTGGCGGCGCCGCGACCCATGCAGCGGCTCCTGCAGGGCGAGGTCGGCTCGGGCAAGACCGTGGTCGCGCTGCGCGCGATGCTCCAGGTCGTCGACTCGGGCGGGCAGGCGGCGCTCCTCGCGCCGACGGAGGTGCTGGCGTCCCAGCACCTGCGCACGCTGCGGCTGCTCCTCGGCGAGCTCGCGGAGGAGGGGATGCTCGGGGCGGCCGAGCGGGCCACCCGCGTCGTGCTGCTCACGGGCTCCCAGTCGGCGGCCGCACGCCGCGAGGCGCTCCTCGCCGCGGCCTCGGGCGCGGCCGGCATCGTCGTCGGGACCCATGCGCTCCTCGGCGAGACGGTGCAGTTCGCGGACCTCGGGCTCGTCGTGGTCGACGAGCAGCACCGGTTCGGCGTCGAGCAGCGCGACGCGCTCCGCGCCAAGGCCGGCACGACGCCGCACCTCCTCGTCATGACGGCGACCCCGATCCCGCGCACCGTGGCGATGACCGTGTTCGGCGACCTCGAGGTCTCGACGCTCACCGAGGTGCCCGCAGGCCGGGCGGGTGTGACGACGCACGTCGTCCCGGCGGGCAAGGCCGCGTGGCTCGAGCGCACGTGGCGGCGCGTGCGCGAGGAGGTCGACGCGGGTCACCGGGTGTACGTCGTCTGCCCCAGGATCAGCGCGGACGACGCCGACCGCGCGGCCGGGGACGACGCCGACCTCGTCGCCGAGGCCACCGGCGGGGCGGGGGAGCCCGACGGCGACGACGACTCCCTGCTGCCCGTGCTGCCCGTCTCGCCAGGGCTTCCCGACGACCGCGAGCGGCGGCCCCTGCGCGCGGTCGACGAGGTCGCTGCCGAGCTCGCGGCGATGCCCGTCCTCGCCGGGGTCGAGGTCGGCGTGCTGCACGGGCGCCTCCCGGCGAGCGAGAAGGAGGACGTCATGAACCGGTTCGCCGCCGGTCAGGTGCAGGTCCTCGTCTCGACCACGGTCGTCGAGGTGGGGGTCGACGTCCCCGCGGCGACCGTCATGGTGGTGCTCGACGCCGACCGGTTCGGGCTCTCGCAGCTGCACCAGCTGCGCGGGCGGGTCGGCCGCGGCTCGGCGCCGGGGCTGTGCCTGCTCGTCTCGGACGCGCCCGAGGGCACCGACGCCGCGACCCGGGTGCGGACGCTGGCCGAGACCACGGACGGCTTCCGGCTCGCGAGCGTGGACCTGGAGCTCCGGCGCGAGGGCGACGTCCTGGGCGCGTCGCAGTCGGGTGGCGCGAGCTCGCTGCGCATGCTCCGCGTGGTCCGGGACGCCGAGCTCATCGCGCAGGCGCGGGAGGACGCCGTCGCGCTCGTGGCGGAGGACCCGGACCTCAGCGAGTGGCCCGTGCTCCGCGACGCCATCGAGCTGTGGCTCGACCCGCAGCGCGAGGAGTTCCTCGACCGCAGCTGAGCCCCTCGCGTCGCGCCGCGTCGCGCGCCGCGCCGGTCGCCCTACCCTGACCCGGTGACGCGGATCGTGGCGGGGACGGCCGGCGGCCGGGTGATCCAGGTGCCCGGACGAGGCACGAGGCCGACGACCGACCGGGTGCGCGAGGCGCTCTTCTCCCGGCTCGAGCACCTCGACGTGCTCGACGGCGCGCGCGTCCTCGACCTCTACGCGGGCTCGGGCGCGCTGGGCCTCGAGGCGGCGAGCCGCGGTGCCGCGAGCGTCGTGCTCGTGGAGTCCGCGCGAGCCGCCGCCGACGTGTGCCGGCGCAACGCCGCCGCCGTCGGGCTGCCCGGTGTGCGGGTCGCGCCGGAGCGGGTGCTGGCCTTCCTCGGTCGCCCCGGCGAACCCGCGGACCTCGTCCTCGTCGACCCGCCGTACGAGGTCGGCGAGGACGACGTCGCCGCCGTGCTGGCCGCCCTCGTGCCGCGGCTCGACCCGCAGGCCCTCGTCGTGGTCGAGCGCTCCTCGCGGTCGCCGGAACCCGCGTGGCCGAGCGGGCTGCGCCGGTCGGACCACCGCCGGTACGGCGAGACGGCGCTGTGGTTCGCCGACGCGGAGGACCCGAGCGACCCGGAGGACGCTGCCGGCCCGGACGCACCGGGCGACCCCGACGACGCGGGCGACCCGGACGACGCGGGCGACCCGGACGACGCGGGCGACCCGGACGACGCGGGCAGGGCGGGGTCCTAAGGTGGCCGGGTGACCGTCGCCGTCTGCCCCGGCTCCTACGACCCCGTGACGCTGGGCCACCTGGACGTCGTCCGCCGCGGCGCGCGGCTCTTCGACGAGGTGGTGCTCGCGGTCGCGACCAACTCCACCAAGCAGCCCCTGCTCCCGCTCGCGGACCGCGTCGCGCTCGCGGAGGCGGCGGTCGCCGACATCCCGGGCGTGCGGGTCGCCGTCGTCCCCGGGCTGCTCGTGGACTTCTGCCGCGACGTCGGTGCGGACGTGCTGCTCAAGGGCCTCCGGAACGGCGCCGACTACGACGGCGAGCTGCCCATGGCGCTGATGAACCGTCACCTCAGCGGCGTGGAGACGGTGTTCCTCCCGGCCGACCGCTCGGTGGTCCACATCGCCTCGTCGCTGGTCAAGGACGTCGCCCGCCACGGTGGCCGCGTGGACGACCTCGTGCCACCCGGGGTGGTCGAGGTCCTCATGGCCCGGCTCCACCCCCAGCCCACGGAGGAGGCACGATGAGCGACGCCCGGTACGCCGACGGCGAGGGGCCCGCGAGGGAGCACGCCGACACCGGTGCGCTCGAGGACCCGACCCGGCCCGAGGGGCTCACGGGGATCCTCGAGGCGCTCGAGCAGGCCGTGGCGTCGGCACGCGCGATGCCCATGTCCTCGTCCGTGCTCGTCAACAAGGCCGAGGTGCTCGACCTCATCGACCAGGCCTACGCGGTGCTGCCGACGCAGCTCACGGAGGCCGACCAGGTGCTCGCGGGGGCCGACGAGGTCCTCGCCGAGGCCCAGCAGCAGGCGGAGCAGGTCATCGCCTCCGCGCGCGAGCGCGCCGAGGAGCTCGTGAGCACCGAGCAGGTGGTCGTCGCCGCGCGCGTGCGCGCCGCGGAGATCGTCGCGGAGGCCGAGCGCACGGCAGCGGCGATGCGCCGCGACGCCGACGACTACTGCGACCGCAGGCTCGCCGACTTCGAGATCGACCTGGGCAAGGTGCTCAGCCAGGTCCAGGCAGGTCGCGCCAAGCTCGCGGACCGGCTCGGCGACGACGAGCGCTGAGCCGCCGTCGGCCGCGGTGGCCGTGGTTTGGGCGGCCCTGCCCCATGCCGTAGCATGGCCCGTCGGTCCTGCCGCTCATGGCGCGGACCGAGACCCCTCGACCCAGGACGTGACGCTGTGGAGCGCCCGCTCACCCTCGATCCCCGATCGCCGTACGTGCTCGACACGCACGAGCTCGGTCGGCGTCCGGGGACCATGCGGCGCGAGCAGCGCACCGTCCCGGCGCCGGAGGACCTCGGTACCGCCGTGATCGGCATCCCCGCCGGTGACGACCTGCGCCTCGACCTGAGGCTCGAGGCCGTGATGGAGGGGATCCTGGTCTCCGGAAGCGTCAGCGGCCGGGCCGTCGGGGAGTGCGTGCGGTGCCTGACCGAGGTCGTCGAGCAGATCGACGCCGACGTCCAGGAGCTGTACGTGTACCCCGAGCGTGCCCGCGTCGCCGTCGAGGACGGCGACGAGGAGGAGGACGTGCGGGAGCTGGAGGGCGAGCTGATCGACCTCGAGCCCGCGCTGCGGGACACGGTGGTGCCGGCACTGCCGTTCCTGCCCGTCTGCATGCCGGACTGCCCGGGCCTGTGCCCCCAGTGCGGGGTGCGGCTGGCGGACCCGGAGAACGCGGACCACACGCACGAGGTCATTGACCCCCGGTGGGCGGAGCTCGACCGGGTGAAGAGCATGTTCGACGACACGAAAGAGAGCTAGCCGTGGCTGTTCCGAAGCGCAAGATGTCGCGCAGCAACACCCGTGCGCGTCGGTCGCAGTGGAAGACGACCGCCGCGACCCTCACGACGTGCCCGCGCTGCAAGGCCAACAAGCTGCCGCACGTGGCGTGCCCGGCCTGCGGTGCCTACAACGGCCGGCAGTACGCCGAGGCCGTGCGCACCGAGCACGAGTCGCACTGACGCCCGTGCCGTACCCGCAGGTGAGCGCCCGATGACGGCGACGCCTGCCACCCAGCTCGTCGAGAAGCTCGGGGTCCACCTGGACCCCGAGCTTCTCGTGCTGTCGCTGACCCACCGCTCCTTCGCGCACGAGGCCGGCGGCATCCCCACCAACGAACGGCTCGAGTTCCTCGGGGACACGGTGCTCGGCCTCGTGGTCACCGAGGCGCTGTACCGCCGCCACCCGGACCTGTCCGAGGGCGAGCTCGCGAAGATGCGGGCCGCGACGGTGTCGCAGCGCGCCCTCGCGGCGATCGCCCGTGAGCTCGGCCTGGGCGAGTACCTGCTGCTCGGCAAGGGCGAGCTCGCGACGGGCGGTCGCGAGAAGGACTCGATCCTCTCCGACACGCTCGAGGCGCTCATCGGGGCGGTCTACCTCACCCACGGCCTCGAGCCGGCCCGCGACGTCGTCGCGCGCCTGGTGGAGGACACGCTGAGCGCCGCGGCCGGACTGGGTGCGGGGCTCGACTGGAAGACCTCGCTCCAGGAGCTCGCCTCGAGGCTGGACCTCGGCGTCCCGGAGTACCGGTGCGAGGGGGAGGGGCCCGACCACGCCCGCGTCTTCACCGCCCGGATCCACCTCGGCGGCGAGGTGCGGGGCGAGGGCACCGGCCCCTCGAAGAAGGTCGCCGAGCAGGAGGCCGCCGAGGCCGCGTACCGGTCCCTCGAGCAGCTCGTCGAGAGCGTCGCGGCGAGCTCGCCCGCCGGGGTGGCGCGCGACCGCGCGGGCTCCTGAGCGCAGGTGCCTGAGCTCCCGGAGGTCGAGACGGTCCGCGACGGGCTCGCCCGGCACGTCCTCGGCCGCACCGTCACGGACGTCGAGGTGCGCCGCGACTCGAGCGTCCGCCGGCACGACGGCGGTCCCCGGGACTTCGCCGGTCGCCTGACCGGCCGCACGCTGACGGCAGCCGTCCGGCGGGGCAAGTTCCTGTGGCTCCTGCTCGACGGCGAGGACTCCGGCGAGGCGCTGCTGGCCCACCTGGGCATGAGCGGCCAGCTGCTCGTGCGGTCCGGGGGAGAGCAGGCGGACGTGGCCGGCTCGCACGCCCATCTGCGCACCCGGCTCCGGCTCGACGGGCCTGACGGCCCCCGTGTCCTGGACTTCGTCGACCAGCGGACGTTCGGCCACCTCATGGTCGCCGACCTGGTCCCGACGCCCGACGGCGCCCCGGCCGGCCGCGGCAGCGCGCTCGCCGCGCTGCCCGCGCCCGCGGTCCACATCGCGCGGGACCTGCTCGACCCGCACCTCGACCGCGCGGCCCTGGTCGGGGCGCTGCGCCGTCGCCGCACCGAGGTCAAGCGTGCCCTGCTCGACCAGACGCTCGTCTCGGGGATCGGGAACATCTACGCCGACGAGGCCCTGTGGCGCGCGCAGGTCCACGGCCGGCGGGCCGCCGACGCCCTGCGGCCCGTGCAGGTCGGCCGCCTGCTCGACGCGGCGGCGGAGGTCATGACGGAGGCCCTGCGCGCCGGCGGGACGAGCTTCGACGCGCTCTACGTCGACGTCAACGGCAGCTCCGGCTACTTCGACCGCTCGCTCGCCGTCTACGGCCAGGCCGGCCGCGCGTGCCCGCGGTGCGGTGCGACCGTGCTCCGAGACTCCTTCATGAACCGCTCGTCGTTCACGTGCCCGCGGTGCCAGCCGCGGCCACGGGCATCGGCTCGACCGCGCCTCCCCGGCGGGCCCTCTCCCCGCACCTAGGATGCAGGCGTGGTAGCCAACGTCCCGCCCGCAGCCGGCCGCTCGGGTGACATCGCCGTGATGATCGTCGACGACCACGAGGTCGTCCGCCGGGGGATCGCCGAGGTGATCGACCGCTCCGAGGGGATGACCGTCGTCGCCGAGGCGGGGTCCGTCGCCGACGGGGTCCGCCGTGCGACGCTCGTCCGCCCGCAGGTGATGCTCGTCGACCTCCAGCTGCCCGACGGCACGGGCATCGACGTCATGACCGCGCTGCGCGAGCCCCTCCCCGAGACGCGCGCGATCGTGCTGACGTCGTTCGACGACGACGACGCGCTCGCGGCCGCGCTCCAGGCCGGCGCGGCGGCGTACCTGCTGAAGAGCGTGCGCGGCGCGGAGATCGCCGACGTCGTGCGCTCGGTCGCCGCGGGCCGCACGCTGCTCGACGAGCGCACCGTGACGCGGCGTCGCGCCGACCACGACGACCCGACCGCCGACCTCACGCCGAGCGAGCGCAAGGTGCTCGACCTCATCGGCGAGGGGATGTCGAACCGCGAGATCGCCGAGCGGCTCGGCGTGGCCGAGAAGACCGTGAAGAACCACATCACGTCGCTGCTCGCCAAGATGGGGCTGCAGCGCCGCACCCAGGTCGCGGCGTGGGTGGCCGGGCACAAGAAGAGCGCCTGGCGCGGCGAGCCGGCCGACTGACCCACGACCCGACCGGTCCTGCCGCGGGCGGGCGCGCGAGCGGCGGTCCGGGTGGGCGGGTCAGGCCCGCAGGGGCACCAGCCAGCGCAGCAGCGTGCCGCGCCCGCCGGAGGGCGTGCCGAGGCTGAACGAGCCGCCGTGGCGTCGGGCCCGCGCGGCCAGGTTCTCGGTGCCCGAGCGTCGGTCCCGGTCGGGCGCGAGGCCGGAGCCGTCGTCCTCGACCTCGACGACGACGTGGCCCGCGGCACCCGGGCCGCCGTCGCCGGCCGGCCCGTCCACGACGAGCGCGACCCGCACGGTCACGGCCGTGGCGCGCGCGTGCCGCGCCGCGTTCGCCAGCCCCTCGCGCACGACCGCGACGACGTCGTCGGCGAGGTCGTCGCCGGTCCGGTCGTCGAGCTGGCCGGCGTCGCCGTCGTGCGCCTCGGCCGAGTCGAGCCCGCGGCCCTCCACCGTGATGACGAGCCCCGGGGCGAAGCCGAGGCCCGTGCGGGCGAGCGACGCCTCGCGGCGCAGCCGCTCGGCCAGCGGGGCGCTCGCGTCCGGGTCGCGCAGCGCGTGCACGATCGAGCGGATCTGCTTGACGGTCGAGTCCACGTTGTCCAGGGCGTCCTCGACGATGCCGGTCAGCTCGGCCGGGTCGACCCCGCGGGCCGCGCGCCGGCGCACCGTCTCGAGCTGCATGCCGGTCGCGAAGAGCTGCTGGATCGCCAGGTCGTGCAGGTCGCGGGCGATGCGCTCGCGCTCGTCCAGGAGCGCCGCCACGTCCTGGGCGTGCCGCGCCTCGGCCAGGACGAGGGCGAGCGCCGCCTGGGCGGCGTACGCCTCGGCGGTCGCGAGGTCGCTCGGCGCGAACGGCGGGGACCCGCTGCGGCGCAGCAGCACCAGGACCCCCACGCCGCGGCCGTCGGCCTGCATGGGGGCGTAGAGCGCCGGGCCGAACTGCCGCATGGCCTCGACCCGCATGGCTCGCGCCCGGTCGAGCGAGTCGACGGCGAGGCCGATGCCGTCGCCCAGCACGGTGCGCGCGCGACCGTCGGGCGGCATGACCGTGCCGATGAGCTCGTCGGCGCCGACGCCCTCGACGATCTCCATCACCCAGTCGTCGCCCAGGCCGGGGAGCACGAGCGCCGCCGTGTCGGCCCCCGCCACGACGCGCGAGGACGAGGCGATCCGCGCGAGCACGTCCTCCTCCTCGGCGCCCGAGAGCAGCATCGTCGTGATCTCCTGCCCCGCACGCAGCCAGTGCTCGCGGCGCTCGGACTCCGCGTAGACCTGGGCGTTCTGGATCGCGACGGCGGCGGCCGCCGCGAGGGTGACGACCGCCTCGTCGTCCTCGTCGGTGAACCCGCCGGGCTTCTCGGAGAGGTAGAGGTAGCCGAACACGCGGTCGCGCACGCGCACGGCGGCGCCGAGGAACGAGCCCATCGGCGGGTGGTGGGGCGGGAAGCCCCTGAACGTCGGGTGCTTGGTGAGGTCGTCGAGGCGCAGCGTGCCGTGCGGCGGGATGGAGCCGAGCACGCCGATGGCGTGCGGTGGGCGGCCGAGCACGGCCGCGATGCGCTCGTCGATGCCCGTGTGGACGAAGGTGGTCGACCGCCCCTGCGTGTCGAGCACGTTGATCGCCGCGTAGCGCGCGCCCGTGAGGTCCGCGCTCGCGCTGACGAACCGCTGCAGCACGGTGGGGAGGTCGAGATGGGAGGCCAGGCCGAGCGCCGCGTCGAGCAGGTCCGCGGCCGCGAGGCGGTCGTGCTCGTGGTGGGTGCCCCTCGGGCTCATGCGTGCTCCTCGACGGCCGGCTGCTCGCACGGTACCTCCCGCCCGGGGCCGGTCCGGCGAGCCGCCACGACACGGGCGAGATGCGTGGCATGTCGCGGAGCGGCGGGCACGTCCTGTGCGATACTGACCGCGGCATGGGGGTCGCCACACCGTCCCCCGCCGACGACGTCCCGCTGGACCCCGGTCCGCGGCCCGCCGTGCGCCGCCGTCCTCCGGACGCGCAGGCGCAGGCGCCGCCGCCCGCCCAGCCGTGACGACCCGACGACTTCCGTCGCGCAGCGCGAGGCGCACGCGACGACCGAACCGCCCGAGGGCCGGCGAGTGTGGACAGCCCTCGGGTCTGGAGCACCCGTGACCGACGAGAACACGACCGAAGGCACCACCCCCGCAGCACCGGCCCGGCGCACGCGCGGCCGGCGCGTCGCGACGGGGGTGGTCACGCCCCCGTCCTCGGCGGCGGTGACGACCCCCGCGAGCGCCCCGGCGGCCGGTCCCGCAG
>NZ_JACVQL010000182.1 GCF_019733465.1 Actinotalea ferrariae | reverse complement strand
GGCGCAGGTCCCGCGTGCCTGGGCCGGTCCAGGACCGGCGCACCCGGGCGGTGGCACGGCGCCGTGGGCCCCGACGACCTCGGCGCCGCGCCGCTCGGCGTCCCGGTTCGCGCACCTGCGCTCACGCCTCGAGCTGCCGCTCGTCAAGCGCGCGACCGGGCTGCTCGACGGCCGCCACCGCTCGATCCTCCAGGGCCACGGCCAGGACTTCGACGACCTGTCGCTCTACAGCCCGGGCGACGACGTCGGCGACATCGACTGGAAGTCGAGCGCGCGCGCCGGCATCCCGGTCATCCGCCGGTTCGTCCGGCAGAGCAACCTGAGCCTCGTCCTCGCGATCGACACCGGGCGCACGATGGCCGCGACGGCCGCGGGCGGCGAGACGAAGGGCGCCGTCGCACTCGACGCCGCGACCCTGGTCGCCTACCTCGCGCGCGACCGGGGCGACCGGGTGGCGCTCGTCGCGGCCGACTCGGGTCGCATGACGCAGCTGCCGCCGCGCGCCGGCACGGCCCACCTCGAGCTCCTGCTGCGCTCGGTCGAGCGCGCGTTCGAGGTGGAAGCACCGCCGTCCGACGTCGGGCGGCTGCTCACGCGCGTCGGTGCGCTCACGCGGCGCTCGCTCGTCGTGCTCGTCACGGACGAGGCGAACCCTGCCCCGGAGCACCACGACGCGCTCAAGACGGTCTGCCTGCACCACGAGGTGCTCGTCATCGCGGTCGCCGACGCCGACCCGTTCCAGCCCGCGCCCGGGGCGACGCGCGACGTCGCGGACGGCTGGGCCGTGCCCGCCTGGCTGCAGGGGCGGCGCGACGTCGCCCAGGCGGTCGCGGCGGCGCGCGCGGAGCGGTCGGCGCGACGCGCGACGGCGCTGCGCCGGCTCCAGGTGCACGACGTCGTCGTCGGCAGCACCGAGGACGTCGTGCCCGCGCTCATCTCCCTCCTCGACAGGAGCCACCGTGCCCGTCGATGAGCTCAACGACCCGGTCCTGTACTCGTGGTGGGTGCCCGTCCTGGGCGTGCTGCTCGTGGCGCTCGCCATCGGGTACGTCGTCTGGGCAGTGCGGTACACGCGACGCCGGCCCGAGCACGACGCGCCGCCGCCCGCGCCGCCCCAGCGCCGGCTCGGCCCCTACGACGACCCCTACGCGTCCGTGCGCCCCGTCTACCTCGCCAAGGTCGACGCGGTCGAGGCGCGCTTCGCGGCGGGTGAGCTCGACGCGCGCGCGCTGCACCTCGAGCTCAGCGCCGTGGTCCGCGAGTTCGGGTCGGTGCGGCGCGGCGTCGACACCCGCGTCCTGACGCTGAGCGACCTGCGCCGGGTGGACGGCACGCGCCGCCTCGCGAACCTCATCGAGACGTACTACCGGCCCGCCTTCGCGCGGTCGGGCGCGCTCGGCGCCTCGACCGAGCAGGCGATCGCCGGCGCGCGGCGGGTGATCAGCCAGTGGTGACGTCGACGCAGTGGGGCATGGTCTGGCCGTGGGCGCTCGCCGCGGTGCTGCTCGCCGTCGCGGCGGTGGCGTTCTTCGCGTGGCGCACGCGCCGTGAGGACCGGGCGGCGGCGCGCTGGGTGGCCCACACCGAGGGCCTCGAGGAGCTGCCCGAGGTCCGCCGTGCGCTGCGCGAGTACACCGTGCTGCGGGGCGCGACCGCGGGCGCGCTCGTGCTCGCCGTCGTCGGCGCCGCCGCGCTCGTCGCACGGCCCGTCGACCGCGAGACGCGGACGGACACGTTCGGCACGCGGGACATCGTGCTGTGCCTCGACGTCTCCGGGTCGATGGTGCCGTTCGACTCCGAGATCGTCTCGACGTTCCGCAAGCTCGTCGAGGGCTTCGACGGCGAGCGGATCGGCCTGTCCGTCTTCAACTCGACGTCGCGCACGGTCTTCCCGCTGACGGACGACTACGCGCTCGTCCTCGAGGAGCTCGAGATCGCGGAGCAGGCGCTGCGCTTCGACATCGAGGCGTTCGACCCGCTCGACCCGCTGACGTGGGAGGGCCTGGACCCGCTGCTCGAGTTCGTCGCGGGCACGGAGGGCGTGCCCGCGCAGGCGTCGCTCATCGGCGACGGCCTCGCGAGCTGCGCGCTGCTGTTCGACGAGCAGGCGACCGACCGCTCCCGCTCGATCATCCTCGCGACCGACAACGACCCCTACGGCGAGCCGGTCTACACGCTGCCCCAGGCCGTCGAGGTGGTCACCGAGCGCGACGTCACGCTCTACGGCCTGTACGGGGGCGACGAGATGCTCCGCGGCTCGCCGCAGAACGAGGAGTTCACGACGGCGATCGAGGAGGCCGGCGGCATGTCGTGGTTCGCCGAGGACACCGGCGCCGTCGCCGAGGTGATCCGCGACGTCACCGAGGAGCAGGCGGTCGCGCTCGACGCCGACCCGCAGCGCATCGTCACCGACCGGCCGCTGCCGTGGTTCGTGCTGCTGGTCGTCGGGCTGCTGCTGCTGCTCGTCCTGCGACGGCGGGTGGGCGGATGACGCTGCGACCCCTGATCCCCGTGTGGATCCTGCTGCTCGTGCTGCTGCCGGCGCTGGTCTTCGCCGTGCGCGAGGCGCTCCACGCGCGTGGCGGCGTGCGCCGCAGCTGGTTCGTGCGGGCCGGCGCGGTCGCGGCCGTGACCGCGATCGGGCTCGGGCCGTCGGTGCCGACGACGACGGACGAGCAGCTGGGCGTCGCCGTCGACGTCTTCTTCGTCGTGGACCGCACCGGCTCGATGGCGGCCGAGGACTGGTCCGACGAGCGCCTGCCGCGGCTGGACGGCATGCGGCACGACCTGCCGGGCCTCGTGGCGGCGGTCCCGGGCGCTCGGTACTCGATCATCGCGTGGGACAGCCAGGCGAGCCGCCAGCTCCCGCTCACCACGGACGCGCGCGCGGTGCGCTCGTGGGCGCAGACCGCGCGCCAGGAGATCACGGCCTTCTCGTCCGGGTCGCTCGTCGACCGGCCGCTCGAGCCGCTCCAGCGCGCGCTCGTCGGCGCGGCCGAGCGGGACCCGGGTCACGTGCGCCTCGTCTTCTTCCTGTCCGACGGCGAGCAGACCACCGACGGCGAGCCGGCGTCGTACGAGGCGGTCGCCGACCTCGTCGACGGTGGCGCGGTGCTGGGCTACGGCACGGCCGAGGGCGGTCCCATGCGCTCGTACGACGGCGCGCTCGAGCCCGACCCCGAGGCCCCGTACATCGTCGACGACGCGACCGGCGAGCAGGCCGTCTCGAGGATCGACGAGGCCGCGCTGCAGGCCGTGGCCGAGCAGCTCGGCGTCCCCTACGTGCACCGGACCGGCCCCGACGACGTCGCGGGCCTCGTCGAGGGTCTGGACCCGGAGGAGATCGCCTCCGACGGGCGGCGCGACACCGAGCTGTGGCAGGCCGTGACGTGGCCCCTCGCGCTCGTCGTGGCCGCGCTGCTCGGCGTCGAGGCCTGGACGACCGCCCGCGGGTGGGCCCCGCTGCGCCGCCGGAGGGCGTCATGACCACACCGCTCGAGCACCGTCGCCGCGTCCGCCGCCGCTGGCTCCTGTGGGCGACCCTGCCCGTCTGGCTGACGGTCCTCGTCCTCGGCCTGCACCTCGCGCTCATGAACGTGGTCGCCGCGGTCGCGCGCGGGCAGTACGCGGACGGGCAGATCGGCAGCGCCGCGCTCGGGTTCACGTGGCTCAAGAGCACGGACCCGGTCGAGCAGTGGAAGGCGCCGTTCGACCTGGGCACGACGTTCACCAAGGGCGAGGACGCCCAGCTCGGCAGCTTCTACCTCACCGACGCCCTCGAGCTCGCACCGCAGGACGACCCCGAGATCCAGTGCATGGTGCTCATCAACTACGCCATCGCGATGGAGCTGCTGGGCGACGAGGAGCTCGCCGAGGCGCAGACCCGCAACGACTGGGCCGACGAGGCGCAGGGCTACGTCGACCAGGGCCAGGCGTACCCGCCGGGCGTGCCGTGGGGGGACGCGACGCCCGAGGAGATCCGCGTCGAGGCGCAGGAGTACGCGGCGTGGGCCGAGCGCGACTACGCAGCCGCGCAGGAGGCCCGCGCGGCGTGCGAGCCCGAGGGGCAGGACCAGGAGCAGCAGCAGGAGAACTCCGAGTCCCAGGAGCGCCTCGAGGACAAGCAGCAGCAGGCGCAGGACGAGGAGCAGCCCGAGCAGCCCGAGGACCAGACGGGCCAGTCCGAGGAGGAGAAGCGCCAGCAGGAGCTGCTGGAGCGCAACGAGGAGGCGCAGGCCGAGGCCGAGCGTCAGCGCCAGGAGGAGCAGGGCGACCAGGGCGGTAGCGGCACCAAGAACTGGTGAGCCCCGCTGCTCGGGTCACCGAGGGGGTACGTCCCCCAGCATCTCGGCGAGCTCCACGAGCTGCTCGACGATCACAGGCCGCGCCGGCGTGTCCGGGAGCTCCTCGCGTCCGATGGCTGGGAGCTGCGCGACGAGCGCCGTGAGCTCCGCCAGGCACGCCGCCGGCATGTCCGCCAGGTCGAGCGCCCCGAGGTTGTTGTCGGACACGGTGCGGAGCTCGCTCACGAGCTCGGGGTCACGAGCGCGCGGGGCGAGGACGTCGAGCATCCAGGAGAAGACGGACGACGACGACGTCCAGGTGCGGCTGTCCGGCAGGAACACGACTCCGGCCATGGTCTCCCCTCGTCGTCCGGCCGGTCGACCCCGGCCGTCGCCTAGATCCGACCGTCGTCCGACGTCATGGTGCTGTTCCTGGCGAGCCGGGGCGCGAGCTCGGGCGACGACCACCAGCGGAACCAGTCGTACAGCACCACACTGCCCCCACGCCGCCGCATGACGACGCGATCCAGCTGGAACGTGAGGCACATCTCGGCGTCGAGCACCTCGCCCAGGCGAATCGCCGCAAGCCCCATCGCCGGGTATGCGGCGAGGTACGTGTCGTCACCCGTCGCCTTGTTGTCCACATGGAAGGTCACCCTGCAGGTCGCGGGCATGCCCAGCAGGTCGGAGTAGAGCTCGGCGGAGACAGGGCTCGTGAGCTCGGAGACGGCTGCGGAGAGCACATCCTCCGGGACGGCGAGCTCGGCCGTGGCTCGCACGACGGCGGTGCTCAGCTCGCTCCGGATCGCTGACGGGTCCCGCGTCGTCGCGATCGCCGTCGGGTAGTCGAGCACGTCGGGCTCAGGACTGGAAGGCGACCCGTTCGGGCCACTCACCGGTCCGCGACCACTCGCGGTACGCCTTCATGACGACGTACCGGGCGGCCGAGGGCTTGTCCTCGCGCCCGTCGACGCGCCAGCCGTCCACGTCGTCGACGGGGATGACGACCTCGCCCTCGGGGACGGCGGGGTCGACGCTGAAGGTGTAGCGGACCGTCGCGTCGTCGGTGTGCACCTTGCTGCCGTAGGCGACCGCCGCCATCAGCGTCCTCCACGTCTGTCGATGGCCGCCTGCCAGTTGGCGACGGAGTTGGCGTGAGCGTGGGCCTCGGCGTAGGAGGCACCGGGATGGCTGCGCATGTAGGCCGACTCGGCGATCTCGTGGCGGATCAGCAGGCGGTCCGCGGGCGTCGCATCGCCTGATCGGAGCCTGAGGAACGCCTCCGCCATGTCGGGGTTCGAGTCGAACCGTCCGCGGTACGGCGTCCCGTAGTCCGTGCCCAGCAGGTGCTCGTCCTCGAGGACGTGGCGCAGGGCCCGCCGGACGTCGTCCGGGTCGAGGTCGGGGTTGTTCCGGGCGATGTCCGCGGCCAGGTCGGCATCCGCTCGGAACGCGTCGTACGTGCGGTCGGCCCACTCCTCCGCGCGGATGTCGGACGCGGGTCGGGGCCGGTAGGCACCGCCGGTGTGCTGCATCGGCGGGGTGGGGCCGTCGGGTCCGGACGGGCTGTGCGTCGAGCCGGGGCGGGCACCGCGGAGGTTGTCGCCGAGGCTGCGGATGGCGGCCTTGAGCGCGTCGACGAGCTCACCGAGCGCACGCGCCGACGTGATGACACCCGTGACCTTCGAGCTGACGCGCGCGACCAGCGAGGAGACGCGCGTGGCCACCTGGGAGATCACCCACGGCGTCCCGAGGCCCACCGTGAACACGATCTGCGCGGCCCAGGAGATCGCGGCGCCCACGAGCTCGGCGAGCGCGTCGCGGACGAGGTCGTGGACGACCTGCACGATCGTCGAGCACGTCCGCAGGCCGTTCGCCACGGCGGTCGAGGAGCCGCCGATCGCGCGCATGTGCTCGGCGAAGTCGGACGCGTAGCGCGCGTAGGCCTCGATCCCCTGCCCGCGCATGCCCTCGAGGTCGGCCGCGACGAGGTGGTCGAGGTCGCCCGCCGCAGTGCCCATCTGGGTCGCGATGTTGTCCCAGGTGCCGGCGAACCCGAGCACGGCGCCGGCGTCACCGGTGAGGTCGTTGAGCCAGCCCTTGAGCGGCTCCACGTGCTCCATGAGCCAGCCGAGCCCGGCGGCGATGAGCTGGCCCAGCGGGTCCATCACGGCGGCCGCGGTGTCCAGCACGGTCGAGAGCCCCGACAGCCCGGCGGCGAGCCAGTCCTCGGACTCGATCGCCCGCGAGAGGTCGTACAGCGACTCGAGCAGCATCGTGCCGCCCAGCGCGGAGCTCGTGTCGACCGGGCCGGCGACCAGCGGGTTCGTGGTCACCCGAGCGCTCCGGCGATCGAGCCCATGCGGCCCCGGACGCCGTCGTCGGTCGTCCGGTAGTCGTTCGCCATCGCGACGACGCCGTCGGCCATCGCGTCGAGCGTGTCCCGCGCGGCGCCGATCGCCTGACCCGTCTCGACCTCGGCCGTGTTCACGTAGCCGGGGAGGAACGCGCAGAGGAGCCCGAAGGCGCCGTCGTGCAGGTCGACCTGGTTCGCCGCGTCCTGCGCGAGCGCGACCGCGTCGGTCACCATCGACAACCGCGAACCGTGCGCCAGCAGCACCTCGGTGTCGACCTCGAACTCGCTCACTCCACCCCCTGGGACACGACTGCCGCGACAGTAGCGGGGCGCGGCACCAAGCGGCCAGAGGTCGCCGTCGTACGGTCGGTGGAGGTCAGCAGGAGAAGTGGTGCGCATCCTGCGGCACGTCAGCCCCAGACCAGGCCCTGGCCGGGCTCCTCGAGCACCGCGGCGACGTCGGCCAGGAAGCGCGAGCCGAGCGCGCCGTCGACCAGGCGGTGGTCGAACGACAGCGCCAGCTGCGTGACGTGCCGGACCTTGATCTTGCCCTTGTGCACCCACGGCTGCTCGCGGATCGCGCCGAACGCCAGGATCGCGGACTCCCCCGGGTTGAGGATCGGGGTGCCGCTGTCGATCCCGAAGACGCCGACGTTCGTGATCGTGATGGTGCCGTCGCTCATGTCCGCCGGCTGCGTCTTCCCGGCCCGCGCCGTCGCGGTGAGCTCGGCGAGCGCGAGGGCGAGGTCGTGCAGGCTCAGGCGGTGCGCGTCCTTGATGTTGGGGACGATCAGCCCGCGCGGGGTCTGCGCCGCGATGCCGAGGTTGACGTAGTGCTTGTAGACGATCTCCTGCGACTCGTCGACCCAGGACGCGTTGATCTCCGGGTGCCGGCGCACGGCCAGCAGCAGCGCCTTCATCGCGACGAGCAGGGGCGTCACGCGCACGTCGGCGAACTCCCGGTCGGCGCGCAGGCGCTCGACGAGCCGCATCGTCTTGGTGACGTCGACGGTGTGGAACACCGACACGTGCGGCGCCGTGAACGCGCTCGACACCATCGCCTCGGCGGTCCGCTTGCGCACCGAGCGCACGGGCACGCGCGTGGCGCGGCCGTCGTCGGTCACGGTGCCCGACGCGAGCCACGGCTGGTCGTCGGCCGCGTACGTCGCGAGCGGCTTGACCTCGTTCGCCGTCGAGCGCGCGAGCACGTCCTCGCGCGTGACGATGCCGCCGGGGCCCGTGGCGCGCACGGTCGCGAGGTCGACGTTGAGGTCGCGCGCGAGCTTGCGGACCGGGGGCTTGGCGAGGATCTGACGCGGCTCCTCGCTGCGGCCGTCCGACGACGGCGCCCGCGTCGCCGGCGCCTCTGCGGGGCGCGGGGTGGTCGCGGGC
>NZ_JACVQL010000181.1 GCF_019733465.1 Actinotalea ferrariae | reverse complement strand
ACAGGGCCGGTGCGGCGCAGGACGCCCGCGTCGAGGCACCGCCGCGTGCGCGCCGGCCGCCGCTCGTGCCGCTCTTCGTCGTCGGCTTCCTGGCCGCGGTCGCGCTGCGCTCGGTGGGCGTGGTGCCCGACGTCGCGCTCGACGTCGCCTCATGGGTCACGACGGCGCTGCTCACGGCCGCGATGGTGGGTCTCGGCGCGGGCGTGGACCTGCGCCGGCTCGTGCGGACGGGCGGCCGCGCGGCGGCGCTCGGCGCAGCGTCGACCGTCGTCGCCGCGACGGTCTCGGGCGTGCTCGTGGTCGCGCTCGGCTGAGCGCGCCGCCCCCTGGCGAGGCCGAGCTGTCCGCGGGGGCGCCGAGCGACGACCCGTGCCTCCTGGAGATGCGGGTGCGGAGCCGAGGTGGTCGGCGGGTCCGGCGACTCGCCCGGCCGGTGCCGGGTCGTGTCGGTGGGTCGGGTTAGCGTCCGCGTCATGCGGATCCTGCACACGAGCGACTGGCACCTCGGTCGCACGCTGCACGGGGTGGACCTGCTCGGTCACCAGGCCGAGTACCTGGACCACCTCGTCGAGCTCGTGCGCGCCGAGGGCGTCGGTGCGGTCGTCGTGTCGGGTGACGTGTACGACCGGGCGATCCCGCCGGTCGAGGCCGTCCAGCTGCTCGCCGACGCGCTCGCGCGCCTGAGCGAGCACGCAGCCGTGGTCGTCACGCCCGGCAACCACGACTCCGCGATCCGGCTCGGCTTCGGCGCGACCCTCATGCGGCCCGGCGTGCACCTGCGTGCGCGCGTGGCCGACGTCGGCCGCCCGGTGGAGGTGGCCGCCGAGGGCGGCCCCGTCCTCGTCTACGCGCTGCCGTACCTCGACCCCGACGCCGTCCGCCGCACCCTCGCCGACGACGACGCCCCGGACCTCGGCGGCGACGGCCTGCTGCCGCGCTCGCACGAGGCCGTCACGGCCGCCGCGATGCGGCGCGTCCGCGCCGACCTCGCCGCCCGCGCGGGCGGGGAGCGTCCGCGCAGCGTCGTCATGGCGCACGCCTTCGTGGTCGGCGGGGAGGCGTCGGCGTCCGAGCGGGACATCCGCGTCGGCGGCGTCGACAGCGTGCCGGCGGGCGTGCTCCGCGGCGTCGACTACGTGGCCCTCGGCCACCTGCACGGGCCGCAGCGGATCGGCGTCGAGCCGGATGCGGACGGTCGCGCCCCGGTGCTCCAGTACTCGGGCTCGCCGCTCGCGTACTCGTTCTCCGAGATGCACCAGCGCAAGGCCTCGGTGCTGGTCGACCTCTCGGGCGCCGAGGTGGGCGTCGAGCTGGTGCCCGCACCGGTGCCGCGGCGGCTCGCGGAGGTGACGGGCACGCTCGAGGACCTGCTCGGTGCCGGTGGGGACGCCCACGTGGCGGACTGGGTCCGCGTGGTCGTCACCGACCCCGCACGTCCCACCGAGCTGTACGCCCGCGTGCGTGAGCGCTTCCCGCACGCGCTGGCGGTCGAGCACCGGCCCGTCGCCGCGGCGGAGCGCCGGACGCTCGCGGCCGTGACCGCCGCGCGTGACCCGCTCGAGGTCGCGGCGGAGTTCGTCGAGCACGTCACGGGCGGGCGGCCGTCCGCGGAGGAGCGCGCGGTGCTGCTGCGCGCCTACGAGGACGTGCTCGCGGCGGAGCGGAGCGCCTGATGCACCTGCACACGCTGACGCTCCAGGCCCTGGGGCCGTTCCCGGGCCGGCACACCATCGACTTCGGCTCGCTCGGCGCGAGCGGCATCTTCCTGCTCGAGGGGCCGACGGGCGCGGGCAAGTCGACGATCATCGACGCGATCGTCTTCGCGCTCTACGGCAAGGTCGCCTCGAAGGAGGCGACCGAGGAGCGGCTGCGCTCGGCGCACGCGGCACCGGGCGACGAGACGGTCGTCGACCTCGTGCTCGAGACGGGCGCCGGGGTGTACCGCGTGCGCCGCACGCCGGCCTACCAGCGACCCAAGCAGCGGGGCTCCGGGACCACGACGCAGCAGGCGACCGTCAAGCTGTGGCGCCTCGCGGACCCGGGCCGGCCTGACGACGGCGAGCTGGTCTCCACGCGGCTCGACGAGGCCGGGCTCGAGCTGCAGCGTGCGATCGGGCTCGACCGCACGCAGTTCGTCCAGACCGTGGTGCTGCCGCAGGGCGAGTTCGCCGGCTTCCTCCGTGCCAACCCCGAGGACCGGCGCGGGCTCCTGCAGAAGGTCTTCGGCACCGAGGTCTACGACCGGCTGCAGCAGCGGCTCGAGAAGATGCGCGCCGAGACGGGGCGCGCGCTCGAGGAGGCCGGTGCGGCCGTCGGGCGGGCGGTCGACCACTTCGTCGGTGCCGCGGCGGTCGCGTCCGACGAGGCGGCGACGCTGCGCGGTCTCGCGACGCGCGTGGACGGCGGCACGGACCTGCTCGCCGCCGCCCGGACGTGGACGGCCGGTCGGGAGCGCGAGGC
>NZ_JACVQL010000180.1 GCF_019733465.1 Actinotalea ferrariae | reverse complement strand
GGTCGCCCGCCGTGCGCCGCTGCCGCGCCGCGGCGAGCGCCTCCTCGGCGCGCGCGGCGGCGGCCACGACGGTGGGGTCCTGGGGCGCGAGCCGCTCGGCGTCGGCCACGTCCGCCGCGAGCGACGCGATCCCGCGGTCGATGCGCGCCCCGGCCTCGGCCAGGTCCTGACCGGCACGGCCGACGGCGTCCAGCAGGGTCACGGCCTGCGCGACGGCGTCCTGCGCTGCCCGGGCGAGCGCGACCGCGCTGCCGCGGTCGGTCTCGAGCGCGGCGCGTCCCTGCTCCACGCTGGTCCGCGCGCCGTCGAGCAGCCCGGCCGCCTGCTCGACGTTGCCACGCACGGTGCCGAGCGCCTCGGGTGCGTAGGCGGAGGCGAGCTGGTCCAGCGTCGCGCGGGCCGTGGTGAGGCGGCTGCCGACCTCGTCGGCGCGCCGTGCTGTCTCGTCCAGCACGGTCGGCGCGTTGGCCTGCAGGTCGCGCAGGCGCTCGAACTCCTCGGTCTGCTCGTCGAGCGAGGAGTCGACGCCCTCGCAGATCTGCAGGATCTCGAGCAGCATCGCGCGCCGGCGCGGCTCGTCCTCGGGGCTCGTGTCGTCGAGCTGCTGGCGCAGTGCGAAGGCGCGGCCCATCGCGGCCTTCGCGTCCGCGATGACCTGGCCGAACACCCGCGTCGCCTCGGTGCCGAACTGCGCCTGCGCGAAGCCGAGCTCCTGCTGCGACGTGCGGACGGCGTCGTCGCACGCGACGAGTGCGCGGCTGGCCTGCCGGTTCAGCTCCTCCGTCGGCAGCGCGGCGGGTCCGGTCGCGGGGCGCCCGTCCGGTCCACGCGGCGCCCCCGCGGATGCCCTGCGTCGCGACCGCGCGACGAGGACCAGGACGACCACCACGATGCCGCCCACGAGCAGCACGGGCAGCAGCGAGAACCCGCCGGGCGCGCCCGCGGCACCGCCGCTGCCGCCCGAGGCGGCGTCGCGCAGGCCGTCCGCCGCGCCGATCGCCGCTCCCGCCCAGTCGTCCGCGCTCAGGCTCGGCTCGACCCGCTGGGAGTCGATCGCGCCGAGCTGCTGGTCCGACAGCGCGATGGCGTCGTCGACCGAGATCGCGTACTGCCGGTCCTCGACGGCGACCGCGAGCAGCACGTCGTTGACGCCGAGCCCGGAGTCGATCGCGCTCTGCGCCGCCCAGTCGAAGGGGTCCGTCCCGTCGAAGCTGTCCACGAACGCGACGAAGAGCTGGTACGGCGTCTCGTCCGCGAGCGCGTCGAGCGCGGCCCGGACGTCGGCCGTCCGCCCGCCGAGCGCGCCGACGGTGTCGGTGATCTCGTCCTCGAGCCGCACGGGCGGCTCGGTCACGGCCCCGCCCGCCGGTGCACCGCCGGCGCCGGCAGCGCCGCCGGCGCCCCAGAGCAGCGCGAGCACGGTCGCGACGAGGACTGCTGCGCGACGGTGCCGTGACGCCGTCGGGCGCCCGACGGCCCCGGTCGGAGACGTGCGGCGCGTGATCACCCACCCGATCCTGGGTCACCCCGGTCGAGGCCGCAACGGAACCCCCGGCTCGCGGTCCCGCCGTGGCCCCACCGCTACGGTGACCGCACGTCCCCGCCGCCAGGAGGTGTGCCATGCCCCGTCCGTCGCTGGTCCAGGCTCTCCGGTCCGTGCTCGACCCGGCCCTCGTGCTGCACCTGCTCAAGGTCGCGCGTGCCTACTCCTACTCCCACGTCGGCCCGCGCCGGGAGATGACCGCGGGGCCGGGCCTCGCGATGTCGCCCACGGCCAGCCTGCGCAACGGCTCCCGCATCGTCCTCGGGCGTGAGGTCCACGTCGGGGAGCGCTGCTCCCTGTGGGCAGGGGACTCGACCGGTCGCATCACGCTCGGTGACAACGCCCTCCTCGCGCCCGAGGTGTTCATCACCGCGAGCAACTACGGCACGCGCGCCGGCAGCCCCGTGATGCACCAGGACAAGGTCGAGCGCGACGTCGTCGTGGGCGCAGACGTGTGGCTGGGCGCGCGCGTCGTCGTCCTGCCCGGGGTGACGATCGGCGACGGCGCGATCGTGGGCGCGGGGTCGGTCGTGACCAAGGACCTGCCGGCGAACTGCATCGCGGTCGGGGTCCCGGCCCGCGTCGTCGGGTGGCGCGAGGGCGCTGAGACGGCAGAGGACGGGCTGCTCGCCGGGGGCTAGTGTTCGAGTCCGGCGTCGTGTCCTTCACCTGGAACGCGGACGCCGGACGTCTCGCATGGTGGCCGCCCCATTCCGCCGGCTCGATGTCACAGCCACGATGACAGCTCTTAACTGCGCGGTAACCCGGATGGGCTACCGTCGTGGATCACCCAGCAACGGCGCTGTGACGAATCGTCCCGACCGATGAACGGGGTACGTCCATGCAGCTGGCCCTCGCCCACGACTACCTGACCCAGCGTGGCGGCGCGGAGCGCGTCGCCCTGCTCATGACGAAGGTCTTCCCGGGGGCGCCGCTGTACACGAGCGTCTACAACCCGCACACCACGTTCGACGGCTTCCAGGACGTCGACGTCCGGGTGTCCCACCTGCAGAAGGTGCCCGCGTTCCGCAAGGACCCGCGGCTCGCCCTGCTGGCGCTGCCCAACGCCTGGGACTCCCTGCGGCCGGATGGCGCCGACGTCGTGGTCGCGAGCTCGACCGGCTGGGCGCACGGCATGTCCGTCCCGGCGAGCGTGCGCAAGATCGTGTACTGCCACAACCCCGCCCGCTGGCTCTACCAGGCGGACGAGTACCTCGGCAGCCGGACCGCACGGCGCGCGCTGAGCATGGTGCGCCCGTCGCTCCTCGCGTGGGACCGCCGCGCCGCGCGCTCGGCGGACCGGTACCTCGTGAACTCGAGCATCGTCGCGCGCCGCGTGCGCACGACGTACGGCATCGACGCCGAGGTGCTGCACCCCCCGGTCTCGATCGACGCCCAGGGCGAGCAGGAGCCGGTGCCCGGCGTCGAGCCCGGCTTCTGGCTCACCATCGCGCGCGGCCGGGGCTACAAGAACACGCACGCCGTCGTGGAGGGCACGCGCGGCACGGGCTCGCCGCTCGTCGTCGCGGGCTCGGCCGAGCCGTTCCACGACGCGCCGCACGTGCGCTCGGTCGGCGTCGTCAGCGACGCACAGCTGCGGTGGCTCTACGCCAACGCGCGGGCGCTGGTCTCCGTCTCGCGCGAGGACTTCGGGCTCACGCCGCTCGAGGCGAACGCGTTCGGCACGCCGTCGGCCGTGCTGCGTGCGGGCGGCTTCCTCGACAGCACCGCGGAGGGCGTCTCGGGCGAGTTCATCGAGACAGCCACGGCGGACGCCGTGCGCAGCACGCTGAGCTCGTTCCCGGACCACGACCGGACGCTCGTGCGCTCGCACGCCGCACGGTTCTCCCTCGAGGCCTTCGCGCGTCGGCTGTGGTCCGTGGTCGCCGAGGTGGCCGAGGCTCGCGCGGACGTGGCGGCGAGGGACTCCGTCGACCTGCCCGCCGCCTGACGTGCCGCCACGCGGGCCCCGCGCCGGGGCAGCGCGCGGGCGCCGTCGCGTCCGCGGGCACCCCGCCCCGGCACAGGCCCGGCGTGGTAGGTGTAGGGCCGTGCCGAGGACCGTGCGATGACCGTCGAGACGCCCGCGTCCGCTGAGGCGTCCGGACGGGCGCCGGTCGCGCTCGTCGGGGCGGCGGAGGATCAGCCCGGGTCTCGGTTGCGGAGCAGCATGCTCGTCCTCGTGGCGGCGTTCGCGGTCTACCTCGTGCTGCCGGGTGAGCTCGCGCTCGTCGGACCGCTGCGGTCCAACGGCAGCCCGCTGCGGCTGCTCGGCCTCCTCGCGCTGTTCCTCGTCCTGGCCGGCTTCCTGCGCGCCGACACCCGGCTGCGCGCGCGACCCGTCGCGTGGGTCGCCGTCGCGTACCTCGGCTTCGCGATCGTCGCGTGGACGACGGCGAACACGCGCCTGCTCTCCGCCGACCAGAGCGCGCAGATGGACCGGTCCGTCCTCATCGTGCTGTCCGGTGTCGGCATCACGCTGCTGGGCGCCGTCGTGGTCCGGGACCTGCGTGATGCGCACCGCCTCGTCGGCTGGCTCGCGGCCGGTGCCGTGCTCTGCGCCGTCGTCGGCGGGCTTCAGTTCGCCGGTGTGATCGACAAGTGGGCGGACATCGTCGAGCTGCCGTTCATGACGACCGTGGTGAGCCCGATGGGTGTGGTCGACCGCCTGGGCCTCAACCGCGTCCCCGGCACGACGTCGAGCCCGCTCGAGTACTCGGTCGTCCTCGCCGTCCTGCTTCCCCTGCTCGTGCACCTCGTGCTCCACGCCGGCTCGGTGGGGGCGCGGCGTGCCGCCGGCGCCGCCGCCGCGGTCGTGATGCTCGCGCTCCCGCTCGGCTTCTCGCGCTCGGGCCTGCTGACGCTCGCCGTGACCGTCCTCGTCCTGCTCGTCTTCCTGCTGCCCGTGCACCGCCTCACCGTGCTCCTCACGCTCGCGTTCGCGGCCGCGGGCGCCGTCGTCGCGGCGCCGCAGATCATCGGGGTGTTCCGCGAGCTCATCACGGGCGCCCAGGACGACCTGAGCATCCGCGGCCGCCTCGTGGACTACCCCGAGGCCTTCGAGCGCTTCGAGCAGGCGCCGTGGTGGGGCAACGGGCCGAGCGACGCGCCGCTGATGGAGAACATCCTCGACAACCAGTGGCTCGTGACCCTCGTGCGCGACGGACTCGTCGGCGTCCTCGGGCTCGCGATCCTCATCCTCGGCGGTGCTGCCCTCGCCGCGTGGAGCGCCGGCCGTGCCGCACCGGGCTCGCCTGCCCGGACGTTCAACGGCGCGCTGTGTGCCGGTCTGCTGGGCACCGCCGTCGCCGCCGGCACCTTCGACCTGCTGGCCTTCCAGCAGGCGACCTTCGCCGTCTTCCTGCTCCTCGCGCTTGTCGGGGTGGGCGTTGCGCACTCCGGGGACTCGGCCGCAGCCGAGGGCGCGGATGCGACCTCCTCCGAGCCGCCGCGCTAGACCTTCGCCGCGAACCGCCCAGCAGCGGTCGCCGGATGGCCAAAGCCCTGCCGAGCTCGCGCTTGGTTCGGGGGCTCTGGCCGCTTGAAATGCGCTCGGTCGTGACGCTACGCGAGGCTTTGTGGGTGTCGGGGCAGCCAGGTGAGCAGCTCCCTGCCGAGTGAGCGGACGAGTGGATCGCCCCACAGGGTCAGGGTCTGCTGCCATGGGTGTCCGAGCGTTCCCCACTCGAGGCGCGGGGCGTGGTGGATGAAGTAGTCGCCGTCGGGGAAGACAGGCACCGGCCATTCTGGGAGTCCGGCGAGGGCGTGGGCGCCCGGGTTGTAGCGGTAGGGCGTGTGCTGCCAGTCCAGTGCGATGAGCTCCTCGTCGGCTGTCAGCCAGACGAAGTTCCTCAACGCCGCAGCGTTGACCGCCGCGAGACCGGCCGCGAACCGTGGTCCTGGCACGCTGAAAACGGGGGAAAGGTCGATGACGAGGCTGCCAGCGGGTAGGTCGATCGCCGGTGTTTCTCGTTCGTAGAAGTCCGGCCTGAAGTCGAGGTGTGCGTCCACCAGCGCCCACGCCTCGTCGTAGGGCAGGGGACGCCAGATTCCCTCTGCCGCGAAGGGGCTGCTCACGCCGTCACCGTAGGTGGTGGTCGGCGGCGTTCCCAGCGCCCCGCTGAGCGCTCGGCCGTGTCTGTCGTGCTGCCCGTGCGTGGATCGCCCCGCCGCTGACTCGACGCGGCGGTGATGGCGAAGTACGTCCCCAAGCCGATGCTGATGGAGGCGGGACGGGCGTACCCGCCGACCGGAGCGGGAAGGGCGCCGAAGTTCAGCAACGTCACCATCACCGGCGGAAGCGGCGTTACGACCGACTGCCACCCGGAGGCGGACTCGCCGCGACGCAGCTCAGCCACCGTCAGGCTGGCACTGTAGGCGGCGAGCGCGCCGAGCGTTGCAGCAGTGCTGATCGCCAGCAGCGGAGTGGCGGAGCGTGGCGACGGGCGGGTCTCGTCCTCAGACCCGAGGGCCTCGTCCATCGCCTTCTTGTACGCCAGGATCACCGTGCCGCAGCACTGATGGGTGAGAACGCCCGCGACCGTGAACACGGTCGCCGACGCCTCGGCGATCCGCCGCTCACGCCCGGTGGGGAGCGTTCGACTGATGCCCCGCAGGGCGAGCCACTGCAGCAGGCCTATCCCCACATGGCCGGCGAGCGTTCCGGCATGGATGCGACGCGCGGGGAGGGCGGCGCCGTTCCACAGGGACCGCCATCTGTCGTCCGCATCGATGTGCGGAGGGACCATGCCGGCGGCTTGGTCGAAGTCTCGGCCGGAACTCGGCCGGCCGAGGATGAGCACGTCTCCGATCCCGGACAGAAGGGCGCCGGTCAAGCCGACCAGGGCGAGGCCTCGGGGCCCGGCGGGTCGCTGAACGGCCGTCCATGTGACCACGACGGCATGCTAGCCACGATGGCGCCGCCAAGGGTTGTCGCTGGCTAGCGCTTCTGATCGAGAGTCGGATTCGGCAGTGCGTCTTGGGGCTCGGGTATCTGATTTGCTCGCTCGAGGGCGTCGAGGATGGCGTCCATCTCCTCGTCATCCTCGGCCCCGTAGACGTTGAGATCACTTCGGTCGTAGCGCCCTGACATGGCGATCACGGTAGTGGTGAGCGGATCGTGCGCCGTCGCGTCCCGACGGTGAGGACGTCGGCTAACGTGCGAGGCTTCCGGCTATTTCTGGGCACGAGACGAGGAGCGTGACGTGGGCTGGTCCCTCCGGACGATGTTGTCCAGGTTCGACCGTCGGCCGATCGACCCCGAGGAGCGTTCACCGCAACTTGGGCTGAAGTACAAGGACCTCATGCTCCTGGACGCCATCCAGAAGCAGGGTGGGGACCTTCTTGCTCCGCGACACGTACTGCACTACCTGTACTTCGCTTCGTCGGGCGCAGCTGCGAGGGCGCGCGACGAACTCGTCGCGGCCGGATGGCATGCGCAAGCCCGCGACCCTCTGTCGGAGTACCCCGATCAGTGGGGCGTCGTCGCCGAGCAGCACGACGTCGTCCTGGAGCCGGACTTCGTACGAACTGCGACCGACCTGATGGAGGCGGTGGCCGCACGGGGCGACGGCGAATACGACGGCTGGGAGGCGTCGGCGTAGCCAGTCTTCAGCGGCGGTGATCCACTTCGTCCGGCGTCCGGCGTCCGGCGTCCGGCGTCCCGGCATCCCGGCATCCCGGTCAGCGGCATGGCCGTGCATAGGGCCGCGTCCGTCACGACGGCCTTGTGCCGCGCGAGCGAGCGGGAGCACGCTGGCAGCGTCCACCGCCACGCCGCCGCGGTGCGTGGCTGCCTTCCCGGAGGTCCTCATGACACACGACGATCCACGGGTCCACGGGTCGCTCGACGGGTACGCCCGCGCCGCGCTGTGGCTCCTCCCCGTGTACGGGCTGCTCCTCGCGGCGGGCTCGGTGACGCACGAGCCGGACCGCACGGTCGACTTCGCCGCGTACGCGCGCTACGTCTCGACGGATGTCTTCCTCCTCAGCCACCTCGTCGCGAGCGTCCTCGGTGCAGCGCTCGGCGCGCGCCTGCTGGTGGCCGTGGCGGGCGTGCTTGTCGCGCTCCGGCTGCCGCACGGCGTTGCGCGCGATCCCGTCGGTGTACGGCGCGCCAGGGTGCGCCCCGCCTGAAGTGTGGAGTCGACGTCCCGGTCAGCGGCCTGAACGTCCGGTTCCTGCCGCGCGCATCTCGACGGTCCGACGGCTACCCGCCCTCACCGCTCGGCCTGGTCGTGAGCCTTCGACTGCAGGTGGCGGAGGCGTCGGCGTAGTTGGCTACGGAAGCGGCGTTGATCAGTCTCTCGTGCAACGAACTGAGGATCGTTGGCTGCTTCGAAGAACTCGTTCTCGGCGTCGTCCAGGCCGCCGTCCGAATCGACGAGGCGAGCGAGCTCGACCCGCATCGGTGGCCCGTCGGGAAGTTCGGCCGCCCAAGGCGACTTCGGGGACATCGCAGCCATGCGTCCTATGGTCCCGCACTGCCCGCCTCGGCGGTGAGCGCCGCGCGCGGTCAGCGGCATGACCGTGCGGGCCGCCGCTGCGCCGGTGGCCGTGCAACAAGCGGCCACGCCCGCCGTCTCGGCAGTTCGAGGGGGCTAGCCTCGCTGCTCGGCCGGGAGAAAAGAGTGTGCGATGAACCGCGTGACCCCGGGTTGGCGCCTCGTCGGGGTTGTCGGGGAAGGCACTCCGGTCGACGTCGTGGGCCTGAACCCCTGGACGGCTCGGTGGGAGCCGACACTTCAGCGGATCACGGTGGCCCATCCGTCGCACCCTGAGCAGCGTCACGCGCTGGATGTGTGGCATGCAGCCGCGCCCGGTGGGCATGTCGTGACCTTCGCCGCAGGGGGGTTGTCGAATGGTGCCTGGGCGTTCTTCGTTCCGGTGACGTCGCGGACCTGACGGCCGCGCGAACTTAGGCAGCCCAAGCGCAAGCCGCCGGGCCACGGACATCAACGCCCGACCTCCCGCGCCGATGTGCGCTCGGCCGTACCGGTCAGCGGCATGACCGTGCGGTCACGGACGGATTGATGGTCCAGTGAACGGCCTCGCGGGAACTTCACCCCACGGCGGCGGGTCGAGAACTGGAGGATGTCGACGAGCTGACAGAGGAGGCAGGCGTCATGCCGGATGACCAGGTCCGTGCCTCTCCGTACGAGAGCTCGCTGCAGGTGGCTCAGGCTGCGATCTGGGCCGTGGTGTTCATGTGCACGTGGTTGGCGGTTGTTGGCCTGCTTCCGGGCCCGACCTTTGAGCTCGCTGATGAGCTGAGTGACCGAGGTGCGACCGTCGTGGCGAGCGACGTCCGTCGGCACATCGACACCGGCCGCGGGTTGTACGTCGCTGAGGTTGAGGTGACGTTCCTAGCTGATGGGCGGTCCGTGACGACTCACCTGCAGCACGTGACGGACGTGGGGGACACGGCCGCCGGTGAGGACGTGATCGTCCCTCGGGACGGTCTGGAGTGGGGGGACGGGCCGTACGAGTGGTGGGAGGAAGCCGACCAGATCCCGCCCGGGTCCCGGTACGCGCCGCCGCTGAGACTGCGGTTCGTGCCTGACCACCCGGAACAGGCGATGGCGCAGGCAGACCTCGACGCGCTCGAGGCTGCAAAGCCGAACCACCCCGCGTGGGCGTTGGCGTTTGCTCCGCTCGCTATTGCGCTTCTCGTTCCCCAGGTACGTCGCCTCGCCTCACGGCGACGCTCGGCCGAGTAAGTCGGTCCTCACTTCGCACCTCGAGGCTCAGCAATCGCACGCGAGGCGCGGCGACCACAGGAGGCCGCAGGCCACCGCTCGGTCAGCAGCCCTACGGGTCCGCGGTCGGGCGATCGATCAGCGGCATGACCGTGCGCTCCAGATGGTTCAGGGCATCTCACTCAGTGCCGACCGCGCATGGTTTGCCTTCGGCGGCGTTGCGGCAGCCACCACGTGAAGGGATGGGCGTACCTGCGGTAGGCGCGCTCGAGAGTTCCGGGGGGCAGGTCCCATCGGCCCTCGACCACCGGGACACGCGCCATTGCAAGGAAGAGCTGCCTGACGTATTCGTATCCGCCGTGGGTGTCTGCTCGGAGGAGCGTCCTACCGGTGGGTGTGGGTTCCAGGCTTCGCCCGGCGCTCGTGACCAGCCCCGAGGCAACAAGGCGGCCGATGCCCTGGCCTACCTCGTCCTTGGTAGGGATGGAGTGGTTGTAGTGGTCCGCTGCAGCGACGAGGCCGCTCAATTCGTCGTGCCGGATGCCGTCGCCGATAGCGGCCAGAATCCAAGCATCTGAGAACTCCCAGCACGCCTTGTCGCCGCCGCGGGCCCCGGTCATGCCGTGACGCTACCGCTGACGGCGGGTGTGGCAATCGGGTGCCACACGCGGCCGCGACCGCGCCGCTCCTTCGTCGGGCGCCCGGGCCGCGGACCACATCAGCGCCCGGTCAGCGGCATGACCGTGCGGTGCCGGCGACATCGCGCGGGACTGCTGCAGGGCTGGTTGACACTCCAT
>NZ_JACVQL010000018.1 GCF_019733465.1 Actinotalea ferrariae | reverse complement strand
CACCGCGTTGCAACAACCACTTGAACCGAAGCTGGCGTGTCCCACGACAACGCTCCACTTCGCCGGGGGTGCGCTCGGGACGGCTGGGGTGGGTTCGGGACGGCCGGGGTGCGCTCGCGACGGCCGGGGTGGGTTCGGGATGGGCTGGTCAGCTGGGGGTGGGGGGCTCCTGGGTCGGCAGCTCCGTGCGCCAGGAGTGGGTCGGCTCGTAGCCGAGGAGCTCGCGGGCGGCGTCGATCGCGAGCAGGGTCTCGAACTCTCCGAGCTCGCGGGTGAGCGGGACGTCGGGGAAGACCTCGGCGACCAGCTCCGCCGTCGGCCGGTCCATGATCGTGTCGGCCGCGGCGACGATCACGTTCTGCGAGCCCGTGGTCTCGACCTCGAGCGCCAGCCGGCAGGCCTTGGCGACGTCGCGCACGTCGACGTAGCCCCACGCGTTCCAGCGCCTCGACCGAGCGTCACCCCAGTAGCCCGGAACCGCGGCGTAGTCCTGCGGCCGGTGGATGTTGGAGATCCGCAGGCCGACGAACGGGATGCCCGACCACGCGGAGACGTGCGCGGCCGTCTGCTCGCCGAGCACCTTGGACAGCGCGTACGTCGTCGTCGGGTGGGGGAAGTGGTCCTCGTCGACGGGCAGGTACCGCGGCGGCGTGTCGAACGGCAGGCCGAGCGTCGTCTCGCTCGACGCCCACACGACCTTGCGCAGGCCGAGCCGCGCCGCGGCGAGGAACACGTTCCCGTTCATGGCCGAGTTCTGGTGCAGCGTCTCGGGTGCGGTGGCGCGGCCGGGTGCGGGGATGTTGCCGAGGTGCACGACGGCGTCCGACCCGGCCAGGACCTCGACCACCTGCCCGTAGTCGGTCAGGTCCGCGATGACGAGGTCGGCGCCGAGCCCGGCGTCCGCGCCCGGGGGCCCGGCGACGTCCGTCGCGACGACGTCGTACCCGTGCGCGACGAGGTCCTCGACCACGACTCGCCCCGCCTTGCCGAACGCACCCGTGACCGTGACCCGCATGCGCCCATCCTGCCCCGGTCGCTCCGTGCGGGCGATGTGACCGCTGGGACCGCTGGTGCTGATGCGACACGTCAGCAGCCCCATCGGCCGCACCGGTCACATCGCCCGCACCGACGGAACGGCGGCCCGCGCGCGACGCTGCACCGAGACGTGCGGCGCACGTGACCCGTGGGGCTCCCGGGACCCGTGGGGCGCACCACGGGCCTCACACGCCTCGCGCGTCACGTGCGCCGCACATCTCGGAGTGGTCGTTGCTCGGCCGAGCGCGACGGAGGGGCCCGTCCGTAGGACGAGCCCCTCCGCTCGACGACCCGGTGCCCGCCGGTGTCGTCAGGTCAGGCGGCCGCGCACACCGCGCGGTGACGCCTCACACGCTCTACTCGGTGTCGGCGTCCACCCAGTCGAAGGTCTTCGTGACGGCCTTCTTCCAGTTGCGGTACGTCTTGTCCCGCGCCTCGGCGTCCATCGACGGCTCCCACCGCTTGTCCTCGGCCCAGTTGTCGATGACGTCCTGCTCGCCCTCCCAGAAGCCGACGGCGATGCCGGCCGCGTAGGCCGCGCCGAGCGCCGTCGTCTCCGCGACCTTCGGCCGCACGACGGGGACGCCGAGGATGTCCGCCTGGAACTGCATGAGCAGCTCGTTGGCGATCATGCCGCCGTCGACCTTGAGCTCGGTGAGGTCGACGCCCGAGTCGGCGTTCATCGCGTCCAGGACCTCGCGGGTCTGGAACGCCGTCGCCTCGAGCGCCGCACGAGCGATGTGGCCCTTGTTGACGTACCGCGTCAGGCCCGCGAGCACGCCGCGCGCGTCGCCCCGCCAGTACGGCGCGAAGAGACCCGAGAACGCCGGCACGAAGTACGCGCCGCCGTTGTCCTCGACCGTCGAGGCCAGCTTCTCGATCTCCGGGGCGTCCTTGATGAGGCCGAGGTTGTCCCGGAGCCACTGCACCAGCGAACCGGTGACCGCGATCGAGCCCTCGAGCGCGTAGACCTGCGGCTTGTCGCCGATCTTGTAGCAGACCGTCGTCAGCAGGCCGTTCTTGGACTGGATCGGCTCCGTGCCGGTGTTGAGCAGCATGAAGTTGCCCGTGCCGTACGTGTTCTTGGCCGTGCCGACCTCGAAGCACGCCTGGCCGAACGTCGCCGCCTGCTGGTCGCCCAGGATGCCCGCGATCGGGACGCCGGGGACCATCCCGCCCTGGCGACCCTCGCCGTAGACCTCGGACGACGAGCGGATCTCCGGCAGCATCGACACCGGGATCTGCATGTCCCCGGCGATCTCCTCGTTCCACGTGAGCGAGTCGATGTTCATGAGCATCGTGCGCGACGCGTTGGTGACGTCCGTGACGTGCACGCCACCGTCGGTCCCGCCCGTCATGTTCCACACGACCCACGAGTCGGTGTTGCCGAACGCGAGGTCGCCGCGCTCCGCCTTCTCGCGCGCGCCGTCGACGTTGTCGAGGATCCAGCGGACCTTCGGGCCCGAGAAGTAGGTCGCCAGCGGGAGGCCGACCTTCTCCTTGTACCGCTCGGCCCCGCCGCCCATCGCGGCGAGCTCGTCGCAGATCTTCTGGGTCCGCGTGTCCTGCCAGACGATCGCGTTGTAGATCGGCTTGCCCGTGGTGCGGTCCCACACGACGGCGGTCTCGCGCTGGTTCGTGATGCCGACCGCCGCGACGTCGCGGTGCGTGATGTTCGCGCGGGTCAGGGCGAGGCCCACGACCTCGCGCACGTTCGTCCAGATCTCCATCGGGTCGTGCTCGACCCAGCCCGGCTTGGGGAAGATCTGCTCGTGCTCCTTCTGGCCGGTGGCCACGATGGAGCCGGAGTGGTCGAAGACGATCGCCCGGGAGCTCGTGGTGCCCTGGTCGATCGCGAGGATGTAGTCAGCCATGTCTGTCCTTCACGTCGTCGTGCAGGTGGATGAGAGGGAGCGGGTGCGCCCGCGGCTCAGGCGACGGCGGCCGCGAGGAGACCGGCGAGCACTCCGCCGACGATCGGGCCGACGACCGGCACCCACGCGTAGCCCCAGTCGCTCGAGCCCTTGCCCGGGATGGGCAGGATGGCGTGCGCGATACGGGGGCCGAGGTCACGTGCCGGGTTGATGGCGTAGCCGGTGGGGCCACCGAGGCTGGCGCCGATGCCGACGACGAGGAGCGCGACGGCGAGCGGACCCATCTCGTGCGGCGTGTTGCCGAACTGGATGACGATGTAGACGAGCACGAAGGTGCCCAGGACCTCGGTGAGGAAGTTCCAGCCGTAGGAGCGGATCGCCGGGCCGGTCGAGAACACGGCGAGCTTCGTGGCCGGGTCGGCCGGCTCGTCGAAGTGCTGCTTGTAGGCGGCCCACGCCAGGATCGCGCCGATGAAGGCGCCCAGGAGCTCCGCGCCCAGGTACGTGGCGATCGACGCCGCGTCGATCGGGACGCCCTCGACGAAGTCACCACCGGGGTTGTTGGCGACGAGGCCGAGCGTCACTGCGGGGTTGAGGTGCGCGCCCGACTTCCACGCCGCGAACACACCCACGAACACCGCGAGGCCCCAGCCGAAGTTGATGAGCAGCCAGCCGCCGTTGAACCCCTTGGTCCTCGGCAGGATGACGTTCGCCACGACGCCTGCACCCAGGAGCAGGAGCAGAGCGGTTCCGATCACCTCCGACACGAAGATGTCGGTGAGGGTGACGTCCATGTTTCCTCGATTCACTCGCGAGACTTCGTTGTCACGTGCGCTCCGGGCGGGGTTGCCCGGAGTGTCTGGGGGGCCGGGACGTCCGGCCGGGGCGGGTCAGGTGCCGTAGGGGCCGGCCGCGCCCTTCGAGTCGGCCGGGGAGCCGGGCTTGAGGCCGGGACCCGGACCGGGTGTGGCGAGCTCGACGAGGGGCGTCACGTCCGGCACCCGGAGCCGCGCCGCCTCGGCCGAGGCGTCGTCGGGCTCGTGCGACGCCGCCTCCTCGGCCTCGCACCGAGCGCGGTACGCCTCGATCTCCGCCGCGCGCCGCTCGGCCGACCAGCCGAGCCGCTCGCCGACGAGGTCGGCGATCTCCTCGATCGCCGCGAGGCCCCGGTCGCGCTGCTCGTAGACCAGCCGCGTGCGATGGATCATCACGTCCTCGAGGTGCAGCACACCCTCGTGGCTCGCCGCGTACGCGACCTCGGCGCGCAGGTAGGCCGGAGCGCCCTCGAGCGGGCGGCCGAGCGACGGGTCGGCGTCGACCATCTCGACGAGGTCGGTCAGCATCGATCCGTAGCGGTGCAGCAGGTGGTCGACCATCGCGCGGGTCCACCCGTAGGTCCGCGCGATCCGCTTGGCCTGGCGCTGGAGCACGGCGTGCCCCTCGGCGCCGGCGAGCGGGATGCGGTCGGTGATCGACGGCAGCGCGGTGGCGCGCTCACCGAGCGCGAAGTCGACGGCGTCGCGGGCCATGACCCGGTACGTCGTGAGCTTGCCGCCGGCGATGACGGTCAGGCCCGGGGTGGGCGACGCGACCGTGTGCTCGCGCGAGACCTTGGCCGACGACGTGCCCTCCTTGGTGCCCGGCTGGAGCAGCGGCCTCAGGCCGGCCCACGTGCCGATGATGTCGTCGCGCGAGATGGGGTCGGCGAGCACTGCGTTGGCGTGGTCGATGACGTAGTCGATGTCCGCCGCCGTCGCGACGGGGTGGGTGAGCTCCTGCTCCCACGGCGTGTCCGTGGTCCCGATGACCCAGTACCGGGACCACGGGATCACGAAGAGCACGCTCTTCTCGGTCTGCAGGATCAGGCCGACGTCGCCGCGGATGCGCTCGCGCGGCACGACGATGTGGATGCCCTTCGACGCGAGCACGCGCAGGCCGCCCTCGTCGCCCGCGAGCGCCTCGGTCTCCTCCGTCCACACGCCGGTCGCGTTGATGACCTGGTCGGCGTGGACCGTGATGCGTCGCCCGGTCTCGAGGTCCTGCACGACGGCGCCGTTGACGACGCCCGTGCCGCGGCGCGTGAGCTCGACGACCTGGGTCCGGCTCGCCGCGTGCGCGCCGTAGGTCGCGGCGGTGCGGACGATCGTCGCGACGAGGCGCGCGTCGTCGACGCTCGCGTCCCAGTACCGGACGGCGCCGACGGCGGCGTCGTGCCGCAGGTCCGGGAAGAGCCGCTCCATGCCGGTGCGCGTCACGTGGCGGTGCCACGGCGCTGCGCGGTTGCCCGGGGCGACGCTCGCGAGGATGTCGTACAGCGCGACGCCGGCACCGACGTACGCGCGCTCCCAGACGCGGTGCTCGAGCGGGTAGAGGAACGAGACGGGGCGCACGAGGTGGGGGGCGATCCGCTTGAGCAGCAGGTCGCGCTCCGTGAGGGCCTCGTGGACGAGGTGGAAGTCGAGCATCTGCAGGTAGCGCAGACCCCCGTGCACGAGCTTGCTCGAGCGGCTCGACGTGCCGCTCGCCCAGTCCTGCGCCTCGACGAGCCCGACCCGCAGACCGCGGGTCACGGCGTCGAGCGCGATGCCGGCGCCCGTGACGCCGCCGCCGATGACGAGGACGTCGAGCTCCTCGCCTGCTCCCGAGCGTTCGAGCGCGTCCAGCGCGTCCTCGCGGGTCTGGGGCGTCAGTGCCGCTGTCCTCACGGTGCCTCCTCTGCTCCGGGACGTCCCGGATGCGGATCTCGCACGTGCGGCCGCCTCGGGGGACGGATCTCGTCCCGGTGGCAGGGTGTCGGCCGCGCGACAGCCCTATGCTTGCGATGCGCGAACGAACGCGCAACCCCGGTGCACGAACGTGCAGACTGAGGTCGGGCCTGCCCGTACCGCGCCCGTAGCGGTGCGTGCCGCTGTGCCACCGGTGGCCCGAGGAGGTGTCCCGTGATCGATCGTGACGAGGGCGACGTCGGCGAGGACGTCCGCGAGGACGTGCTGAAGGCGGCCTCGATGTACTACCTGCAGGACCTCAAGATGGAGGTCATCGCCCGGCACCTCGGGACGTCGCGGTCGACCGTCTCACGCCTCATCAAGCGGGCGCGCGAGACGGGCCTGGTCGAGATCACCCTGCGGCCCGGTCGCACGCGCGCGCCGGGCCTGCGCCAGACGATCGCGCGCCGGTACGGCATCGAGGCCTACGTCACGCCGGTCGCCGACTCGGCGACGGAGATCGAGCGGCTCGACCAGGTCGCGATCACGACGGCGAAGCTCATCGGCACGTGGTTCGACTCCGACATGGTGCTCGGCATCGCCTGGGGCACGACGCTCGCGGCCGTCGGCCGGCGGCTCACGCCCAAGGCGACGCGGGGGAGCGCCGTCGTGCAGCTCAACGGCGCCGCGAACACCCGCACGAGCGGGATCGAGTACGCGAGCGACCTCATCACCGGCTTCGGCGCGGCGTTCGACGCGACCGTGCACCACTTCCCCGTGCCGGCCTTCTTCGACTACCCGGAGACCAAGGCGGCGATGTGGCGCGAGCGGTCCGTGCGGCGCGTGCTCGACGTGCAGCGCCGGGCCGACATCGCGCTCTTCGGCGTGGGCGCCGTCGGCGGCGGCCTGCCGAGCCACGTCTACTCGGCGGGCTACCTCGACGCCGAGGACGTCGCGCTGCTGCACGACGAGGGCGTCGTCGGCGACGTCTGCACCGTCTTCCTGCGCGCCGACGGCAGCTACGAGGACGTCGCGCTCAACGCGCGTGCGACCGGGCCGACGCCGGTCGAGCTGCACCGCATCCCCCGGCGCGTGTGCGCCGTCGCCGGCGACAACAAGGTGGTGCCGCTGCGGGCGGCGCTCGCCGCCGGCGTCGTGACCGACCTCGTCGTCGACGAGCTCACGGCCGAGGCACTCGTCGAGGGCTGAGCCTCGTCCTCGACCCTCCTCGACCCTCCCCGTGCTCCAAGATCGGGCTCCTGGCCCTCGAGGGGCTCAGGGGCTCGGTGGAGTCAGTCGTGGAGCATCACGCCGTGCCGGTAGCTCGAGGAGACGGCCGACCAGGAGACCGCGGCCCCGACCTGCTCGGGCTCGCTCCGCCACAGCTCGCGGCCCTGGGCGTCGGCCCACCGGCCCCACTGCCACAGGGTCCCGTCGGCGCGGACGGCGGCGTGCCACTCCCAGCCCTCGGCGACCGTGACCCAGTCGTCCGACGTCCCGAGGCGTCGGGGAGCGGGGTGCGCGACCTCCCGGCCGCGGTGGCTCTCCAGCCCCCACGTCCACAGCGCACCGTCCGCCGTCACGCCGGACGTCACCTGCCAGCCGGCCGAGATGCCCACGAAGCGCTGGTCGGACGCCACGCGGACGGGCACGCGGGAGACGACGCCGTGTCCCGGTGTGCTGCCGTCGCCCAGCTCGCCCCAGACGTTGGTCCCCCAGGTCCAGACCGAGCCGTCGGCCCGCAGGGCCGCCACGTGGTCGGTGCCCACGTCCACGGCCGTCCAGGTCTGGTCGGTGCCGACGCGCCCCGGGACCGCGCGTCGCCGGTCCGTCCCGTCGCCGAGCTGCCCGTGGCTGTTGTTCCCCCAGGTCCAGAGGGTGCCGTCGTCGGCGATCGCCGCGCTGAGGGACATCCCTGCGGTCACGGCGTGCCACGTGCGGCCCGGGGCCACCGCCACGGGTGCGAGGCGCTGCGTCGTCGAGCCGTCGCCGACCTCGCCGGCACCGTTGAGCCCCCATCCCCACAGCGACCCGTCGCGCTTGAGGGCGAGCGTGTGGGACGCGCCGGCCGCGACCGCGACCCAGTTCGCGTCGGTCCCGACCTGCACGGGCGCCGGGCGGTCGACGAGCGTCCCGTCGCCGAGCTGCCCCCACATGTTGTCGCCCCACGTCCAGAGCGTGCCGTCCTCGCGCACGGCGGCGGAGTGCCAGTAGCCGGCGGACACGGAGGTCCACGCGTTCCCGGAGGCCACCGGGGCGGGCTCGGCGACGTGGGTCGGCCGGTCGCCGGTGCCGAGCTGGCCCTCGACGCCCTGGCCGAACGACGCCAGCGCGTGGGGCTCCGGGGTACCCGCCGAGCTGCCCGTGAAGTAGCCGGAGACGTCGAGGACGACGTCGGTCGTCGTGGTGGTGTAGGTGCCGATCCGCCCACCCGTGCCGAGCTGGACGACGGCGGCCGCGGCGACCGTCTGCCCCGGTGCGGTGAAGTTGACGTTGGTGGACGCGCCCGGCGTGCCGTGGCCGGTGGGGAAGAGCTGGACGAACCCCGGCCCCCTGGTCCCGACGGCGACGACGTTGGCCATGACGGCGGCGACCCCGGTCGCGGGCAGGCCGGCCCTGCCGAGCGGCGCGGACGTCGTCGTGCCCGGTGCGAGCGGCGCGGACGCGCGGCTGTCGGAGAGGCGGGCCGGCGGGAGGCCGACGAAGAGCCCGTCGGCGGAGGGTGCGGCCGTCCCGTCGGTGACGTAGCCGGCGACGTCGACGACGACGTCGGTCGCGGTCGCGGTGTGCACGACGACGGCGCCGTCGTTCCCGACGGGGACCAGGACGAGGTTGGCGACCGTCTGCCCGGGGCCGGTGACGTTGACGTTCGACGTGGACCCGAGCGGGGTGGCGCCGCCCGCGGGAACCACCTGCACGAAGCCCGGCCCCGTGCTGCCGGTGGCGGTGACGGTCATGGCGACCGCGGACACGCCGGTCGCGGGGATCCCCGCGCGACCCGTCACCGGGAGCGCGAACGAGCCGCCGGAGGTCGGCCGGGCCCCGGAGCGGGTGTCGACCAGACGACCGGGCCGCACGGGCACGTAGCGTCCGGCGCTCGACGTCTCCGCGGGCGTGAAGTAACCGAGCACATCGGCGACGAGGTGACCGCCCGCGACGTCGTACAGGGTGATCGCCCCGCCGTCGCCCAGCGGCACGACCGCCAGGTTCGCGACCGTCTGCCCCGGACCCGTGACGTTGACGTTGGCGGACGCACCGATGGCGCCGCTCCCGGCCGGGAGCGCCTGGACGTACCCGGCTCCCGGGGCGTCGGTCACGGCGAGGTTCAGCGCAACGGCCGTCGCGCCCGTCGGCGGCACGCCGCCGCGCCCGGCCATCTGGAGCGGCAGCGACGCCCCGCGGTCGGGGCGTCCCGCCGGTGCGCCGACACCTGACCGGGTGTCGAGGACACGAGCCGGGGGAAGCGGCTCGAACCGGCTGGCCGGCCAGGCCTGCGCCGCCTGCGACAGGGCCGGGGACGCGCTCTGCGTGGCCGTCCCCTGAGCCGCGGCGGACGGCAGCGCGGTGCCGAGCAGGGCGCACGAGGCCACCACCACGAGCGCCCAGGCGCGGGTCGACGCGCCGACCGGCGTCGCGCGGCCCCCGCTCGTCGTGGGCGGTGCCGTGCGGTGGACGCTGCTGACCTGACCCATGGTGCCCCCGTCGTCGTGATCGTCGGGCAGATGCTGTCACGTCAGCGATCACGGTGGTAGCGCGTTCACCCGCACGCGCCCGCCGGCGGACGTAGCGTGGATCGCCTCGAACCGGGAGGCAGTCATGGTGCGGTCCATCGCTGGTCAGAGCATCGCCGAGCTCGGCGGCCGCTGGAGCGTCCTCGTCCGGCAGCGGTCGGACCACGTCACGCTCGACCGGCTGCTGCACGAGCTCGACGGCGCGGGCCCCGAGCACGAGCAGGACGTCCTGCGCCGGCTCTACCGGCTGGTCTTCCCGCACGCGTTCGCCGAGGAGTCGGTGCTGTGGCCGCTCATGCGGCGTGCGCTGGCCGACGGCGAGGCGCTCACGCTCCAGGTCGAGCGCGAGCACCAGGAGGTCAACGAGCTCGTCACGCGGCTCGAGGCGACGGCGCCCGACGACGCCGCGCGCGCCCCGTTGCTCGAGCGGCTCGCCGAGGTGCTCCGCGAGGACGTGCGCGACGAGGAGGACGAGCTCTTCCCGCGGTTGCAGGCCGTCACCGACCAGCGCGAGCTGCGGCGGCTCGGCGTCCTCTGGGAGCTGGTGCGTCGGATCGCGCCCACGCGCGCGCACCCCGTCGTCGCACGGCGCCCACCCGGCAACGTCGTGTCCGCGCTGCCGCTCTCCGTCGTCGACCGTCTCCGCGACCTGGCCGATCTCGGGGCGACGCGCGGCCCGGCGCGGACGCGCCCGGCGCTCCGCGCGGTCAGCCGCGGCCTCGGGCGTCTCGCGCACGCGATCGAGCGCATCCCGCTGCTCCGCATCGGCGAGGACCGGTCGACGAGCCGAGCGTGGGCGGCGGGGGCAACGGTCCGTCCGGCCGGCTGACGACGGGCGCGGGTGCACGTGTCGCGGGTCCGGGTTCGCGGCTCACGCCCGTGGGCTGGGGCGTGCGGCCCGGCCGCTACCGTCGGGCCATGACCGAGCGGGCACGGCTCGTCTCCTGGCGGGTCCCGACCCCGAACGCATCGACGCCGCGCGCGTCGTCCTCGGCGCGGACCGGCTCACGGCCCACGGCACGAGCTGCGCGACCGACCACGCCACCGCCTACCGGCTCGACACCGGGCCCGGCTGGGTGACCCGGTCCCTCGAGGTGACGACGCTGGGCGACCACGGCGCGCGCCGGCTCGAGCTGAGCCGGGACGAGGGCGGCACCTGGGCCGCGCGGCGGTGGGTCGACGGCCGCGAGGTCGACGTCGACCTGCCCGACCTGCGCGACGCGCTCGACTGCGACCTCGGGCTGTGCCCGCTGACGAACACCATGCCAGTGCTGCGCGGCGGCCTGCTGCGCGAGGGCGGTGGCCGATCGCGGCTCACGGCGGCGTGGGTCGAGGTCCCCGACCTCGTCGTGCGCGCCGACGTCCAGCACTACGGGCCCTCCGTCCCGTCGCCCGGGGGCGGGGCCGCGGTCGAGTTCGGCGTCGAGGGCTTCGCCGCGACGATCGTCGTGGACGCCGACGGGCTCGTCGTGTCGTACCCGGGCATCGCGGAGCGCCTCCGCGGGTGACGGCAGGTGGGCGCGTCGGTGCCGCGGGCGGCGTCGTGCTTTAGCGTGACGGCGTGACGTCCGCCACCTCCGAGCCTGCCGCCGGGCTCTCCTCCGAGGCCGCTCCTCTGCCCTCTTCCGGGCCTTCCACCGCGCCTCCGACCACGGCCCCCGAGCAGCCCTACGTGATCCGGCCTGCGCTGCCGCGCGACGTGCGCGAGATCCGCGACCTCGTCGAGCCGTACGCGGCGGCGCGGATCCTGCTCGCCAAGGAGCTCGTCGGCTACTACGAGGGTGTTCAGGAGTTCCAGGTCGCCCAGGACGCGACGGGAGCGCTCATCGGCTGCGGGGCGCTGCACGTCATGTGGACCGACCTGGCGGAGGTCCGCACGCTCGCAGTGCACCCGGCGTGGCGCGGACGTGGCGTCGGGCACGCGCTGCTCGCGTCGCTCGTCGAGCGGGCCCGCGACCTGGGTCTGCGCCGCCTGTTCTGCCTGACGTTCGAGGTCGACTTCTTCGCCGCGCACGGGTTCCGCGCGATCGCCGGCACGCCGGTCGACGCGGAGGTCTACGCGGAGCTGCTGCGCTCGCACGACGACGGCGTCGCGGAGTTCCTCGACCTCGCGCGCGTGAAGCCCAACACGCTCGGCAACACCCGCATGCTGCTCGAGCTCTGACCCTCCCTCGCCGACCTCCTCCCGGCCTCACGCTGAGCGCGAGGTCGAGCCGGCGTCACACCGGCCGTCGCGCGGTCGTCAGCCCGACGAGCACCCAGGCGGCACCGACGACGAGCTGGTCGACGACTCCCGCCTCGTTCAGCGTGGCCGCCATGAGCGGCAGCCAGGCGAGCATGCTGAGCCCGGCGAGGGCCAGCGCCCCGGTGGTGGCCACCCGATCCCGGCGGCTGCGGTCGAGGGCGACCGTCACGGCCGCGACCGCCGCACCGACGCCGGTGAGCAGGTTCCCCAGCAGGTAGAGCCCCCACCCCGCCATCGCGAGCCACTCGGGGCCGCCGCGCAGCCCCCCGCCGATGACGAACTCGATGAGGACGCCGAGCCACGAGAGCACGAAGCCCGCGGCCATGACGCCCCAGGCGGCCTTCAGCCGCCGGCCGGCCTCGCGGCGCGCGGTCGCCACCGAGCCGACGACGAGCAGCGTCAGCGGCAGCAGCATGAGCCGGTTCCACCCGACGTAGTCGGCGCCGAGCCAGGTTCCGTCCCACGTGGTCATGACGGCCCAGCGAGCCGGGACCCAGGTGAGTCCGCCGACGACGAGCGCGAGCTGTGCGACTCGGTGGGACGCGCGCGCGTCGCTGCGGACCTCCACGGCTGGCTGCGTCGTCACGGGGAGAGGCTAGCGACACGGGGGCGCCGAGCGGCTGGCGCGCTTCCGGCTCGCGACAATTGCGGTCAGTTCAGCTAGGCGGCCGCCTCCTCAGTCGGGCCTCGGCTACCGGTCCGCTCATCGCCGTCTGACCCTCGGAGCGACCAGGGCGACCGCCGGCGTACCGGTCAGCGGCATGGCCGAGCGCACGTCGCTACTGACGCCGGCGGTTGCTCAGTCGAGAAGGACGGTGCAGTCGCTGCCCGTCGGCTCGCCGTCGAGGGTGAAGGTCAGGTGGAGGCGGGAGGCGTGCGCCGGTGGGAAAGGGCCGTGTACCCACGAGGCCTCCCAGTCAGTGCCGTCGCCGGCGACCTGCCCCGCGAGCAGTCGGTAGTCGGTCCCGACGTCATCACTGACGACGACCTGCACCCGGTCGAGCACTGCGACGCCGGGCATCTGTGGTGGGTCGACGGCCAGGTCCTGGCCGTGCTGCTGGAAGTCGCGACACCACGCCTCGCGAGCTGCGTGGAAGTCCTCATCGCGGCGCATCGTCTCAGGGCCCCGAAGGCCGTGCAGGTGGACCCTCATCCCAGCCTGGCCGTCCCAGCCCTGCGCGTCGAGCTGCACACCGCCGAGCTGGATCGTGATCCCGTCGCTCTCGGCGACCACGAGGTCTGCGGGCGCGATGACTGTGATCGCCATGACGCACGGTAACGCGGTGGCCGGCCGGTGAGCGCGCGCATCGGGCAGCGGCATGACCGGAACTTCTTGGGCGGCTCTCTCGCCGCACGCGGTCCTCACCGCGCGCGCGGTGGGCACGCGCGGTGAGGACTCAGACTGACGCGGTCACCCCTTGCCGAGCGTGGAACCCGCCTTGCTCTTCGCCGACTTGCTGGACGATCTCGACGCAAGCTTGCTCCCCGCTTTCGACATGGCAGCCTTGGATGGCTTCCCCATCGCACTCACCTCCCTCCGCGCTCCAAGCCAAGGGTTGCAACGAGGTCTGACATGACAATCGCTGCTCACCTTCCAGCGCGGTCAGGGGCATGACCGGACGGTTCGGCGTCCCGCCGTCGGTGTGAACGGTGGGAGACTCCAGCGTGGTGAACCAGCTGACTCTTGCGGCAGAGGAGTACGAGGGGGTCACGGGACTCGTCCCGTTCGTCGACGGCTCGTCGCTGGTCGACCTGGTCGGCGCATACGAGTCCGCACGAGGCTTCACACCTGCTGGCGGCTACGGCGGTCTGGTTCCCGCCTACTTCAGGTTCGGTGACCTTTGCGACTACTACCGAGGGATCGAAAAGCGCCAGTGGCCCGACAAAGGGCGTGTCTCTCTGCTCGCTTGCGACTGCGGGGAGATTGGGTGCTGGCCGCTGGACGCGAGCGTGACCCTCACCGCGCACTCGGTGACGTGGTCGAACTTCGTTCAGCCGCACCGCCGGGTGTGGTCCTACGCCGACTTCGGGCCCTTCATCTTCGATCGGCGCCAGTACGAGGCGGCCGTCAGCACGTGCCTGGCCACGCTCACCCGCTGAGGCCCAGCGCCGGAGGGCGGTCAGCGGCATGACCGTGCGGTCACCGAAGCGGGTCGAAACGGCGTCGGGTTGCCTAGCGCGTCGCGGCGAGGCGCTCGAGCACCTCGGCAAAGGCGTCCTGGACCTCGATGCGCACGCCGTCCGGTCCTACGACGCTGAGTCGGGTCATCCGGCCCTCCTGCCACCAGTACACCGACGGCGAGAGGCCACCGGCCGCCTTCGCGTACGCGTCCGCGGTGAGCCCCGCCATCGCTTGGAGGGCCGGGACCACGTCGCCCGACGTGACGGGGTGGAGCAGGAGGTGATGGCGGTCCGGCAGTGCGACGAGGACACCGTCCGGGAAGTGACGTCGGCCGTGAACCCGGTCGAGGACGTGGGGCAGCACGAGAACCTTGCTGGCGACGAAGACGGACTCCCCTTCGAGCACGTCGATCCGTGCGCCACCGGCCGCCGTCAGTACGTCTTGCGTGAACGGCTCCGCGAGCAGGTGCTCCAGCCCGGCGGCCCGCAGCGCGTCGGCTCCGCAGCGCTCGACGTCCTCGTCGAGGAGCACCATCGTGGACTTGGGTGAGTCGTGCACCACCAGCTCGACGAGGCCGTCCGCCACGTGCCTTCCGTAGGTGAGGCTGTCGCGCATGGGGGGTGGCATCTGGTCGACCGCGTGCACCCGCAGGACCGCTGCCGCGAGCACTTCCTCGACCGGGAGGTCCGCCGGGTTCGGCGGCAGGTCGACGAGTGTCGCGACGTGCCCGCGCACCACGCGCCGCCAGCGCCGGCGCGGGCCGGCCGCCTTGCACGCCGCGGCGACGTTCCACAGTCCGAACTGCCGTCCGTCCCCATCCTGGAGGTGGTCCGGGTGGACGACAACCTCCACACCCGCACTGGCGAACGCGTCGGCGGCCAAGCGGCGCACCTCAGCGGCCTCATCGACGGTGAGGAACGGCAGCGCGTCGTCGGGTAGGGCGTCGACCGCGGACCGTCGGAACAGACCCATCGCGAACCTCCTTCGGGTGACCTCGACGCAGCGCGAGGCGGGCGGGGTGCGTCCGCCGCCGACTCGCGGCTGGAAGGCGCACTGGCCCTATCGGCACGGAGACGGGTCGCCGTGAGCCGTGCCACACGCCCTGCACCGCGCGAGCGAGCTTCCGCGTTGAGAGATCGGTCAGCGGCATAACGGTGCGGTCGCTGGTGGGTCGGAAGCAGAAGGACTGTCGACGAAGCGGGTTCCTGCAACCCGTGACGACTTCGCTGCGATCGCGGCAGCCCCTTGCGCCCGATGCGCGCCGCGGCTCGGCTGGGGCGGTTCGGTTACGGCACGATGGCCGCATGACCTCGGCACCCAGCCGCGTCGAGCGCTACCTCGCGCACCTCGACGTGCTCACGGGCGGCGCGGAGCCTCAGTTCTGGCCGGTGGAGTCGCGACACTCCGACCTGCCCAGCGTCACGGCGATCGGCTACCGGGACCTGCCCGACGATGGGCTCTTCACCGGTCTGACCTACGGGCTGTCGCTCGCCGAGAACCCGTTGTGGCAGCACGGCCGACCCGAGTTGTGCATCAGCGTGAGGTCGGATGACTCCGCCTGGGTGCTGGCCGCGGCGTTTCTCGCCGAACAACTGCGTGGCAGCTGCCCGTTCCAGTACGGGGACACGCTCAACTTCGGCGAGCCCGTCGCGGCCGAGAGCGCCATGGACGGCTTCGTAGTGTTCGCGCCGGCAGTGCTGGATCGGGACAGTGCGACGATCGACGTCGGAGACGACCACCCGCCCCACGTGCAGGGCCTGTACCCGGTGTACTCCAGCGAGCGAGAGTTCATCCGTGCACACGGGCTCCAAGCCTTCTGGCAGCTCGACTGGGACCCCTACGACGTGACTCGCGCGCCCGCGGCGTAGGTGTCCAGCGAGACCGCCCATGGCACAACCGCGCGGACAGCGGCATGACCGTGTACTGCTTAGAGCGATTCGCCACCGTCGTTCACACGGATGCGAGTCCGTCGTAGAACTCCTCGCGTCCGTGGCGTTCGCCGGTGGGCTCTAGATCGGATCGCGCAATCATCAAGGTCTCGCCCAAGTCGTCGAGATAGACGGCGTAGAACTCCTCGCTGTCGTCTCCACGCGCCCGCCCGAGCACCGTCCCCCGACCACTGATGTCGCGGTCGATGCTGCCAGGGCGCACGAGCACGACGTCGAAGAAGTCGATGCTGAAGGGCGCGTCACCGAGCGGCTGGTCGTCGGGCATCGTCATGTCGACATGGTGCCGCTCCGCGCCCAACAGCTGCACGGTCATCGGCTACTTGTGTCATTGACCT
>NZ_JACVQL010000179.1 GCF_019733465.1 Actinotalea ferrariae | reverse complement strand
CGCCGGGGCCGACCCGACGCGGCCCGCCCGCGGCCCGAGGCGAGCCCCAGCCCCGCGGGCAGCACGACCTCGATCCGCTTGCCGCCCACCTCGACGACGACGCGCTCGGTGCGCGGCTCCTCCGCCTCGGCCGGCGCCGCGGCCGGGACGGCAGAACCGCCGGTGCCGAGCGCGGCGACCGTCTCCGCGAAATCCGTCTCGATCCACCGCGTGTGCACGCCGAAGGGCTCGTCCGCGCTCGCCGGCACGAACGCCGGGGCGTCGAGGACCGCGCGGTGGAACGGCACGACCGTCGGGATGCCCACGACCTCGAGCTCCGCAAGCGCGCGCCGCGCGCGCTCGACGGCCTGGGTGCGCGTCGCGCCGGTCACGATCAGCTTGGCGATCATCGAGTCGAACGCGCCCGAGACCGTGTCGCCCTCGACCACGCCGCTGTCGACGCGCACACCGGGGCCGCCCGGGAAGCGCAGGCGCGTGATGCGGCCGGGGGAGGGCAGGAAGCCCGCCGCCGGGTCCTCCCCGTTGATCCGGAACTCGATCGAGTGGCCGCGCACGGGCACGGTGTCGTAGCCGAGTGGCTCGCCCGCCGCGATGCGCAGCTGCTCGCGCACCAGGTCGATGCCCGTGACCTCCTCGGTCACGGGGTGCTCGACCTGCAGCCGGGTGTTCACCTCGAGGAAGGACACCGTCCCGTCGCGTGCGACGAGAAACTCGCACGTGCCCGCGCCGACGTAGCCGGCCTCGCGCAGGATCGCGATCGACGCCTCGCGCAGCAGCGTCTCCTGCTCGTCGGTGAGGAAGGGCGCGGGGGCCTCCTCGACGAGCTTCTGGTGCCGGCGCTGGAGCGAGCAGTCCCGCGTCGAGACGACCACGACGGTGCCGTGCTCGTCGGCCAGGCACTGGGTCTCGACGTGACGCGGCGAGTCGAGGTAGCGCTCGACGAAGCACTCGCCGCGGCCGAACGCCGCGGTCGCCTCGCGCACGGCCGACTCGTACAGCTCGACGATCTCGTCGGCCTCGCGCGCGACCTTGAGGCCGCGGCCGCCACCGCCGAACGCGGCCTTGATGGCGATGGGCAGGCCGTGCTCGTCGGCGAACGCCTGGACCTCCTCGGCGCCCGTCACCGGGTCGCGCGTCCCCGCGACGAGCGGCGCGCCCGCGCGCTGCGCGATGTGCCGGGCGCTGACCTTGTCGCCCAGCGCGTCGATGGCCGCGGGCGGCGGGCCGATCCAGGTGAGGCCCGCGTCGATGACGGCCTGCGCGAACGCGGCGTTCTCGGCGAGGAACCCGTACCCGGGGTGGACCGCGTCGGCGCCCGACCGGCGCGCGACGTCGAGGAGCTTGGCGATGTCGAGGTAGGTCTCCGCGGCGCGCGCACCGCCCAGCGCGAACGCCTCACCGGCGACGGCGACGTGGAGCGCCTCCCGGTCCTGGTCCGCGTAGACCGCGACGCTCGCGATGCCGGCGTCGGCGCAGGCCCGGGCGATGCGGACGGCGATCTCGCCTCGGTTGGCGATGAGGACCTTGTGGATTCCGGGCACGGCTCACCGTAACGTCACGCGCCCCCGCCGTTCACTCACCGGCCCGCGCGCCCCGGAGCGTTGTACGGATCGGCAACCCGGCTCCGCCGCGGTTTGTGGGGATCAGCGACGCCACAGGGTGTGCAGCGGGACGCCGACCTCGGCGAGCAGCTCGCGCAGCAGCGGCAGGCTCAGCCCGACGACGCCGTGGTGGTCGCCCTCGATGCGGGTGACGAACGGCCCGCCGAGCCCGTCGACCGTGAAGGCACCCGCGACGGCGAGCGGCTCACCGGTGGCGACGTACGCGGCGATCTCGTCGTCGGCGAGGTCGGCGAAGTGCACGACCGTCGAGGACACGCCCCCGACCGTCCCGCCGCTGCCGCCGTCCTCGACGGGGCGCAGGTCCACGAGCCAGTGGCCCGTGTGCAGCACACCGCTGCGACCGCGCATGCGGCGCCAGCGCGCGACGGCGTCCGCCGCGTCGGCGGGCTTGCCGTAGGCCTCGCCGTCGAGCTCGAGCATCGAGTCGCAGCCGACGACGAGCGCGTCGTCGGCGTCCGGCAGGCCCGGCAGGTCTGCGAGGTCGCGGGCGGCCACGTCCTGCGCCTTGGCATGGGCGAGGAGTAGGACGGCGTCGGCCGGGTCGGGCGCCTGACCGGCCGCGCCCGCGGCGGCGAGCACGGCCTCCTCGTCGACGTCGGAGACCTGGACGACGGGCTCGAGCCCCGCCGAGCGGAGCAGGGCGCGGCGGGCGGGGGAGGCGGAGGCGAGGACGAGGGAGGTCACCGCGGCAGGGTAGCCGCGGTGCCTCCCTCGCTCTCGCCGTCAGGGTCCTGCGTCATCGGTTCGGCGTCGTCGGCGCCGTGCGTCAGGCGAGCGCCTCGCGCAGGACGTCGAGGCCCACCGACCCGAGCGCGAGCGCCCGCGCGTGGAACGAGCGCAGGTCGGGCTGCTCGCCGCGCTCGAGGGCGGCCGTCGACGCCTCGTCGCGCGCGGTCTCCCACAGCCGCTGGCCGATCTTGTAGGCGGGGGCCTGCCCGCCCCAGCCGAGGTAGCGGTTGAGCTCGAACCGCAGGAACGCCTCGGGCATGTTGACGTTGGCCTTGAGGAACTCCCAGGCCTTGTCGGCGTCCCACGTGCCGCCGCCCCAGCGCTCGGGGCACGGCATGCCGAGGTGCACGCCGATGTCGAGCACCACCCGGGCGGCGCGCATGCGCTGACCGTCGAGCATGCCGAGCCGGTCGCCCGGGTCGTCGAGGAAGCCGAGGTCCGCCATGAGCCGCTCGGCGTACAGGGCCCAGCCCTCGCCGTGACCGCTGACCCAGCAGGCGAGGCGGCGCCAGCTGTTGAGCGTCGCCCGCTCGTACACGGCCTGCCCGATCTGCAGGTGATGGCCGGGGACGCCCTCGTGGTAGACGGTCGTCTTCTCGCGCCACGTCGTGTGGGTGGTGACCTCCGGCGGGACGGACCACCACATGGTGCCCGGCCGCGTGAAGTCGTCGGACGGACCCGTGTAGTAGATGCCGCCGTTCTGCGTGGGGGCGATCCGGCACGCCAGGCGCAGCACCGGCTCGGGGATGTCGAAGTGCACCCCGTTGAGCGCGGCGACCGCGGCGTCCGACGTCTCCTGCATCCAGGCCTGGAGCGCGTCGTTGCCGTGCAGGATGCGCGCGGGGTCCTCGTCGAGCACCCGCACGGCGTCCTCGACGGTCGCGCCGTCGCCCGCGATCTGGGCGGCGACCGCCTCCTGCTCGGCAATGACGCGGTCGAGCTCCTCGAGGCCCCAGCGGTAGGTCTCGTCGAGGTCGACGCGTGCGCCGAGGAAGTAGCGCGACCAGAGGGCGTAGCGCTCGCGGCCGAAGGCGTCGGCCTCCGGCGCCTGGGCCATGAGCTCGTCGCGCAGGAAGGCGGCGATGCGCGCGTAGGCCTGCTTGGCGGCCGTCGCGCCCTCGGAGAGGTCGCGGCGGATCGCCTGGCACGCGGCCGAGTCGTCGAGCGCCGCGTCGACGGTCGCGCCGGTCGTGAACGAGTCGAAGAACGACCCGTCGCCCGCGAGCTCCTCCGCCTGGGCGACGCACTCGCGCACCTGGCGCACGGCGGCCACCCGACCGCGCGACGCGGCGAGCCGGAGCGACTCGACGACGCCGTCGGCGGCCCCGGGGAGCGCCAGCAGCCGGGCGGCGATGTTCTCCCAGTGCTCGGGGGTGGACGTCGGCATGACGTCGAGGATGTCGCGGAGCTCCTGGACCGGGGAGGCGATGTTGTTGAGCGAGCCGATCCACTCGTCGGCGTCGTGCAGCTCGAGCTCGAGGCCGATGCGCTCGCGCATGGCCGCGAGGGTGACCCGGTCGACGTCGTCCACCGGGTCGACCCGGTCGAGCTCGCCCAGCACGGCGCGCGCGGCGTCGGCCTGCGCCTGCCAGCCGGCGGGCGAGAAGTCGGTCATGAGGTGGTCGTAGCCGGTGAGCCCCATCGCGGTCGCGGCGAGGGGGTTCAGGCGGGCGATCGTGTCGACGTAGGCGTCGGCGATCGCGTCGATCGGGGTGGGCTCCCGGCGGGCCGGGGAGCCGGGAGCGGTGTGCTCGGCGGTGCGGTCGGTCGTCATGAGCCGACCCTAGCCACGGTCCGTGCGTGGGCGTCCACCTCGAAAGGCCCCTCCACCTCGATCCGGGCCCGCCACCTCGTTCCGGGCCTGCCACCTCGTTCCGGGCCCGCCACCTCGATCGGGGCCCTCTACCTCGAAAGGCCAGCCACCTCGATCCGGGCCCGTCACTCGGTCAGCGCGCGGGAGCTCTCGAGGACGGTCGTTCAGATCGGGTCGCCGAGATCGTCGCCGTCGACGTAGAACCAGCGGCCGCCGCGACGCTCGAAACGGCTCCGCTCGTGCAGGGCGCCGCCGTCGAAGCCGGCGACGAACTCCACGACCCCGGTCGCGTCGTCGGTGCCGCCGGCGTCGGTCGCCACGATCGAGAGGCCGGTCCAGACGATGCCTTCTCTCGAGCCCGAGCCCGAGCCCGAGCCCGACCCCGAGCCCGAGCCCGAGCCCCACCCCGACCCCGAGCCCGACCCCGACGCCGACCCCGGGCCCGAGCCCGCGTCCGAGCCGGTGCTCCCGCGGCCGAGGTCGAGGTCGGCGGGTCGGGTGCGCGGGTGCCACGTCGCGAGGAGGTAGTCGGACTCGCGCCGGACGAACGCCGCGTAGCGCGAGCGCATGAGCTCCTCGGCGGTCGCGGCGAGTGCCTCGCCCCGGTGGAGCCGGCCGCAGCACAGGTCGTACCGCTCACCCGATCCGCACGGGCACGCGCTCAGCAGCACCGGTCAGCGCCAGCCGCTCCAGCGCCACGCGTCCGGACCGGGGACGAGCGGTCCCGACGTGGGCCCGGCGGCCGCGCGCCAGCGATGGGCGGCCGCCTCGGCGGGTGACGTCGCGCCGTGGTCGTGGTCGCGGTCGCGCTCCGCGTGCCCGCTCGCGGAGGCGGCGAGCCCGGCCACGAGGGCGGCGAGCTCGACGTCGTCCGGCTCGCCCCGGACCACTCGCACGTCGGGCGTCACAGCGGGATGTTCCCGTGCTTCTTGGCCGGCAGGCCGGCGCGCTTGGTGCGCAGTGCACGCAGCGCGCGGACGATGTGCGTGCGCGTCTCGGCGGGGGCGATCACGCCGTCGACGTACCCGCGGTCCGCCGCCTCGTAGGGGTTGATGAGCGCGTCCTCGTACTCGCCCGTGAGCCGGGCGCGCTCGGCCTCGACGTCGCCGCCGGCGTCGGCGACCTTCTTGAGCGCGCCGCGCTGGAGGATGTTCACGGCGCCGCCCGCTCCCATGACGGCGACCTGGGCGGTGGGCCACGCGAGGTTGACGTCGGCGCCGAGCTGCTTCGAGCCCATGACGATGTAGGCGCCGCCGTAGGCCTTGCGCGTGATGACCGTGACGAGCGGCACGGTGGCCTCGGCGTAGGCGTAGATCAGCTTCGCGCCGCGGCGGATGATCCCGTTCCACTCCTGGTCCGTGCCCGGGAGGAAGCCGGGGACGTCGACGAAGGTGAGGACGGGGATGTTGAAGGCGTCGCACGTGCGGACGAAGCGTGCGGCCTTCTCGGCCGCGTTGATGTCGAGCGTGCCGGCCATCTGCATCGGCTGGTTCGCGACGACGCCGACCGGCCGGCCCTCGACGTGGCCGAACCCGATGAGCACGTTGGGCGCGTAGAGGGCCTGCACCTCGAGGAGCTCGCCGTGGTCGAGGACGTGCTCGACCACGGTCCGCATGTCGTACGGCTGGTTGTCTGAGTCGGGGACGAGGGTGTCGAGCTCGCGGTCCTCGTCGGTCACCGCGAGATCCGCCTCCTCGCCCGTCCACACGACGGGGTCGGTGAGGTTGTTCGAGGGCAGGTAGCCGAGGAGCGCCTTGACGTAGTCGATCGCGTCGTCCTCGTCGTGGCCGAGGTAGTGGGCGACGCCCGAGCGCGCGTTGTGCGTGTGGCCGCCGCCGAGCTCCTCGAAGCCCACGTCCTCACCCGTGACCGCCCGGATGACGTCGGGGCCGGTGATGAACATGTTCGACGTGCCGTCCGCCATGACGATGAAGTCGGTGAGGGCGGGGGAGTAGACGGCGCCGCCGGCGCTCGGGCCGAGGATGAGCGAGATCTGCGGGATGACGCCCGACGCGGCGACGTTGCGGCGGAAGATCTCGGCGAACTGGGTGAGTGCGGCGACGCCCTCCTGGATGCGCGCACCGCCCCCGTCCAGGATCCCGATGAGGGGGACGCCCGTGCGCAGCGCGAGGTCCATGACCTTGGTGATCTTCTGGCCGTGCGCCTCGCCCAGGGAGCCGCCGAAGACGGTGAAGTCCTGGCTGTAGATCGCGACCTGCCGACCGTCGACCGTGCCGTAGCCCGTGACGACGCCGTCGCCAGGGATGCGCTTGGCCTCGAGGCCGAACGCGGTGGACCGGTGGCGGACGAAGGCGTCGAGCTCGACGAAGCTCCCCTCGTCGAGGAGCGCCTCGATGCGTTCCCGGGCGGTCTTCTTGCCACGCGGGTGCTGCTTGGCGGCGGCCGCCGTGTCGTCGGCCGCCTGCGCGGTCCGTGCTGCGAGGTCGTCGAGCTTGGCGGCGGTCGTGTCGGTCACAGTCCCCGAGGGTAGTTGTCGGGTGTGCACATCCTCAGTGCCGGTCCCCACGGCGTGGCGGCGCGCGCTTGTGCGGAACCCGACAACCGACGTCGGCTTGGTCATGCCACGCGCTCCCCGGCGTCCACCGGGTGAGGGTCCGGCCCGTCACGGCCCGGTGGCGCGACCGGACGGCCGTCCCGGTACGCGAAGCGGAAGCCGTGGTTGACGGCCTCGATCCGGAGATCTCTGCGGTGCACCTCACCGTGGTGGTACCAGCACAGGAGGATCCCGTTGGCGACCGACGTCGGACCACCGCGGTCCCACCACCGGATGTGATGCACCTCGCCGAGGTTCGGCGGGGCGGCGCACCCGGGGTACTGGCAGCTCCTGTCCCTCGCGATCACCGCTCTGCGGAGCTGCTTCGTGTAGGTCCGTTCCGCGCGTCCGACGTCCAGCACGTGGCCCTCGGGTCCGAAGACGATGCGCGTCACCGCGCTGTCGCAGGCGATCCGCTCGAGCACCGACCGGGGGAGTGGCTCGCCCGAGTCGAGCTGTGCCGGCGCGACGAGCGCCACGGAGGCGTCGGCGGCTGCGGCGGTCCGGCCGGTCGAGGCGTCGGCGCCTGCCGCGGGTCGGCCCGTCGAGACGCCGTCGCTCCTTGAGCCACCGAGCGAGTCGCCGGCCTCGAGCGCGGCCTCTCGCGCGGCCTCGCGCTCTGCGGCCTCGGCGGCGAGGCGCTCGAGCGACTCGAAGGACACGTGCACGCTGAGGTGCGGGCGGATCTGCGCGCCCTTCCCCGAGAGGCCCTTGTCGAGGACGAGGCGCGCCACGCCTGCGAGGGCCGCGGCCTGGCGCTGCTCGATCGACCGGTCGTCGTCCTTCGCGGGGACGCCCGCCACCGCACGCACCGCCGTCGTGAGGACCTCGCCGTTCTCGTGCGTGAGGAACCCCGTGACCGCGAGGCCGTCCCGGCGCCGGCTGAACGCCAGCGACTCGCGCACCACCGCGTCGGTGTGGTCGCGCTCCGCGGCGGGGCCGTCGACCGCGATCGCCCAGCCCTTGGTGACCTTGCGGAACTCGTCCACGCCGAGGCGCCTGGCCTGCGCGAGCAGGAAGGCCTCGTTGCGGTCCGGGAGGCCGCTCGCGAGGGCGGCCCGACGCGCCTCGGACGTCGTGACCTCGGCGAGGGCGTCGAGGTGGCCCCGCGTGATCTCGCCGCTGACGATCGCGGCCCGCGCACCCGGCAGGTCCTCGATCGCGCGTCCGACGCGCAGCTCACGGCTCGCCTCGCCGTAGGCGATGCCCTCGCGGCGCGACGCCCACCCCGCCGCTGTCCGGTCCGCCCCGCCGGTGGCCCAGCGGCCGTCCTGCTCGACCGCTGCGAGCAGCGTCGCCGACGCGAGCTGGACCTGGTCGCCGACGACCCGCAGCACCCGTCGCGCGGCCGCGGCCTGTGGGCCGTCGAGGTCGCGGAGCGGCATGGCGGCGACCCGGGCGGACGCGGCGCGCAGGACCGCGAGGAGCTCATCGAGCTCCTCGACCTGCTCCACCGCCTGCGCCAGCACCCGTCACCCCTCGCCGTTCCCGCCCGACCCGTCCGCCGTTGGAACAACTGTACGAATGTCCACAGGGGCGAGGCGAGGTCCGCGCGAAATCTGTGGATGACGGATCTGGAGGCGGACGTCGAGTGGTGCCTCGACGGCCCGACGGCATCACCGGTGCGGCGAAGCGCGCTGCCTCCGCCGGATAGCGTGGGCGCGTGCCTGTGTCGCCCACCGAGTCCGCCGCCTCGGCCTCGCCCCCTTCGCGGCCGCCGGCGCCGCTCGACCCGGCCGCCGTCGTCGCCGCACTCCCCGCGGCCGGACGCGTCGTCGTCGTCCAGCGGACGGAGTCGACGTCGACCGACCTCGCGGCCGGCGCCCGGACCGAACCCGGCGCGTGGCCCGACCGCTCCGTGCTCGTCGCCGACCACCAGGCCGCGGGTCGCGGACGCGCCGGGCGGACGTGGACGACGCCGCCGCGCGCTGCCCTCACCGTCTCGGTGCTCCTGAGGCCGGCCGTCGGGGCGGACCGGCTCGGCTGGCTCCCGCTCCTCGCCGGGCTCGCGACGGTCCGGGCCGTGCGCGAGGTCACCGGGGTCCCGGCCGCCCTCAAGTGGCCCAACGACGTGCTCGTGCCGGCGCCCGACGGTGCCGAGCAGGCCGGCTGGGGTGCGTGGCGCAAGGTCGCGGGTCTCCTCGCCGAGGTGATCGTGCCCGACCGCCCCGACCGCCCCGACCGCCCCGACCGCCCCGACCGCCCCGACCGCCCCGACCGCCCCGACGCCCCCGACCGCTCCGACCACCACAGCGCCCCCGGCGCGACGCCCGCCCCGCCCGCGGTCGTCGTGGGCATCGGCATCAACGTCTCGCAAGACGCGGACGCCCTGCCCGTGCCGACCGCGGCCTCGCTGCGCACGGTCGGGGCGCAGGTCGACCGGACGGAGCTGCTGGCCGCCCTCGTGCGGCATCTCGTCGCGCTCGACGACCGCTGGCGCGCCGGGGACCCGGCCCTCCCGGCGGAGGTCAGCGCTGTGTGCGTCACCCTCGGCACCGCCGTCCGCGTCGAGATGCCCGGCGGGCGAGCGGTCGTCGGTACGGCCACGGCGCTCGCCGACGACGGCGCGCTCGTGGTCACGGACGCCGCCGGTCGCCGTCACGAGGTCCATGCGGGCGACGTGCACCACCTGCGCGTCGAGCCCGACCCGTCACGGTGACGCGTGGCACCGGCGCGTCGCCCGGACGCGCCCGCCACGCACGGTGACCTCCGGACCCCAGGGCCGCGCCGGTCCGGCGATAGCCTGACGACGTGCCACCCGAGAGCGTCGACCCAGGCCGCGAGCCGGCCGAGTCGTCGACGCTCACCCGGCTCGAGGAGCAGCTGCTGGGCGGCCCGCGGACGCTGACGCTCGCCCAGGTCGCCGATCGCCTCGACGCCGACGTCGAGGACCTGCGGCTCTTCTGGCACACCCTCGGCCTGCCGACCGGCCCGATCGACGCGGTCGAGTACGCCGAGTCCGACGTCGAGGTCCTCGCCTCGCTGCTCGAGGCCCGCGACCGCTACGAGCTCTCGCCGCGCGCGACCGTCTCGCTCGTCCGCTCGATCGGCCACACCACCGACCGGCTCGTGCTCTGGCAGGTCGAGGCCCTCGTGGAGCACCTGACCGACCGCTACGGGCTCGACGACACGAGCGCCCGCATCGCCGTGCTCGACCGGGTGACCGAGATCGCGCCGCTCCTCGAGCGCCAGCTGCTGCACGCCTGGCGCCGGCAGGTCGTGGCGATCGCGGGCCGGTTCGCGCAGGAGTTCGGCGGTGCGCACACCACGGGCGACGGCGACCAGCTCCCGCTCGCGCGCGCCGTCGGCTTCGCCGACATCGTGTCCTTCACGACCCGCACCGCAGCGCTGGGTGCGCACGAGCTCGCCGAGTTCGTCCAGACCTTCGAGACGCGCGCACGTGACGTGGTCACGGCCGCGGGCGGACGCGTCGTCAAGACCATCGGCGACGCCGTCCTGTTCGTCGCCGACGACCCAGGGCTCGGCACCGAGGTGGCGCTCGGGCTGGCGAGCGCGTTCGGCGTCGACAGCCCCACGCCGGTGCGCGTCGCGCTCGTCTGGGGCCGCGTGCTGTCCCGGTTCGGCGACGTCTTCGGCTCGGCGGTCAACCTCGCGGCCCGCCTCACCGAGCAGGCGGAGCCCGGCACCGTGCTGCTCGACGAGGCGACGGCGACGGTGGTCGAGCAGTCGGTACCGGGCGTCGTCCTGACGCCGCAGGACGAGCGCGAGGTGCCCGGCCTCGGCCGGCTGCGTCCCGTCCGGATGAGCCGCGCGGACGACGGCGACGCCTGAACCGACCGCGCCGACCGGGTCCGCCCGGCGCGACGCCGCCTCAGCCACGCGGTGCGCGGATCAGCCCGGCTGGGTCTCGTCGTCGGCGTCCGGCAGCCGCTCGACGAGCTCCGGGCCGTTGGTCCGCACGGAGTTCACCGCCGTCGAGACGGGCGTGGCGACGAGGCGGGGGGCCGGGTCCTGCAGCAGGTCGACGGCCTCGGCCGCGTCCGTCCGGTGCGGGTCGAGCCACGCCGCCCATCGCTCGCGGCCGAGCACCACGGGCCGGCGGTCGTGGATCTCGGCGAGCACGGGGTCGTCGGTCGGGGCGCCGCCGGTGATGATCGTCATGGTCACGAGCCAGCGGTGCGGGTCGTCGTCCGGGAGCGACCTGTCCCGCCAGAACTCGTAGAGCCCCGCGAAGGCGAGCGGCGAGCCGTCGTCGGCGTGGATCCAGAAGGGCTGCTTGGGGGTCTTGGCCGGCGATCCCGCCGGCGGCTTGCGCCACTCGAAGTACCCCTCGGCCGGCACGAGGCAGCGCCGCGCGGCCGCAGCCTTGCGGAACGCCGGCTTGTCGACGAGCGACTCGACGCGCGCGTTGATCATCCGCGAGCCGACGGACGGGTCCTTGGCCCATCCCGGGACGAGGCCCCACCGCGCGAGCCGCAGGGAGCGGACGACGTCGTCGGGCACCTCGTCCTCGCCGTCGGCGGCCCTCGGCGCACGCTCGACGACGACGCGGACGGCGTCCGTCGGCGCCACGTTCCACGACGGCGGCAGCAGCGCCGCGTCCTCGGCGATGTCGTCGGGCTCGATGTCGAAGGTGTCCGCGAGGTCCTGCGCCTCCCGGAACGCCGCATAGCGTCCGCACATGGGAGCAGCATGCCCGCCCCCTCCGACAGCCACATGCGCCCGAGCGTGCGTGACGGGGAACACGTCCGATCGGGGCTGAAAAGACGTGCCGGTCGAATCGATTCGTCCTAGACTCTTCCGGTGACGATCCCCACCCCTCGGAGAGCTCCCGTGACCGCCCCGCGCGAACGTACGGCGGGCTTCGTGCTGCTCATCGGGCTCCTCACGCTCCTGCCGGCAGTGACCACGGACATGTACCTCCCGTCGTTGCCCGACGTCGCAGCCGACCTCTTCACGACCGAGGCCGCGGCGCAGTTCACGATCACGGGCATGCTCATCGGCGGCGCCATCGGCCAGCTGCTCGTCGGTCCGCTCTCGGACCGCCTCGGCCGCCGCCTGCCCGTGCTCGTCGGGGTGAGCCTCCACGTCGTCATCTCGCTGCTGTGCGTCGTCGCCACGACGATCGGCCAGCTCGCGACCCTCCGCGTGCTGCAGGGCCTGGTCAGCTCCGGCGCGACCGTCGTCGCGATGGCCTGCATCCGGGACCGCTACACGGGCGCCGACGCGGCGAAGCTCATGTCCCGCCTCATGCTCGTGATCGCCGTCGCGCCCCTGCTCGCGCCGACCGCGGGCAGTGCGATCGCGGCCGCGTGGGGCTGGCGTGCGGTGTTCGTCGCGCTCGCGCTCCTCGCCGCCGTCCTCGTGGTCGTCGTCGCCCTGTTCCTGCCCGAGACGCTGCCGGCCGAGCGCCGGACGGCGCACGGGATCGGCTCGTCGCTGCGCGGCTACGGCCAGCTGCTGCGCGACCGCCGGTTCGTGGCGCTCGCTGTCATCCCGGGCCTCGGCATGGCGATGATCATGAGCTACGTCGCCGGGTCGCCCTTCGTGCTCCAGCAGGAGTACGGCCTGTCGACCTCGCAGTTCGCCCTCGTCTTCGCGATCGGCGGCACGTCCATGGTCACGGGGTCGCAGGTCAACGCGGCGCTCGTGCACCGGGTCGGGCCCGCGCGCCTCCTGCGCGCCGGGATCCCGGTGACCGTGCTGCTCGCGGCCGGCCTCGTGGGTGTGGCGGCGACGCACCTCGGCGGGATCGTCGGGCTCGTGGTCGCCCTGTGGCTCACGACGGCGGTGCTCGGCTTCGTGATGTCCAACGCCTCGGCCCTCGCGCTGTCGCGGCACGGCGAGCGTGCCGGCACCGCGGCCGCCACGATCGGCTTCCTCCAGGCGGGCCTCGCGGGTGCCGTCAGCCCGCTCGTCGGCGTGCTCGGCGGTGACGCGGTCGCCATGACGGGCGTCATGCTCCTGAGCATCACGGTCGCCCTCGTCATCCTCGCCGTCGGCACCCCGGCGTACCGCCGCGGTGGCTGGGTCGAGATGGGCGCCGAGCGACGCGTCGGCGAGCCGGCCGTCCCCGCCGACCAGGCCGCGATCGCGCACTGAGTCGGCGCGCGCCCGCCGGCGGTCGCGTGCTCGGCGTCGCGCGGCCCGTCGAGGCGGTCCCGGCGTCCGCTCCTAGGCTGGGGGACATGACCTCAGCAGCCGCAGGTCGCTGGCTCGACGTCGCGCGGGCGGCCGGCCTCGTGGGGGCGGACGGCGTCGTCCGCCCCACCGTCTTCGCCGAGATGTCGGCGCTGGCCGAGTCGACCGGCGCGATCAACCTCGGCCAGGGCTTCCCGGACGTCGACGGCCCGGCGCACGTCGCCGAGGCGGCGATCGAGGCGATCCGCGCCGGGCGCAACCAGTACCCGCCGGGGCCGGGCGTACCCGAGCTGCGCGAGGCCGTCGCTGCGCACCAGGAGCGCCACTACGGGCTGCGCCTCGACCCGGTCACCGAGGTGCTCGTCACGGCGGGGGCGACCGAGGCGCTCGCGGCGGCGGTCCTCGCGCTCGCCGGCCCGGGGGACGAGGTCCTCACGCTCGAGCCGTACTACGACTCCTACGCGGCGGTGATCGCGATGGCGGGCGCGACGCACGTCACGGTCGGCCTGCGCGCGGAGCCCGACGGCTTCCGCCTCGACCCCGACGAGCTCGCCGCGGCGTTCGGCCCCCGCACGCGGCTGGTGCTGCTCAACTCGCCCCACAACCCGACGGGCACGGTCCTCGAGCCCGCCGAGCTCGAGCTCGTCGCGCGGCTCGCCCGCGAGCACGACGCCGTCGTCGTGACCGACGAGGTCTACGAGCACCTCACGTTCGACGGGGCGCGGCACGTCCCTGTCGCGACGCTGCCCGGCATGCGGGAGCGGACCCTGACGATCTCGTCGGCGGGGAAGACGCTCTCCTTCACGGGCTGGAAGATCGGCTGGGTCACCGGGCCGGCGGGGCTCGTCGCCGCCGTGCGGACGGTCAAGCAGTACCTCACCTACGTCTCCGGGGCGCCGTTCCAGCCCGCCGTCGCGCACGCGCTCGCCGACCCGGACGGCCGCACGGCGGCCTACGTCCGCGAGCTCGCGACGTCCCTCGCGCGCCGCCGCGACCTCCTGTGCACCGGCCTGGTGGCGGCCGGCTTCGACGTCGTCGTCCCCCGCGGGACGTACTTCGTCGTGGCCGACGGGGCGGCGCGCTGGGGTGAGGACGGGGTCGAGACGTGCCGCCGCCTCGCGCACGAGGTCGGGGTCGTCGCCGTCCCCGTCTCGGCGTTCTGCCGCACGGGCTCGCCGACGGCCGAGGCCCTCCGCCCGCGCGTGCGGTTCACGTTCGTCAAGCGGGACGACGTGCTGGTCGAGGCGGTGCGCCGGCTCGGGGGCTGACGTCAGCCGCCGGCGACCTGGGCGGCGCTCGCACCCGTGAGCCGGCTGACGAGGCGGACGGCGTCGTCCCAGTACCGCGCGTAGTGGTCCGGGTCGGCGTTGCGCTGCACCGCGTGGGCCACGGCCGTCGGCGCCATCGCGTCCCTGCCCTCGACGCGCTGCAGGGCGCGGAAGAAGCTCTGGGCGCTCGCCGTCGGGTCCATGCGCTGGGCGAGGGTGCCCCACGCGCCGTTGTCGCGCTGCTGGAAGAGCCCACGGCTGTCGGGTCCGGCCGTGTCGCCGTGGTCGAGCACGCGCAGCGACGACTCGCCGATCGCCGTCATGACACCGATCGCCTGGTCGCGCAGCGACAGGCCCATGCCACGCCCCGCCTCGGCGACCGCGGCGGCGTTGCCGACCTGCTCCGCGGTGAAGCCGGGCACGTCGGGCAGTGCGCCCGAGCGGTGGACCTCGTCGGCGAGCGTCGCGGCGAAGGCGGCGGACGACGACGGCCCCGCGGTCGTCGCGCTGTCGCGTGCCGCGGGTGGCGTCGCGGTGCGGGGCGCGAGCATGGCGAGGGTCTGCTGGATCGCGGCCATGCGCTGGCCGATCGCGGCGATGCCGTCCATGCGTCACTCCGTCCCGTCCGGTCCCCGGCCTCATCGGCCGACGGCGGCGCGAGCTGAGCCGTGGCAGGTGCATCGCCGTCCGCTGCGCGAGGATCGCGGGGCCGGACCGGACAGACAGGAGCACGCCATGGACTTCCCCCGCTTCGACGTCGAGGGGCAGGTCGCCCTCGTCACGGGCGCCGCCCGAGGGCTCGGCCGCGCGATCGCGCTCGCGCTCGCGCACGCGGGTGCCGACGTCGCGCTCGGCCTGCGCGACGTCGAGGCCGACGGCGGCGTCGCGACCGAGGTCGAGGCGCTCGGGCGTCGCGCGCTGCGGCTGCCGATGGACGTCGCGGACGTCGACCAGGTCCGCGCCGCCGTCCGGCGGACGGCGGACGAGCTCGGCGGGCTCGACATCCTCGTCAACAACGCGGGGATCGCGCCGGGCTCGATGGCGATCGACGTCACGGAGGACCTGTTCGACGCGACGCTCGCGCTCAACGTGCGCGGCACGTTCTTCGCGGCGCAGGAGGCGGCACGGGTCATGCGCGAGCGCGGTGGGGGCCGGATCATCATGATCGGATCGCAGGCGGGCGAGGTCGCGCTGCCGGGCGAGACGGTCTACTGCATGACCAAGGCCGCGATCGCGCACCTCACCCGGTGCCTCGCCGTCGAGTGGGGTGAGCACGGCATCACGGTCAACAACGTCGCCCCGACGTTCATCCGTACCGACGGCACGGCGCCGGCGCTCGCCGACCCCGCGTTCGAGGCCGACGTCGTCGAGCGCATCGCCGCACTGCACCGCATCGGCGAGCCGATGGACGTCGCAGGCGCGGTGCTCTACCTGGCGTCGCCCGCGGCCGGCCTCGTCACCGGCCACACGCTGCTCGTGGACGGCGGCTGGACGGCCCGCTGACGCGCCCCCGCGTCGTGCGAGCGACGCAGCCCTTGACGGATCGCCCGCCCGGCGGTCCAGTGGGACCGACCCGGCGCCGGTCGTCGGGCGAGCTCGGAGGTGTCGCCGTGAGAGGGGTGCGGACCGGGTACCGCCTCGCGTACCGCCTGGGGTTCACACCCTGGGAGTCGTACGGCCGGATCGCGTCGTCGAGCGTCGGCGCTCTGCTCGACCGGGAGACCGCGGACCGGCCGTCCGACGGCGCGCCGGGACGTGCGCTGGACCTCGGGTGCGGACGTGGCCAGAAGGCGGAGGAGCTCGTCCGTCGCGGGTGGGAGGTCGTCGGCGTCGACGTCGTCCCCGCAGCGGTGGACGCCGCGCGGGAGCTCGGTCTCCCCGACGCGACGTTCGTCGTGGGGGACGTCACCGACCTCGGGTCGCTCGACCTCGGGTGGTTCGACCTCGTCCTGGACATCGGCTGCTTCCAGCACCTCGACGCCCGGCAGCGCGTCGCGACCGGGGACGGGGTCAGCGCACTCGCTCGTCCCGGCGCGACCCTGCTGATGCTCGAGTTCCAGGCGACCCGGCTCCGGTCGCTCGTCGGGGGCGTCACCCGCACCGAGGTCGAGGCGGCCTTCCCCGGCTGGCGGATGCTCTCGGTCGAGCCGGCACCCACGGCGGGTCTCGGATGGCCCATGAGCACCACGGCGCCCCAGTGGTACCGGTTGCGCCGCGACCGCTGACCCGTGCGGCACGGCCGCCGCGGCCTCACGCGGCCGCGGCCGCCGTGCGGAGGTCGGCGACCAGGGCGTCGAACGCCTCGCGGTAGCCGTCCTTGCCGCGCAGGCGCAGCACCGCGGACGGGTGCGTCGTCACGACCACCGCGTCGGCGGCCGGTCCGGCCTCGTCGCCCGTGAGCAGCGTGCCGCGGACCTCGGTGACCTTGACGTCGTGGCCGAGCACGCCGCGAGCGGCGGTCCCGCCCAGGCAGACGACGACGCGCGGCCGCACGACGCCGAGCTCGGCGAGCAGCCACGGGCGGCACGCCTCGACGTGCACGGCGCCCGGCTTCTTGTGCAGGCGTCGCTTGCCGCGCTCCTCGAACCGGAAGTGCTTGACGGCGTTGGTGACGTAGACGTCGTCGTGCGCGATGCCGGCCGCCTCGAGCGCCTCGTCGAGCACGCGGCCGGCCGGCCCGACGAAGGGCTCTCCCTGACGGTCCTCCTGGTCGCCCGGCTGCTCGCCGACGAGCAGCAGCCGCGCCGTCGACGGGCCGTCGGAGAAGACGGCCTGGGTCGCGGGCTGCCACAGCTCGCAGCCGCGGCAGTCGTGCACCGCGGACCGCAGCGCGTCGACGTCGGCGTCCGCCGGCACCCAGTGCTCGGCGCCCGGGCGCTCGACGTCCGCCGCGCGTGCCATCAGCCCGCCGTCGGCCAGGTCTCGCGGGCGGCCAGGTCGGCCGCCGCACCGGTCGGTGTCCCCGGCCGAGGGAGGGCGAGGCGGTCCAGGTCGAGGTCGACCCGGGTGCGACCCGGCCCGACGCCCAGCAGCTGCGCGAGCCGCAGGGCGTCGAACGGTGCGTGCACCTTGACGTCGTTGTCGAAGTAGACGACGACGTCGCGTCCGTCGGCAGCCCAGGCGGCGATGCGCTCGGCCCACGTCGCGAGCGACGCGTCGTCGTACCCGCTCACGTAGAGCTCCTCGCCGCCGTGGAGCCGTACGTAGACGAGGTCGCTCGTGACGTCGAGCATGAACGGCCACTTCCCGGCCGTGTCGGCGACGACGAGGCCGACGTCGTGCGAGCGCAGGAGGTCGACGAACGCGGGCGTGACGAACGTCGGGTGGCGCACCTCGAGCGCGTGCCGGATCGGTCGGTCGGCCGTCGTCTCGGTGAGCGCGCGGCCCTCGAGCCGCTCGTCGTGACCGCGGGCCAGCGCCGCCGCGGCCGTCGTCGTCCGCGGCAGGAGGTCGAAGAAGGCCGCGAGCCGTGCGGCGTCGTAGCCCAGCATCGGCGGGAGCTGCCACAGCACCGGCCCGAGCTTGTCCTCGAGCGCGAGGACGCCCGACGCGAAGAAGTTCGCGAGGGGCTGCTCGGCGTTGCGCAGCTTGACCATGTGCGTGATGAACCGGCCGCCCTTGACCGCGAAGGCGAAGCCGGGCGGCGTCGCGGCGTACCACTGGCGGTAGCTCTCGGGCCGCTGCAGGGCGTAGAACGAGCCGTTGACCTCGACGCTGCCCATGAGGCTCGCGGCGTGGGTGAGCTCGAGCCGCTGCGGCAGCTTCGGCGGGTAGAACACGCCGCGCCACGGGGCGTACCGCCACCCCGAGATGCCGATCCGGACGTCACCGCTCACGCGCCCACGGTAGGCAGCCCCTGCCCGTCCCGCGCGTCGGTCGCGCCTGCGACGGAGGTCCGGTGTCCGGGCCGCTCGACCGTCACTACGGTGGACCTGACACCGACCTGCAGGAGGACGCGCGTGACCACGGCACCCATCGACCCCACGACGACGAGCGCCTGGGCCGAGCTGGTCGCACACCGGGACGCGACGACGCCCGACCTCCGCGCGTGGTTCGCCGCGGACCCGGAGCGCGCCCAGCGGCTGTCGTTCGAGGTCGGGGACCTGCACGTCGACCTCTCGAAGAACCTCGTCACGGACGAGACGCTCGTCCTGCTCGTGCGGCTCGCTGAGGAGGTCGGGCTCGCCGCGCGGCTCGAGGCGATGCTCGCCGGCGAGCACATCAACGTGACCGAGGACCGGGCGGTGCTGCACACCGCGCTGCGCCGGCCGCCGGGCGCCGAGCCGCGGCTCGTGGTCGACGGGCAGGACGTCGACGCCGACGTGCAGGGCGAGCTCGAGAAGGTCTTCGCGTTCGCCGACCGGGTCCGGTCGGGGGAGTGGACCGGCGTCACGGGCGAGCGCATCCGCACGGTGGTCAACATCGGCATCGGCGGCTCGGACCTCGGGCCGGTCATGGCGTACGAGGCGCTCAAGCCCTACGTCGCCGAGGGCGTCGAGCTCCGGTTCGTGTCCAACATCGACCCGACCGACGTCGCCGAGACGCTCGCAGGGCTCGACCCGGCGACGACGCTGTTCGTCGTGGCGTCCAAGACCTTCGGCACGCTGGAGACGCTGACGAACGCGCGGCTCGCGCGCGCCTGGCTGTGGCGCGAGCTCGCCGCGGCGGGTGCGATCGAGGACTCCGACGACGCGCGCTCGGACGCCGTCGCCAAGCACTTCGTCGCCGTCTCGACGGCGCTCGACAAGGTCGCGGCGTTCGGCATCGACCCCGAGAACGCGTTCGGCTTCTGGGACTGGGTCGGCGGCCGCTACTCGGTCGACTCGGCGATCGGGACGTCGCTCGCCGTCGCGATCGGGCCTGACGCCTTCCGTGACTTCCTCGCCGGGTTCCACGCGGTCGACGAGCACCTGCGCACGGTCCCGTTCGAGCGCAACGTGCCGGTCCTCATGGGGCTGCTCAACGTCTGGTACGTCAACCTGCTCGACGCGCACACGCACGCCGTGCTGCCCTACGCGCAGCACCTGCACCGGTTCCCGGCCTACCTGCAGCAGCTGACGATGGAGTCCAACGGCAAGAGCGTGCGCTGGGACGGGTCGCCCGTCACGACGCAGACCGGCGAGGTCTTCTGGGGCGAGCCCGGCACCAACGGGCAGCACGCGTTCTACCAGCTGATCCACCAGGGCACGCGCGTCGTCCCGGCCGACTTCATCGCGGTCGCGACGCCGGCGCACCCGCTGCGCGACGCCGACGCGGGCGACGTCGACGTGCACGAGCTGTTCCTCGCGAACTTCTTCGCCCAGACGAAGGCGCTCGCGTTCGGCAAGACGGCCGACGAGGTCCGCGCGGAGGGGACGGCCGAGGAGATCGTCCCGGCCCGCGTGTTCGACGGGAACCGGCCGACGACGTCGATCATGGCGCCCGCGCTCACGCCGTCGGTGCTCGGCCAGCTCATCGCGCTCTACGAGCACATCACCTTCGTGCAGGGCGTGGTGTGGGGGATCGACTCGTTCGACCAGTGGGGGGTCGAGCTCGGCAAGGTGCTCGCCAACCAGATCACGCCTGCGGTCGCCGGGGACGCCGAGGCGCTCGCCGCGCAGGACCCGTCCACGCGAGCCCTCATCGAGTACTACCGCGCGCACCGCCGGCGCTGAGCCGCCGCCCTCGTCGCCGGCCCGACGGGTTCGCGGGCCGACCGGGCGGCAAGGGCTCAGTCGTCGAGGTGGTACAGCCGGTTCGCCGGGTCGAGGACGCGCACGAGCGTGAGCATGATCGTGGAGAGCTCGGTGACCTGCTCGGGCGTCAGCGCGTCGACGACGAGCCGCCGCACCTCGTGCACGTGGCCGGGTGCGCTCGCGACGACCTTGTCCCAGCCCTCCTCCGTGAGCCGCGCGAGGGTGGCCCGGCGGTCGGCCGGGTCGGGCTCGCGCCGCACGTAGCCGTCGCGCTCGAGGCGCGTCACGACGTGCGACAGGCGGGGGAGGGTCGCGTTCGTCGCCGACGCGAGGTGCGACATGCGCAGCACCCGGTCGGGCGCCTCGGAGAGCATCGCGAGCAGCAGGTACTCGTAGTGCGTCAGGTCCGAGTCGCGGCGCAGCTGCGCGTCCAGCGCACCGGGGAGCAGCTCGATCACGGCCTGCAGGCGCATCCAGGCGACGAGCTCGTCACGGCTGAGCCAGCGTGTCCCGTCGCTCATCGTTCCCCCGGGCCGGCGTGCGGGCGAATGGTTGACATGACAACAACTGTAGCGCTACGTTGAAGTTGTTGCTTCAACCATTCGTCAGTCAGGAGCGGACCATGACCTCGATCTCCATCATCGGCGCAGGGAACATCGGTCAGGCGGTCGCCGGCATCGCCGCGGCGGGCGGCCACCAGGTGCAGCTGATCGCCCGCGACGCCGCGAAGACGCAGGAGGCGGCGCAGGCCTCCGGCGCGACGCCCGCCACGATCGGTGAGCCCCTCACGGGGGAGGTCGTCGTCCTCGCGGTGCCGTACCCGGCGGTCGCCGACGTGCTCGCGGCCTACGGCGACGCGCTCGCGGGCAAGGTCGTCGTCGACCCGACCAACCCGCTCGACTTCAGCACGTTCGACTCGCTCGTCGTCCCTGCGGACACCTCGGCCGCGGCCCAGATCCAGGCCCAGGCGCCCGGCGCGCGCGTGCTCAAGGCGTTCAACACGACCTTCGCGGCGACCCTCGCGAGCCGGTCGATCGGCGGGTCGCCGACGACGGTGCTCATCGCGGGTGACGACGCTGACGCCAAGGCGCTGCTCGCCGACGTCGTGCGGGGAGGCGGGCTCGAGGCGGTCGACGCGGGCGCGCTGTCGCGTGCCCGTGAGCTCGAGGCGCTCGGCTTCCTCCAGCTGACGCTCGCGGCCGGCGGCACGATCCCGTGGACCGGTGGGTTCGGCCTCGTGCGCTGAGCCGCCGGCGCCGCTCGGCGGGCGGGCATGACTAGCGTGGGCGGTGGCCGGGTGGCCACCGCCCACGCGTGCGTCTCGAGGAGGTCGACGATGTCCGAGGAGGACGCGCCGGTCGGGGACGCGCCGGTCGGGGACGCGCCGGTCGGGGACGCCGCGGTCGCGGACGGTCCTGTCCCGGCTGTGCCGGCCGGCTCCCGCATGCCGCCCGCCCCGCCCAGCACGCGGGTCGACCGCTGGACGTGGGCGGCCCGCCTGTTCCGGACGCGCGCGCTCGCGGCCGCGGCGTGCCGGGCCGGACATGTGCGCGTCAACGGCGACCGCGCGAAGCCCGCGACCACCGTGCGACCGGGGGACGAGATCCGGGTCCGGGCGGACGGCGTCGAGCGCATCGTCGAGGTGCGGCTCGCGGTGGAGAAGCGGGTCGGCGCCGGTCTGCTGCCGGCCGTCATGGTGGACCGCACGCCGCCCCCGCCGCCGCGCTCGGAGCTCGTGGCCGTGCCGGTCCGGGACCGCGGCGCGGGCCGCCCGACCAAGCGTGAGCGCCGCGACATCGACCGCCTCAGGGGACGCTGACGGACCGCTGGTCGCGACCGCGCCGGGACGGCCGGCCTACTCGGGCGCGAGCGTGAGGAAGTCAGCGAGCAGCGGGCCCGCCGTCGCGGCGCCGGACTCGCCGTCCTCGACGAACACCGCGACCGCGAGGTCGCCCTGCACCGCGACCATCCACGCGTGGTTGCGGAGGCCGTCGGCCGACTCGAACTGCGCCGTCCCCGTCTTGGCGATGACGTCACCGCCGGGGAGCCCCGCGAGGGCGGAGCCGCCGCCCTCGGTCACGACGGCGCGCATGAGGTCGCGCAGGGCAGCCGCCTCCTCGGGTGTCAACGGGTCGGCCTCCGCGGCGGGCGGCGGCTCGGCGCCCACGAGCCACGGCGTCACGGTCCGCCCGGCGGCCACGGAGGCGGCGACGGTCGCCATCGCGAGCGGCGACGCCTGCACGCGCCCCTGGCCGATCATCGACGCCGCGTGGTCGGTGCCCGTCGAGTCCTGCGGGACGGCGCCGAGGAACGCGGGGAAGCCGAGGTCGCGCTCGACACCGAGGCCGAGCGACGCGGCCGCCGCGGCGAGCGCGTCGGGCGGCGCCTGGTCGCGGAGGCCGATGAACGTCGCGTTGCACGAGTTGGCGAACGCGGTGCGCAGGCTCACCTGACCGAGCGCGGACCTGGGGTAGCCCGGCACGTTGTCGAAGGTCCGGCCCTCGACCGTGATCCCGTCGCTGCACTCGACCACGCTGTCCGGCGTCAGCCCGGTGCGCAGCAGGGCGAGCGCGCTGACCACCTTGAAGACCGACCCGGGCGCGTAGGTGCCGAGGGTCGCGCCCGACCAGCCCGCGTTGCCCGCGCCGTTGGCGACGGCGACGACGGCACCCGTGGACGGCCGCAGCGCGACGATCGAGCTCGCGACCGTGACGTCGGTCAGGGCGGACTCCGCCGCCTCCTGGAAGGGGCTCGCGATCGTGGTGACGAGCGGCTCGCCGGGCACCGGCTCGCGCTGGAACAGCACGCGCTCCTGCTCGGTGTCGGACGCCGTGGCCAGCACGGAGACGCCCGGCAGGCCGCGGAGCTGCGCGTCGTACTGGCGCTGGAGGCCGGAGAGCCCGACCGTGTCGCCCGCGAGGACGGCGCCGCCGGACGCCTCGATGATCTCGGCCGTCGCCGGCCCGGCCGTGCCGAGCACCTCGCGCGCGAAGCGGCGGGACGGCGCGAGCGGCAGCACGTCCGGCACCGCGTTGGCCCCCGGGAGCGCGCCGAAGTCCTCGAGCGACACGACCGGCGCCGCCGTCCGCACGACGAGGCCCTCGACGAAGGCCTTCTCGCCCGCGGCCGCCACGCGTCCCGCGAACTCGGCGGGGTCCAGCCCCAGCACGGTCGCCATCGCCTCGGCCGCCGCCTGGTGCTCGGACGGGTCGAGCCGCGTCTTGTCGAAGCCGAGCCGCACCACCTCCCGCGGCTCGACCAGCACCTCGTCGCCGGACGACCCGAGGATGCTCGCGCGCTCGGCCGGTGTGTCGCGGCGCAGGCTCAGCGCCTCGGTCTCGCGCAGGTCGGGGGCGATGAGGAACGTCGACCAGTCGACCAGCCACTCGCGCTCGACGAGCTCGAGCCGTGCCGTCGTGGTGTACGTCCACGCCTCCCCCGTGACGCCGGGGGCCAGGGCGCCCCCGGCCGCCTCGTCGTCGGCCGCCTCGTCACCGGCCGCCGGTTGCTCCGTCCCCGCGCCGCCGTCCGCACCGGGCATCGCGTCGACGGACCACGTGTGCGTCAGGACGGCGCGGGCGGTCCCGGCCTCGTCGTCGACCGTGATATCCCCGACCTCGACCGACGGGCGCAGCGGGGCGAGCCCGCCGACGGCGGCCGTCAGCTGGGCGGACGCGTCGTCGACGTCGGTCCCGTTCAGGGGCACGTCGGCCAGGTCCCCGCTCGCGAGCCCGGCCGCGAGCGCCTCGACAGCGGCGTCGGGCGTCGGGTCCGGCGACGTGCACGCGGTGAGCCCCGCGGTCGCGGTGGCCGCGACCGCCAGG
>NZ_JACVQL010000178.1 GCF_019733465.1 Actinotalea ferrariae | reverse complement strand
CCCCGAGCCCGGCCCCGGGCCCGTCCACGGCGCCTGCACCCGGCCCGGGCGACGGCACCGGGGCGTCCACGACCACTGCGGCCCGCGGCGCACTCGCCCGGACCGGTGCGGACCTCCTGGTCCCGCTCGTGATCGCGGCGGCGCTCCTGGTGGCGGGAGCCGGCGCAGTCCTCGTGGGCCGGCGCCACCGTCGGGCCTGAGCCGCCCCGGTCCTGGCACGGATCTCCCCCTCGGGGCGTCGGACCCCGTGCCAGGACCGGGCGGACGGGGAGGTCAGCGCACGTGCGCGAGGACGGCGGCCGCGACGTCGTCGGGGCGGTGCTCGGGCAACCAGTGGTCCGCGTCGAGCTCGACGTGCGTGAACGGCGCGGCGACGTACCGCGGCGTCGCGGCGACCGCGTCCCGTGAGAAGAACGGGTCGCGGCGACCCGTCACGTAGGTCGTCGGCACCCGGATCCGGCCGCCGCCCGACCCGCGGGAGAACGGGATCGCGCGGTACCACGCCAGCGCCGACGTGAGCGCTCCGGGCTCGAGCAGGCGGTCGGCGTAGCGGTCCGCGGCGCCGTCCTCGAGTCCCGCGCGCCGCAGGCTCCGGCGGAGCCCCGCGGCGTCCCGCCGCAGCATGGTGAGCTCGGGCAGGCGCGGGACCTGGAACCACAGCATGTACGACGAGCGTCGGGCTTGGTCGCCTCGGCGGAGAGCGGCGGCCATGGCCGCCGGGTGCGGCGTCGAGAGGACCGTGACGGACGCCGTCCGCCCGGGGTGCCGGGCCGCGAAGGCCCACGCGACCGAGCCGCCCCAGTCGTGACCGACGACGTGCGCCCGCTCGAGCCCGGCCGCGTCGAGGAGCGCGAGGACGTCGGCGACGAGCTCGGTGACCACGTACGCACGGCGGCCTCGTGGACGCGCGCCGGGCGAGTACCCACGCTGGTCGGGGACGAGCGTGCGCACCCCGACCGCCGCGAGGCGCGGTGCGACCGCGTCGTAGGCGGACGCGTCCTGGGGGAAGCCGTGCAGCAGCACCGCGGCCGGCGCCGTCCCCGGTGCCCCGGCCACCGGGGTGTCCCGGACGTCGAAGCGCAGCCCGTCACGCATGAAGGAGTCCACCCCCGCAGCAGACCACGGCGCGCGCTCCACGACGACCTCGGGCGTCAGACGACCGCCGCGACCACCAGCGCCGCGCCCGCCGCGAGAGCGGCCACCGTGCGGACGTGGTTCCACGCGAGCCACTCGCGCACGTAGCGCGTCCAGAAGGCCGCGGCCGACGGCGCCTGCGCGTCGACCTGGGCGAGCGCCTCGTTGCGCGGCACGTTCGCCGCCGCCGTGACGCCGACGGCCCCGACGACGTACAGCGCGGCGCCGCCGACGGCCCACGGCTCGCCGCGACCGACGCCCACGACGGCGAGCCCGACGCAGGCGACCGCCGTCACGAGCAGGGGTGCGACGACCGCGACGCCCACCGCACGGTTGATCGACTGCATCGCCGCCGCGCCGTCCGCGGGCCGGAGCGCCGCGAGCCCGCGCATCACGAGGACCGAGAACGCGTAGAGGAACCCACCCACGAGCGCGCAGGCGAGCGCGGTCGCGAGGAGGGCGACGTCGTACGCGGACGTGCTCATGACCGGTCGCCGGCCGGTGCGCCCCAGACGCCGCTCGCCGCGGCGGAGCGGGCGTAGTCCGCGACGTCGCGCGGCTCCCGACCGAGCGCCTGGCGGACGCCGTGGCCCAGGTGCGCGTTGCGCCCGTCCAGGACCTCGGTCGCGAGGTAGGTCATCAGCTCGACGAGGTCGTCGCCGTAGGGCCGCAGGTCGGCCTGGAGCTCCTCGACCGAGCAGCGGCGGAACGCGACCGGACGCCCCGCCGCGCGCTCGATCTCGGCGACCGTCTCCGCGAACGTGAGCAGGCGCGGGCCGGTGACGTCGTAGGTCCGGCCCGCATGGCCGTCCTCGGTCAGAGCCGCGACGACGACGTCGGCCACGTCGTCGAGGTCGACCCAGGGCTCGCGGACGTCGCCCACGGGCAGGGCGAGCTCCCCGGCGAGCACGGCGTCGAGGAAGAACCCCTCGCTGAAGTTCTGCGCGAACCAGCCGCACCGCACGACGGTCCAGGTCAGGCCCGGGCGCTGGACGGCGAGCTCGGCCCGCTGCGCCTCGGGCTCGCCGCGTCCCGAGAGGAGGACGAGCCGGCCGACGCCGCGACGGACGGCCTCGTCGACGAACGCGGTGACCGTCTCCGTCGCGCCGGGGACGGCGAGGTCGGGCACATAGCAGAGGTAGGCGGCGTCCACGCCGTCGAGCGCCGGGCCCCACGTCGTCGGGTCGTCCCAGTCGAACGACGGCGTGGTCGAGCGGGAGCCGGCGCGCACCCGCACGCCCAGGCGTTCGAGCCGCTCGGTGACGCGGCGGCCGGTCTTGCCGGTCGCTGCCGTCACGAGGGCTGAGGTGATCTGCGGGGCGGTGCCCGTGGTCCGGGTGGTGGTGTCGTAGGAGGTCATGCCCCGAGCCAAGCGCCAGTGGGCGAGACGATCCATCGTCGAACGGCTCGTCCGCATGTCCGATCGTCTACGGTCGCGGGATGGACGCGGTCACGGGCCTGCTGGACGGACCCCGCGCGCGCGGCGCCTTCGTGCTCCGCTGCGTCATGGAGCCGCCCTGGTCGCTCCGCGTGCAGGACCAGGCCCCGCTGACGCTGGTGGCCCAGGTGTCCGGCAGCTCGGTGATCAGCAGGGGCGGGCCGGCCCAGCACCTGCGCGCGGGCGAGGTCGCCGTCCTGCGCGGGCCGGACCCCTACACGATGAGCGATCACGAGGGCACGCCGCCGCAGGCGGTCGTCCACCCGGGTCAGCGCTGCACCACGCCCGACGGCGTCGAGCTCCCCGGGACGTGGCACCACGGCGTGCGCACGTGGGGCAACCGGCCCGACGGGTCCACGACGATGCTCGTGGGGACCTACGAGCTCGCCGGCGAGGTCGGCGACCGCCTGCTCCGGGCGCTGCCGCCCGTGCTCGTGGTGCCGTCGGGCGCAGCCGGCGCGCTCGTCCCGATGCTCGCGGACGAGCTCGAGCGCGGCGAGCCCGGCCAGGAGGCGGTGCTCGACCGCCTCCTCGACCTCCTGCTCATCACGGTCGTGCGGCAGTGGTTCGCCCGGCCCGACGCCGAACCTCCGGCCTGGTACGCGGCCTGGGGCGACCCCGTCGTCGGCACCGCCCTGCGCGCGATCCACCACAGCCCGGCGGAGTCGTGGACGGTCGAGCGGCTCGCCGTCGCGGCCGGGGTCTCGCGCGCGGCGCTCGCGCGGCGGTTCACCGAGCTCGTCGGGGAGCCGCCGATGACGTTCCTCACCGGGTGGCGGATCGCGCTCGCGGCGGACCTGCTCACGCGGCCGGACGAGACGGTCGGCTCGGTCGCGCGTCGGGTCGGCTACAGCACGCCGTTCGCGCTGAGCACGGCGTTCAAGCGCGTCCGGGGCGTGAGCCCTCAGCAGCACCGCGCCCGCGTCGGCGTCGCCTGACGCCGCGGTCCTACCCGCGCACGCGGCCGACGAGCGCCGCGCGCAGGTCCGCCTCGTGCTGCTCGACCCAGCGGGCGTCGCGCTCCCAGACCGCGCCGTGCCCCTCGTCCCACAGCCGCGACCACGGCTGGGTGCCCGTGCGGTGCCCGTCGGCGAGCAGCGTGTGCATCGACCACGTGCGCGGGGCCAGCGTCGCCGCGAGCCGCTCGCGGCCGGCGTCGTCCAGGCCGTAGCCGTCGGCGAGCGCGGCGAGCCGCCGGGCGACGTCGGGAGCACCGGGCTCGAGCGGCACGAGCGCGTGCGCCAGGTAGGCGAGGTCCCAGGTCCGGGTGCCGGGTGAGCACGAGTCCCAGTCGATGACCACGAGGTGCCCGGCCGGGGCGACGACGAGGTTCCACGGGGCGAGGTCGTTGTGCACGACGAGGTCGGCGCCGTCGGTCGGGATGGGGCAGTCCCAGACGGCGTCGGCGGGCGGTTCCCACCCGTCGAGCGCGTCGTGCAGCAGCCGGGCGACGCGGCCGACGGCGGCGGGGTCGAGCGGCGGCATGCCGGGCCGGGTGGGGTGCGCCATCTCGCCGGGGACGAAGTCCAGGACGTGCCGGCCCCGGTCGTCCAGCCCGTGGCTGCGGGGGGCGTGCGGGAAGCCGACGTCGTGGAGGTGCGTGAGCAGCGCGTGGACCGCGGGGGTCTGCGGCCCGGCCGGGCGGCGCACCGTCGCGCCCACCCGCACCACGCCCGCGCTCACGTTGCCGCCGGCGAGGGGGATCTCGACCTCGTCCGCGACGCGCGCGCCGCGGTCCGGCCCGGTGGTCGCGTCGAGGGCCGGGTCGCGCGCGGGGTCCGGGGGCAGGGGCATCGCGCCATCCTGGCGGCCCGCGGACGACCTCCGCCACGGCGGGACCGCGTTGCTACAGTCCCGGCCATGATCACGCCGGCCCCCGCCGACCAGCGGCAGGTGGAGCGCGCCGAGCGCCTGCGGTCGCTGCACCGGCCGGGGGACCCGCTCGTGCTCGTCAACGTGTGGGACGCGGCGTCCGCGCGCGTCGTCGCAGACGCGGGCGCGACGGCGATCGCGACCGCGAGCTGGGGCGTCTCGGCGGCGGCGGGCGTCCCCGACGGCGAGGGGCTCAGCCGCAGTGAGGCGCTCGCGGCGGCGTCGCGCGTCGTCCGGGCGGTCGACCTGCCCGTGACGGTCGACCTCGAGGCCGGCTACGGCAGCACGCCCGACGACGTCGCCGAGACCGTCGAGCTGCTCGTCGGGACGGGTGCCGTCGGCTGCAACCTCGAGGACTCCGTCCCCGCGGTGGCCGACCACCCGCATGCGGGCGGTCTGCGCCCCGCGGCCGAGCAGGCGGAGCGGATCGCCGCGGCGCGCCGCGGCGCGGACGGGGCCGGCGTGCCCGTGGTCGTCAACGCGCGCTGCGACGCCCTGCTCCACGGCGGCACGCCCGACGACGTCCTCGAGCGCGGCGCGCTCTGGCTCGCGTCCGGGGCGGACTGCGTCTTCGTGCTCGGCACGGAGGACCTGACCCTGCTGCGCCGGTTCGCCGAGGCGTTCGACGGCCGGCTCAGCGTGCTCCAGCGGCCGGGCTCGCCCGCGCTCGCGGACCTCGCGGCGGTGGGCGTCTGCCGGGTCAGCGTCGGCCCCGGTGCGATGGGCGCGGCGTACGCGGCGCTCGCCGAGGCGGCCGCCGGACTGCTCGCGGGCGGGGCGTGCCCGCCCGCGATGGCGTACCGCCCACCGGTCTGAGCGGCGACGGGCGGGGCGCGTGGCCGAGACCACATGATCAGGGGCTTCATGTCCGGCCTCGAGAGGCCGATGGACGAACGGCGACGGTCGCCGGCAGAGGGGGCAAGCTGATGCGTGCGGTCCAGGGACGGACGGGTCCGGGCACGAGCGGGCGCGAGGTGAGCGGCCGGGGCGCCGGCCCGCGGCTCGCCCGGCGAGTGGCCCTGGTCGGGGCGGCGCTCGCCGCACTCGGCGCGCTCACCGGCTGCGCCGGCCTGCCCTTCGGCGAGGCGCAGGAGCCGACGACGGCGACGGATGCCGTCGAGCAGGCGCCCGCCACGGTCGCCGACCTGCCCCCGCTCGACGGCGTCGTCGCCGGCGTGCCGGACGGGTGGGCGCCCGCGTCCGTCGGCCGCCTGCAGCTCGCCGTGCCCGCGGACTGGGCCGACCTCGGTGTGCCGTCGTCGGCGGGCTGGGAGCACCGGAAGTACGCGCGGCCCGCGGGCCCTGCCCTCGCGGCGCAGGACGCGCTCGCAGTCAGCGACGACGGCGCGGTCGTCGTCACCCGGACCCTCGAGGTCAGCGCGCTCGTCGGCGAGAGCACGTGGCGCGGGGGCTGGTCCGACATGACCGGTCAGGAGGGCTACCGGCTCGAGGTCCCGGGCGCCGAGCTCGCCGCCGTGGACCTCACGACCGGCCCGGCGTTCGACGGCGCGACCACCGAGACCCTCACGGCGGAGATCCACCTGCAGTCCGAGGACGGCGCGTACGTCGTCGTGGAGCTCGTCCTGCCTGCCGGTGAGCAGGGGCTCGCCGAGCTGCGCGCCGTCGTCGGGACGCTGACGCTCAGCTGACGACGAGGCGCAGGCTCAGCCGAGCACGTCGGCGAGCGCGAACCGGACGGGCACCTCGAGCTGTGCGTAGGTGCAGCTCTCGGGCTCGCGGTCCGGGCGCCACCGGACGAACTGCGTCGTGTGGCGGAACCGCGGCCCCTCCATGTGGTCGTACCGCACCTCGACGACACGCTCCGGCCGCAAGGGCACGAAGGACAGGTCCTTGCCGGAGTTCCACCGGCTCCCCGCGGCCTCGGTCGGCGTCCGCGTGCCTGCCGCCTGGGCGTGCGCCGTCCACGGGTGGTCGGCCGCGTCGGTGACCAGCTCCTCAAGCTCGGCGTAGAGCTCGCGGCGGCGCGCCATGGGGAACGAGCTCGTCACGCCCACCGAGGCGAGCGTCCCCTCGTCGTCGTACAGGCCGAGCAGCAGCGAGCCGACGGCGTCGTCGGCCGCCTTGTGCACGCGGTAGCCGGCGAGCACGCAGTCCGCGGTCCGCTCGTGCTTGATCTTCGCCATGACGCGCTTGTCCGGCTGGTAGGGCAGGTCGGGCCGCTTGGCGACGACGCCGTCGAGTCCCGCGCCCTCGAAGAGGGAGAACCACTGCTGGGCCTCGGCCAGGTCCGTCGTCGCCTGCGTGAGGTAGACGCCGGGGCCGCCACCCGGGACCGCCGACTCGAGCGCCGCCCGGCGCTCGGCGAACGGCCGGGTGGTGAGGTCCTCGTCGCCCAGCGCGAGGAGGTCGAAGACGACGAGGACGGCGGGCGTCTGCTCGGCGAGCAGCCGCACGCGCGACTGCGCCGGGTGGATGCGCTGGAGCAGCGCCTCGAAGTCCAGGCCCGTGCCGTCCTGCGTCGCGACGACGATCTCGCCGTCGACCACGCACCGCTCGGGGAGCTCGCGGCGCACCGCCTCGACCACCTCGGGGAAGTAGCGGGTCATGGGCTTGGTGTTGCGGCTGCCGATCTCCACCTCGTCACCGTCCCGGAAGACGATCGAGCGGAACCCGTCCCACTTGGGCTCGTAGAGCTGGTCGGGCGGGATCTGGTCGACGGACTTCGCGAGCATCGGGGCGACGGGCGGCATCACCGGCAGGTCCATCGCCCCAGTGTGGTGGTGATCATCACGGGGCGCGAGCGTCGCGGCTCACGGCCGGCGCGGCGGGGCCCGTAGCCTGCCCGGGGTCCGTGCCGGAGGTCGCTACTCGGGGTTGCACTGCGCGGCGAGCACGCGGACGAGACCGACGTCGGGCCGCCATGGCTCGAGGTTCCACGTCTCCTTGTCGGGTGCGCCGATCACGTGGCAGAGCAGCTGGTCCTGCATGGTGGCCGACGCGGCCTCGGGCTCGGACGCGACGAGCTGGGCCTCGAGCAGCGCGAGACCCGCGGTGCTGCCGCCGCGCACCCAGGGCGCGGGTGCGACGGCGAGCGATCGGCCGCCCTCGCGCTCGCCCCAGGTCGCCGCGGCG
>NZ_JACVQL010000177.1 GCF_019733465.1 Actinotalea ferrariae | reverse complement strand
CGGAGCGGCTGGGGGTCGCCACCGCGGGCGGGGCGCCGACGGCGCGACGGGCACCGCCGACATGGTCCGCACGTCAGTCCCGCCGCCCGGACCCGCCGAGCTCGCCCGCGTCCGGTCCGCCGTCCGGACGTGGACCGACGCCGCGACGCACGCCCTGCCCGACGAGTGGGTGGTCGCCGCGCGGCGCCGCAGCGAGTCGGGACGCGAGGCCGACCAGCTGCCCGACGCGCTCGACCGTGCGGTGTCCGGGACGCACGTCCTGAGCGACCGCACGCCCGTCTGGTGGCGCGCCGTCGGGGTGCTCCAGTGGCTCGTCCTCGTCATCGCCGTCGTGGGCCTCGGCTGGCTCGGGGCGCTCTGGGGGCTCGACGCGCTCCGCATGCCGGTGATCGAGCCGCCCGTCTGGGAGCAGGGGGACGTGCGGGTCCCCGTCCCGACCCTGGCCGCGGTCGGGGGGATCCTCGTGGGCCTGCTGCTCGCCGGCCTCTCGCGTGCCCTCGCGGGCGTCGGGGCGCGGCGCCAGGCGCGGCGGGCGACCGCCCACCTGCGTGCGTCCGTCGCCGAGGTCGCGGAGCGGCACGTCGTCGCACCCGTGCGCGAGGTGCTCGACCAGCACGACGCGTGCGTCCGCGCGGCGACCCGCGCGCTCGGCTGAGGCTGCTCGCCGGCGTCGCCCACGCGCTCGGCGCCGCACGCACCGAGGAGACGGCAGGATGACCGCATGACCCGACTGCACGTCCCCGTCCCGCTGCGCTGGGCGGACCTCGACGCCTACGGCCACGTCAACAACGTCGAGGTGCTCCGGCTCCTCGAGGAGGCCCGCATCGCGGCCTTCTGGCGCCACGGCGAGGACGTCGGCACGTGGCCGACGGCGGTGCTCGACGCCGGCCCGAGCGCGGGCACGCACACGCTCGTGGCCCGGCACGAGGTCGAGTACCTGCTGCCGGTGGCGTACCGCCGGGAGCCGCTCGTCGTCGAGATGTGGGTCGGCCGCCTCGGCGGGGCGAGCATCGACGTCTGCTACCAGCTCACGACGGGGACGCCTGCTCGCGCGGCCGTGGGCCCCGCGGGCGGTGGCCCGGTGTTCGTCCAGGCGGCGTCCACGCTCGTCCTCATCGACGCCGCGACGGAGCGCCCCCGCCGGATCACGGCCGAGGAGCGCGCGGTGTGGGAGCCCTACGTCGAGGAGCCCGTCGCGATGCGCCGGCGTCCCGAGCGGTCGGCCGCCCCGGACGGCCCGGCCTGAGATCCGTCCTTGACCCTCACCGAGGGGCAGGGACCACAGTGGCGGGGTGACCACGACGCCGCAGCAGAGCCTCATGACGATCGGCCGGCTGGCCGAGCGTACGGGCCTGAGCCTCAAGGCCCTGCGCCTGTACGACGAGCTCGGCCTGCTGCCGCCGGCGCGGGTCGACCGGTCGTCGGGCTACCGCTACTACGACACCGACCAGCTCGAGCGGGCACGACTCATCGGGCTCCTCCGGCGGGTCGGGATGCCGCTCGCGGAGATCGGCGCGCTGCTCGCCGACCGCGACCCGGACCGGCTGCGCGCCTGGTGGCGCGGCGTCGCCGAGGAGCACCGCGACCGCGAGGGCGTCGTGCGCTACCTGCTCTCGACGCTCGACGGGGCCGAGCGCCCGTCGTTCCCGGTCTCGACGCGCTGGGTGCCCGACGCGATGGTGGTCTCGGCGTCGGCGCACGTGCTGCAGCCCGAGCTGCCGCGGTTCATCCCCGACCGGCTCCGGCTGCTGCGCGCCCACGTGGCGGCGTGCGGAGCGGTGGCCGACGAGATCGACTGGACGACCTACCACTCGACGTCGACGTCCGACTCGGCCGGCCTCGTCGAGGTGTGCGTGCCGTTCGCGGGCAGCGTCCCGCCGACCACCGAGATCACCGTCCGGGTGGAACCCGCCCACCGCGAGGCGTACGCACGCCTGACGAAGGGCCAGGTGCGCCCGCCGCACATCATGCACGCGTTCGACGCCGTCGCGACCTGGCTCGGCAGGCGCGGTCGCCGACGCACGCTCGACCCGCGCGAGGTCTACTTCGCGGACTGGGTCGCGGTCGACGACGCGACGCCCGCCGTGGACGTCGCCTTCCCCTACGCGGGCGGGCCGGACGAGCCCGACGAGCCGGGGCGGTCCGCGAAGGCCGTCGAGCCCAGGACGGAGACACCATGAGCACCAGCACCACGAGCACCAGCACCACGAGCACCGGCACCACGAGCACCAGCACCACGACCCCGGACGCGAGCCCGACCTCCGACGTGCTCGACCGGTACCGCCGGCACACGCCCCTCTCGGACCCGGGCGCCCATGCCCCGTCGCTCCGCGCGCTGCCGGCCGAGCCGGCGGCGCTCGCCGCGGCGGTCCGAGGGCTGGTCGTCCACTACGTCGCGAGCGGCCTGACCTTCACCCCGGAGCGGCTGGCCGACATCGACAGCCGGTGGGTCGCGCGGATGCTCGAGCGCCTCGCCGCGCGGGACCCGGCGCCGCTCGACCGTCCGCGCGAGGTGGACGCGCGCGTCGTCGGCTGCTGCCGGGACGCGGCGCTGCTGTACGTCGCGGCGGCGCGCGAGCTGGGAGTCCCGGCGCGCAGCCGGGTGGGCTTCGCGCCGTACCTGCGCGAGGGGTTCGCGCACGACCACGTCGTCGCGGAGCACTGGGACGCCGCGGCCGACGGCGGCGGGCGCTGGGTGCGCGTGGATCCCCAGATCGACCCCGCGTGGGTCGGCGTGGACACGCTCGACCTGGGCACGGGCGCGGACAGCCCCTTCCGCACGGCCGCGCACGTGTGGCTCGACCACCGCGCGGGGCGGCTCTCGGAGGCGGAGCTCGCGGGGTTCGGCGTGGGCCCCGACCTGCCGCTGCGCGGCCGGTGGTTCGTCCGGAACTACGTGGTCGCCGAGCTCGCGCACCTGACCGGCCACGAGCTCCTCCTGTGGGACCTGTGGGGCGCCATGGTGCCGCCCGTCGTCGGGCCGGACGGCCGGCTCGCCGACGTCGACGCACCGCCGGACCCCGACCTCGACGCGCTGGTCGACCGGGTCGCGGAGGCGCTCGTGGACCCGGACGTCGACCCGGCGAGCCTCGACGCCCTGCTCGACGACCCACGCCTGGACCCGCGACGCGGCGTCGTCTGCGACTCGCCGAGCGGCCTGCGGGCGCAGGTGGACCTCACGAGCGCGGGGTAGCGCCCGTCCCAGGCTCGGCGCTCGCGCCGGCAGCGGCGACGCGGCGCGCCTCGGCCGCCATGCCCTGCTGCATCCCGCCGAAGACGACGCCGTGGAACGGCGCGACCGACCACCAGTAGAGCTGCCCCAGCAGGCCGTGCGGGTGGAAGGTCGCCACCTGGCGCAGCGTCGAGCCGCCGTCGGGCTCGGGCCTGACCGCGAGCTCGAGCCAGGCGAGGCCCGGCACGCGCATCTCGGCGCGCAGCCGCAGCATGCGGCCCGGGACGACCTCCTCGACCCGCCAGAAGTCGACCGCGTCGTCGACGAGGAGCCGGCGCGGGTCGCGCCGCCCCCGCCGCAGGCCCGGGCCGCCCGAGAGCCGGTCGAGCACCCCGCGCACCTGCCAGGCGAGCGGCCACGAGTACCAGCCACGCTCGCCGCCCACCGTCTGGATGACGTGCCACACCGCGTCGGGCGGTGCGTCGACCCTCGTCCGGCGCTCGTCGCGGTAGAGAGACCCGCCGGCCCAGTCCGGGTCGCTCGGGAGCGGGTCGCTCGGCGCGCCCGGCACGGACGCCGAGGACCACCGCGTGACGACGTCGGCGTCCTGGATCCGTGCGAGCGCGAGGCGGACGGCGTCGTCGAACCCCAGCAGACCCTCCGGCGGGTCGGGCACGTGCTCGGCGATGTCGTGCTCGTCGCAGACGACCTCGTGCACGAGCGACTCGACGAGCGGACGCGCGAGCGGGCCCGGTACGGGCGTGACGAGAGAGACCCACAGGCTCGACAGACGCGGGCTGAGCACGCCGACGCCGACGACGACGCGCCGCGGCAGCCCGGCGACGGCCGCGTAGCGGTGCATCATCTGGCGGTAGGTCAGCACCTCGGGGCCACCGATGTCGAACGCCCGGTTCACCTCGGGCGGCATCGTCGCGCTGCCGACGAGGTACCGCAGGACGTCGCGGATCGCGATCGGCTGGATCCGGTTGTCCACCCAGCGCGGCGTCGTCATCGCCGGGAGTCGCTCGGTGAGGTACCGCATCATCTCGAAGGACGCGGAGCCCGAGCCGAGCACGACGGCGGCGCGCAGCACCGTCGTCGGGACGCCCGACGCGAGCAGGATCTCCCCGACCTCCTTGCGCGACTCGAGGTGCGGCGAGAGGTCGTCGACGTCGGGGTGCAGGCCGCCGAGGTACACGATGCGCCCGACCCCCGCCTCGCGCGCCGCCTGCGCGAACGTCAGGGCCGTCCGGCGGTCGCGGGCCTCGAACCGCCGACCGGAGCCCAGGGAGTGGATGAGGTAGTAGGCGACGTCGACGCCCTCGAGCGCTGACCGCACCTGGTCGAGGTGCTGCGCGTCCGCCTCGACGACGTCGACGTCGTCGACCCAGTCGCGGCCCTGCAGGCGGCCCGGGTTGCGCGCGACGGCCCGGACGCGGTGCCCGGCGCGGAGCAGCTCGGGGACGAGCCGTCCGCCGACGTACCCGGTCACGCCGGTGACTGCCACCACGAGGGGACTCACCGGGCGAGCGTAGGCGCCCGGCCCGACCGCCGCCCGGGGAGGGGGGCGACCCGTTGACCCGGGACGGAAGCGGACGTTACGGTCGGCGCACGGTCCGGAAAGCGCATTCCTCGACGTCGAGGGCATTGGAACGTTTCATCCACGGTCGCCGAGGACCGCGGAGCGGGTGCGCTGGGGCGGACCGCCCGACGAACGAAGGATTCAACGATGAGTCTTGGCAGAGCACGGATCGGGCGGCAGGCGGTCACCGCCGTCGTCGCCTCGGCGCTGGTCGTCACGGGCGCCGGCGCTGCGGCGGCCGGCGGTCATGGACAGGGCCACGGCCACGGGCCCCAGGACCCGGTCCCGGCGGGCGTCCAGCTCGAGCGCCTCGACCGCGGCCTGGTCGCGGCGACCACGCCCGAGGGCGTCTTCCTCAGCTGGCGCCTGCTGGCGACCGAGGTCACGGGCTCGGGCCCGACCGGGATGGTCGGCGCGGACTTCCACGTCTACCGCGGCGACGAGTTCGTCGCGACGGTCACCGACAGCACCAACTACCTGGACGCAGGCGCCGACGGCACGGCGGCCTACCGCGTGGCGGCGGTCGTCGACGGCGCCGGGGTCGACGTGAGCGCGTCGGTCGACCCGTGGGCGCAGCCGTACGCGACGCTCCCGCTGACGAAGCCGGCGGACGGCGTGACGCCCCCGCAGATCGGTCCGCTCGGCACGCCCGAGGCGTGGCAGTGGCCCGAGGGCGAGCCCTACACCTACGCGGTCAACGACATGAGCGTCGGCGACGTCGACGGTGACGGCGCGCTCGAGTACCTGGTCAAGTGGGACCCGTCGAACGCGAAGGACGTGTCCCAGAAGGGCTACACCGGTCCGGTCTACGTCGACGCCTACGAGGCCGACGGCACGCTCCTGTACCGCCTCGACCTGGGCGTGAACATCCGTGCCGGGGCGCACTACACGCAGTTCCTCGTCTACGACTTCGACGGCGACGGCCGCTCCGAGGTCATGCTCAAGACCGCCCCCGGCACCAGCACGGTGCCCTACGCGGGCGGCGTGCCGCAGGCGGCGCAGCACATCACGCTCCCGGCCGACGACGTCGCGGCGGGCGTCTCGCACGACGACGACTACCGCCTGAGCGCGGCGCAGTACCGCGACCACCTCGCGGGGATGCTGCAGGGCTGGCAGGAGCACCCGGAGGTCGTCGCCGGCAGCTGGCCCGCCACGCTCGAGGAGGCGTGGGGGATCGAGCCCCGCTGGACCTACCCGCTCACCGAGGCGGACGCGTACGCGGCCGCGGACTTCTTCATCCAGGAGTGGGCACCGGGACGCAGCGCGCGCAACGAGCTCGCCAAGTTCGAGGGCTTCGTGCTCGACGGCCCCGAGTACCTCACCGTCTTCGACGGTGCGTCCGGCGCCGAGCTCCAGACGGTGCGCTACACGCCGGACCGGCACGACGACGGCCTGATGTGGGGCGACTACGCGATGTCGCGGATCGAGCCGGGGAACCGCGTCGACCGCTTCCTCTCGGGCGTCGCGTACCTCGACGGCTCCCACCCGTCCGCGATCTTCGCGCGCGGCTACTACACACGCTCGACGATCACGGCCTACGACTGGGACGGCGAGCAGATCACCGAGCGCTGGTTCGTCGACAGCGGCTGGACGCCCATGACGAACCCGTTCAACGACGGGCCGCACGGGCGCGCGGGCACGGACCCGGAGTTCGGCTCGATCACGACGCAGGGCTTCCACTCGCTGAGCGCGGCCGACGTCGACGGCGACGGGAAGCACGAGATCGTCTACGGCTCGGCGACCATCGACCACGACGGCTCGCTGCTCTACTCGTCGTTCGACACGCTGCCCGAGGGCAGCGCGGACCCGGGTGCGAGCGCCGGCCTCGGCCACGGCGACGCCATGCACGTGACCGACATCGACCCGGACCGTCCGGGCCTGGAGATCTTCACGGTGCACGAGGGCGGCACCTTCGCCCCGTACGGCATGGCGATGCGCGACGCGGCGACGGGAGAGGTGCTCTGGGGCCAGTACTCGGGGCGCGACACGGGCCGCGGCATGATCGGCGACGTGCTGCCGGACTCGCGCGGTGTCGAGTCGTGGGCGAGCATGCCGGGCGGCTCCGACGCCCTCGGCCTGCACACCCCGCAGGGCGAGGTCGTCTCCGACGCCATCCCGGGCACGAACCAGAGCGTCCGCTGGGCGGCGGACATGACGACGCAGCTCGTCAACGGCTCGGGCGACGCCACGCCGACGATCGACGACTGGCAGCGCGGGACGCTCCGGACCCTGGAGGGGACCCGGACCAACAACGGGACCAAGGGCAACCCGTCCCTCGTGGCCGACGTCCTCGGCGACTGGCGTGAGGAGGTCCTCGTCCGGACCGCCGACAGCTCGGCGATCCAGATCCACCTCTCCACCGAGGTCACGGACCGCAAGCTCTACACGCTGCTGCACGACGTCCAGTACCGCGCCGAGGTGGCCCGGCAGCAGACGACCTACAACCAGCCGTCGTACACGAGCTTCTACCTCGCGTCCGACCTCGACTGGTCGCAGGTGCCCGTGCCGGACGCCGTCCTGCCCGGCTCGTTCGACGCGCTCGGGGACGCGCTCGAGCGGTACGTGCGCTCGGGTGAGGTGTCGGGCCTCGTCGTCCTGCGGCTCTACGTCGCGTACGCGCTGGCCGAGCACCACCTCGACAAGGGTCGCCCGGCCCAGGCCGCGCGTGCGCTCGAGGCCTTCGAGCGGACGCTCGACACCCCGTGGCGGTGGGACCGCGTGACGCCGACGGCGAAGGCCTCGCTCCAGCACCTGTCGGCGACCGTGCGGGCGATGCTCACCTGACGCCGCCCCCGGGTCGCCCCCGGGAGCGTGACGCAGGCGTGCCACGACGGGCCCGGGCCTACCGTCGGCTCAGGTTCCGAGCGGAGGGGGCGACGTGGCGACCACGGACTCGACGGCAGGGGCGCCGGCGCAGCGCGAGCAGTACGACACCGGGCGGGCGGTCCTGCTCGCGACCGTGGCCGCCCTGGGCGGGTTCCTCTTCGGCTTCGACACGGCGGTGATCAACGGCGCCGTCACGGCGATCCGCGACCAGTTCGGGATGGGCACGGGCCTCACCGGGTTCGCCGTCTCGTCCGCCCTCCTCGGCTGCGCCGTCGGCGCATGGCTCGCCGGGCGCCTCGCGGACCGGCAGGGCCGCATCCGGGTCATGCTGCTCTCGTCGTTGCTCTTCACCGTGAGCGCCATCGGCTCGGGCCTGGCCGTCGGGCCGTGGGACCTGATCCTGTGGCGCGTGGTCGGCGGGCTCGGCGTCGGCGCCGCCTCCGTGATCGCCCCCGCGTACATCGCGGAGATCTCGCCCGCCTCGATCCGGGGCCGCCTGGGCTCGCTCCAGCAGCTCGCGATCGTGACCGGCATCTTCGTCGCCCTGCTGACCGACTACTTCCTGGCGACCGCGGCCGGCGGTGCCGCCGAGGACTTCTGGTTCGGGCTCGAGGCGTGGCGCTGGATGTTCATGTCCGAGGCGATCCCGGCCGTCGCCTACGGGATCCTCGCGATGGGCATCCCCGAGTCGCCGCGGTACCTCGTCGCACGGGGCAAGGACAAGGACGCGCGGGGCGTGCTCGGGCAGATCCTCAAGACGGGCATCGACGAGCGGCTGCGCGAGATCAAGCGGACGGTCTCGACCGAGGCGCGCTCGTCCGTGCGTGACCTGCGTGGCCCCGCTCTCGGCCTGCTGCCGATCGTCTGGGTGGGCATCGCGCTGTCCCTGTTCCAGCAGTTCGTCGGGATCAACGTCATCTTCTACTACTCGTCGACCCTCTGGCGGAGCGTCGGGTTCAGCGAGGACGACGCCCTCCTGCAGACCGTGATCACGTCGGTCACGAACATCGTCGTGACCGTCGTGGCGATCTCGATCATCGACAAAGTCGGCCGCCGCAACCTCCTGCTGGTGGGATCCGCGGGCATGACCGTGAGCCTGGGCGTGCTCGCGGCCACCTTCGCGACCGCGCGGATCGTCGACGGCGAGCCTGTGCTCGACGGCACCGCGGGTGTGGTCGCCCTCGTCGCCGCCAACCTGTTCGTCGTCTTCTTCGGCGCGTCGTGGGGCCCGGCGGTGTGGGTGCTGCTCGGCGAGATGTTCAACAACAAGATCCGCGCGAGCGCGCTCGGTCTCGCGGCCGCCGCGCAGTGGATCGGCAACTTCCTCATCTCCACGACGTTCCCCGCGCTGTCCTCCGTGGGGCTCAGCCTGGCCTACGGGCTCTACACCACCTTCGCCCTGCTCTCCTTCTTCTTCGTGCTCAAGTTCGTGCGCGAGACCAAGGGCAGGGAGCTCGAGGACATGGAGTGACCGCAGGACCTCGGCGCGCGAGGTTGAGGACGACGCTCGGCCGCGGGGCCCTCGTCTCCGGGGCCCTCGTCAGGTGAGCAGGTCGATCAGGGCGCGCTCGGCGGCCGCACGGGTGCGGCGGCGTCCGATCGTCCTGCCCCGCTCCCAGAGGTCGAACAGCCGCGGGTCGATGTAGGAGGCCCGGCACACCGCGGGGGTGTTGCCGAGCTCCTCGGAGACCTCGCGGACCACCTGGGAGACGACGCGTCGGCGCGCGCGCTCGGCGCGCGGCGGGTCGCCCGCGTCCGCCAGACCTGCGGCCGCGAGCACCGTCGCGTGCCACGTCCGGAAGTCCTTGGGCCGCGCGTCGGGGCCGAGCCGCTCCTTGACGTAGGCCTGGATGTCCGCCGTCGCGACGTCCTTCCACCCCTCCTCGTCGTCGTACCAGGCGAGGAGCTCGGGGTTGGGGTCGTCACGGTCGCGCAGCTCGCGGACCAGCCGCGCGACGACGGGGTCGTCGACCTGGCTGTGGCGCTCCTGGCCCGACTTCGCGGGGTACGTGAAGCTCACGGTCTCGCCGTCGACCCGCACGTGCTCGCGCAGCACCGTGGCCAACCCGTAGCTGCCGTTCTGCTTGGCGTAGGTCTCGCCGCCCGCGCGGAAGTACGCCTCGTCGAGCAGCCGGAACGCGAGCGCGAGCGCCTTCTGCCGCGGCATGCCGGGCAGGGCCAGGTCCTTGCGCACCCGCGTCCGGGCGGCGGGCAGGCGGCGCGCCATGAGCAGCACCTGGTCGTGCTTCGCGCGGTCGCGGCGCTGGCGCCACTGCGGGTGGTAGAGGTACTGGCGGCGCCCGGCGTCGTCGGTCCCCATCGCCTGGATGTGCCCGTTCTCGGCCGGGGAGATCCACACGTCCTGCCACGCGGGCGGGATGACGAGGTCGGCGCAGCGCGCGACGAGCTCGGGCTGCGTGATCCGCTCGCCGTGCTCGTCGAGGTAGATCACCCCGCGGCCCTGGCGGCGGCGCGTCCATCCCGGGTCCCCGGAGCGGACCCGGCGCAGACGTGGCATGCGGACAGTGTGCGGTGGCTCGCGCCGTCCGGCACGCCGAGCGGCGCGGCCCGCGGGCGCGTGCGGTCTGCGGTGGCTCAGCCGCCGAGGCGGACCATGCCCTCCTGGGCGATGGTCGCGACGAGCTCTCCCGCGCGGGTGTAGACCCGCGCCGCACCGAGCCCGCGCCCGCCCTGGGCCGACGGCGCGGACTGCTCGTAGAGCAGCCACTCGTCGACGTGGACCGGGCGGTGCCACCACATCGCGTGGTCGAGGCTCGCGATCGACAGGTCGGGCGTCGCCCAGCTCGCGCCGTGCCGGCGCAGGACGGGCTCGAGCATCACCTGGTCGCACGCGTACGCCAGGAGCGCCCGGTGCAGCACCTGGTCGTCCGGCAGCGGGCCGCGCGCGCGCATCCACACGAGCTGACGGTCGGTGCGCCGCGGTGCCGGGTCGAGGTAGATCGAGCTGTCCACGTGCCGCAGGTCGAACGCGCTCGCCTGCGTCCAGAACGTCGCGACGGGGTGGTCGACGGCGGACAGGACGTCGATCGCGCTCCGCACGTCGTCGGGGTCGGGCACGTCGAGGGGCGGGACGTCGGCGTGCTCGACGCCCGGCTGCTCGACCTGGAACGACGTCGTCATCGACAGGATCGGGACGCCTCCCTGCAGGGCGTGCGTGCGCCGCGCGCTGAAGGACCGGCCGTCACGCAGCCGCTCGACGGAGAACGTGATCGGCTCGCGCACGTCACCGGGACGCAGGAAGTACCCGTGCACCGAGTGGGGGAGCCGTGCGTCGTCGATCGTGCGTGCCGCCGCGAGGAGGGTCTGGGCGAGCACCTGCCCGCCGAACACGCGGCCGCCGGGCTTGGGCAGGCTCCGGCCGGTGAACGTGTCGTCGTCGACCCGGTCGAGCGTGAGCACGTCGAGCACGGTCGTGAGCGGGTCCGGCGTGATGGCAGGCATCCGCGCGGGACCGGGGCCGGCCTGGCGATCGGTCATGGGGGCTCCTCGTCAGTCCTCGAACGTGTTGACCATGGCGTGCGCGGCGCGCTCGAGGTAGTCCCACAGCGTCGCGTGCTGCAGCGGCGGCAGGGCGAGCGAGTCGAGCGCGGTGCGCATGTGCCGCATCCAGGCGTCGCGCGCCGCGGGATTGACCTTGTACGGCGCGTGCCGCATCCGCAGGCGCGGGTGGCCTCGCTGCTCGCTGTACGTGGTGGGGCCGCCCCAGTACTGCTCGAGGAAGCCCTGGAGACGGTCGGCCGCCGGGCCGAGGTCCTCCTCGGGGTACATCGGACGCAGCAGCGGGTCCTGCGCGACCTCGGCGTAGAACGCGTCGACGAGGCGGCGGAAGGTGGGGGAGCCCCCGACGGAGACGAAGAAGCTGTCGGCGGCGAGCTCCCGGGGATCGGCAGACGTCACGGCACCATCCTCCCTCACGGCGCCCGCCGCCCGGGCCCGCCGGGGCGCCCCGGACCCACGCAGCCCTGTGAGGTCGACCACCCGCACCGAGGTCGCACGTGCGCAGGGTCGGCCCCGCTGCGGACGGTCGGCCTCGGGGTGGGCGGCCGGGGTGGTGCCGCGCAGGTGGCGAGGTGGTCAGTGCTCCGGGGTGAGGAGGTACTGCTCGAGGGCGTCGAGCGCGGCGTCGGCGCCCTCGCCGTCGGCGGACAGCACGACGTCCTCGCCGCCCTTCGCGCCCAGGGCCATGACGGCGAGGATGCTCGACGCCGAGGCCGGCGAGCCGCCGTCCTTGCGGATCGTGACGGGCACCGCCTGCGCGCCGGCGAGCTGGACGAAGAGTGCGGCCGGCCGGGCGTGGAGCCCTTCGGCGATGGCGACGGTGACGCGGCGCTCGGGCACGGGGACCTCGGTCTCTGGGGGGTGGTGGGTGCTGCGGTGGTGGGTGCTGAGGTGGAGGACGACGTCGCCGCCGGAGCCGCGGGGCCCCGGCGGCGACGTCGTGGGTCAGGCCTTGGGCGTGCGCGGCGAGCGGTCGCTCAGAGCGCTCGCGTCACCGGGTGTGCCGCCGGGCGTCGCGCCCGCGACGGCCGGGACGGGCTCGTCGGTCGGCTGGTCGATGAGGACGTTGTTCGGGTCCGCGGCCGCGTCGTCGTCCTCGCGTCCGGGCGTCTTGAGGTTCCACCGCGTGATGACGAACCGGAACAGCACGTAGTAGACGACGGCGTAGCCGAGGCCGATGACGATGAGGAGCAGCGGCTGCTCCGCGATGCGGAAGTTGAGCAGGTAGTCGATGACCCCGGCGGAGAAGCCGAAGCCGGACCGGACGTCGAGGGCGTTGACGAGCGCGAGCGACGTGCCCGTGAGGATCGCGTGGATGACGTACAGCGGGTACGCGACGTAGACGAACGCGAACTCGAGCGGCTCGGTGACGCCCGTGACGAACGAGACGAGCGCGGCGGAGCCCATGATCCCCGCGATGACCTTGCGCTTGCCGGGCTTGGCGGTGTGCACGATCGCGAGCGCGGCCGCGGGGAGGGCGAACATCATGATCGGGAAGAAGCCGGCCTGGAAGATGCCGGCCGTCGGGTCCCCGGCGAGGAAGCGGAAGATGTCACCGTTCGCGACCTCGCCGTTGGCGCCCTCGTACTCGCCGAACTGGAACCACGGGACCGAGTTGAGCAGGTGGTGCAGGCCGATCGGGACGAGCAGGCGGTTGAGCGTGCCGAACACGAAGCCGCCGAGCACGGCCGAGCCCGTGACCCAGTCGCTGACGCCGGAGAGCACCGCGTCGAAGCCGCGGTAGAGGAACGCTCCGAGCACGGCGATGAGCACCGCGGCGAACGCCGTGACGATGGGCACGAACCGACGGCCGCCGAAGAAGGCCAGGTACGCGGGCAGCTTGATGCGGTAGTACCGCTGGTACAGGAGCGCGGCGGTGAGGCCGATGACGATGCCGCCGAGCACGCCGTAGTTGATGAGCTCCTGGGGGTCGTCGCCCTCGGGGCGGCCCAGGACGTAGGGCGACATGGCGTCGGACACGGCCTTGAAGACGAGGTACCCGATGAGCGCGGCGAGGCCCGTCGAGCCGTCGGACTTGCGCGCGTAGCCGATGGCGACGCCCAGGGCGAAGATCAGGGGCAGGTTCCCGAAGAGCGCGTTGCCGGCCGCTCCGAGCACGTCGGCGACCGGCAGCAGCCAGTCACCCCACGCGCCGGCGAGGCCGTCCGCGCCGAGCATGTCGGGCTGGCCGAGCCGCAGCAGCAGCGCGGCGGCGGGTAGCGACGCGATCGGCAGCATGAGGGAGCGGCCGATCCGTTGGAGCTGGGCCAGGCCGGGGATGGGCCGCTTCTCGCGGACCTCGGTGGCGGTCGTGGCAGTCATGGCGCGAGCACTCCTCGATGTCGGTGAGCGTCGGCGGGCACCGGCGCTCGTCCTGTCGGGCACTGCGTGTGTGGGGCACTGCGTGTTCAGGCACTGCGTGTGTGGGCACTGCAGGTGGGCACTGCGGGCGGTCCGGGCGGGCGGGCACCGTCCCGGTCCTGGCGGCTCCCGGCGGCGTCGACGGGGGCGTGACCTGGCGGACGAGGGGGTGTGCTAGATGTCTGGACCAGTCGGTGATCACCATGATGGAATGGCGCGGCCGGTGTCAATGGCCCGGCGCGAGCGGAGAGGCGGTGCGGCCACGGTGCGTCACTCCGTCCTCAAGTACGTCCGGGTCCGCGACTACCTGCGCTCGCTCGTGACGCACGAGCTCGCCGTCGGTGACGCCATCCCGTCCGAGCGCGTGCTGTGCGAGCGCTTCGGTGTCTCGCGGATGACCGTCCGCCAGGCGGTCGACGCCCTCGTCGTCGAGGGGCTGCTCCAGCGCGAGCAGGGTCGGGGGACGTTCGTCGCGCCGTCCAAGATGGACCTCGAGGTGCGCCTCGCCTCCTTCGGCGAGGAGATGCGCCGCCGCGGCATGGAGCCGTCGAGCACGGTGCTCACGGTCGAGGAGGTCGCGGCCTCGCCCGACGTCGCCGACGCGCTCGAGCTCGTCCCGGGCGAGCGCGTCCACTACCTGCACCGCGTCCGCCACGCCGACGGCGAGCCGATGGCGATCGAGCAGACCTGGGTGCCGGCAGCGCTCGTGCCCGGGCTCCTCGCGGACGGCGCCCCCGAGAGCATCTACGGCGAGCTGCGCCGCCGCGGGCTGGACCCGGACTGGGGTGAGGACACCGTGGCGGCGTCGGAGGTCGACTCGCAGGACGCGACGCTGCTGGGCCTGCGGCCCGGTGCCGCCGTCCTGCGCCTCGCGAGGCGTACGTTCGCAGGTGACGTCGCGTGCGCGTACTCGCGCTCGTCGTACCGGGCGGACCGGTACGTCCTGTGGGTGCCGCTGCGCGCACCGCGTCCGGCGATCGCACCGCGCGCCGAGCAGCAGCTGACGACGGCGGGCCACGGCGGCCCCGCGACCGACGGCGGGGAGGAGAGCCAGTGACCAGCCACGACGACCGGGCGTCCCGGATCCTCGCCGCCCTGGGCGGCGTCGAGAACATCGTCGACATCGAGCCGTGCACCACGCGGCTGCGCTCCGAGGTGCGGGACACCGCGCGGGTCGACGTGCCCGCGCTGCGCGCGGCCGGCGCCCACGGCGTCATGGTCGCCGGACGCGTGGTCCAGGTCGTCGTCGGGCCGAGCGTGGACGTCCTCGCGACGGATCTCGAGGAGCTGATGTGACGACTACTGTGGACGGTCGGCGACAGGGCCGTCGTCCCGAACGAGGAGGAACCGATGAGCAAGGCTGAGCAGATCCTCGCGGCCCTCGGCGGCGACGCGAACATCGTCGACCTCGAGCCGTGCATCACGCGTCTCCGGGTCGAGCTGGAGGACCCGTCGCTGGTCGACGAGGCGGCACTCAAGGCGACCGGTGCCTTCGGCGTCGTCCGCTCGGGCCGCGTCGTGCAGGTCGTCGTCGGCCCCGAGGCGGACACGCTCGCGTCCGACATCGAGGACCTGCGCTGATGGCGCTGACCCTGGTCGCGCCTGTGGCCGGGACCGTGCTGGCGATGGCCGACGTGCCCGACCCGGTGTTCGCCGGGGCGATCGTCGGCCCCGGGCTCGCCGTCGACCCGGACCGGGACGGCGGCGGCGAGGGCACGGTGTCCCACGCCGTCGCACCCGTCGACGGCACCGTGGTGAAGCTGCACCCGCACGCGTTCGTCGTGCAGGTGGACGAGCACCGTGCCGTGCTCGTGCACCTCGGCCTCGACACGGTCCAGCTCGCGGGCGAGGGCTTCACGCTGCACGTCGGCGAGGGCGCCACCGTGAGCACGGGGGACCGCGTCGTGAGCTGGGACCCGGCCGCGGTCGCCGCCGGCGGCCGCTCGCCCGTGGTGCCGGTCGTCGCCGTCCAGGGGGAGCCCGGCGCCGTCCGCGGCCTCGTCGAGCCCGGCGAGCGCGTCACGGTGGGCACGCCGTTCCTCGAGTGGGACTGACGCCCGGCGGGCCGCTGCTCGACCCGGCGGAGGTCGAGGACGTCCTCGCGGAGCGGCTCGCGCAGCCGGGTGCGGGCCTGCTGCTCGACCTCGACGGCACGCTCGTGGACAGCGAGCCCGTCCACCGAGCCGCCTTCGGGTCGTACTTCGCGTCCCGCGGCTGGCAGGTGCCCGACGACGTCGTCCGGCAGTTCATGGGTCGGCGAGCGACCGAGGTGTTCCCCGTGCTCGACGGACCGTGGCGCGGCGAGGACCCGCTCGCGCTGACCGATGCCGTCGTCGCCGAGCTGGGCCGCACGACCGCACGCCCGATGCCCGTGCCCGGGGCGGCCGGGCTGCTCGCGGCGTGCGCCGCGACGGGGCTGCCCGTCGTCGTCGTCACGTCGGCGCGGCGCTCGTGGGCGCGCGGCGCGGTCGACCGCCTGATCGAGCAGGACCGTGACGCGCGGGCGCCGGGGTTCGTCACCGCCGAGGACTGCACCGAGGGCAAGCCGCACCCCGAGCCGTACGAGCGCGGCGCGCGGCTGATCGGCGCCGACCCGGCGCGGCTGGTCGCGGCCGAGGACGCGGTGGCAGGCATCGCGTCGGCCAGGGCCGCGGGCGTGGGCCTCGTCATCGGCATGACCACGAGCCTCGACGCCGCGGAGCTCACGGGTGCCGACGCGTGCCTGCCCGACCTCACCGCCGTCGAGAAGGCTGTCCGCCGGCGGTCCGTCTAGGCTGAGCCGGATCGCAGGGGGACGGATGAGGGCGAAGCAGGACCGCAGCACGCTGCAGGTGGTGGCACCTCTGGCCGGCACCGTGGTCGACCTCGCCGACGTCCCCGACCCGGTCTTCGCCGGGGCCGTCGTCGGCCCGGGGCTCGCGATCCTGCCGGACGAGCCGGCTCCCGGGGACCTCGCCGGCCTCCCGACGGGCGGCCGCGTCGTGGTCGTCGCGCCGTGCCCGGGGCGGGTCAGCGGCGTCTACCCGCACGCGCTCATGGTGCAGGCGGACCACGACCGGTCCGTCCTGGTTCACCTCGGCCTCGAGACCGGCCAGCTCGAGGGCGCCGGCTTCGACGTCGCCACGTCCGACGGCGACCGCGTCGAGCGCGGTCAGCCGGTGCTCGCCTGGTCGCCGGCCGAGGTGCGCGGGGGCGGCCGGTCGACGCTGTGCCCCCTCGTCGCGCTCCAGGCGCAGCCCGACGACGTCGTGCTCCTCGTCGCGCCGGGCGACTCGGTGGCCGAGGGTCAGCCCGTGCTGCTCTGGTCCTGACGCGCGCCGGTCCGGGGCGTCCCGCCCGCGGACGCGTCGCTCGCGCTCGGCTCACCCGCCGGCGCGACGTCGCGCTCGACCAGGACCTCGCGGCGCGGCAGCGCGAGCGCGACGCCCTCCGCGACGAGGGTGGCGCGGATCCGCGAGCGCAGCTCCCGCTGGACCTCCCACTGCTTCGAGGGTGCGGTCTTGACCAGGGTCCGGATCATGACGGACTCCCCGGTCAGGTCCTCGAAGGAGGTCACCTCGGGCTCGTCGAGCAGCATCGGACCCACCGTCTCGTCGCCCACGATCGACGCGGCGGCGGCGCGGATGAGGCCGGCGACGTGCTCGACGTCCTGGTCCGGGCCCACCCGGAGCTCGACGAGGGCGCGCGACCACCCCTGCGTCTTGTTGCCGACCCGCAGGATCTCGCCGTTGCGGACGTACCAGAGGGTGCCGGACAGGTCCCGCACCTGGGTCACGCGCAGGCCGACGGCCTCGACCGTGCCGGACGCCTCGCCCAGGTCGACGACGTCTCCGACCCCGTACTGGTCCTCGACGAGCATGAAGATGCCCGCGAGGAAGTCCTTGACGAGCGTCTGGGCGCCGAAGCCGAGGGCGACGCCGACGACGCCGGCCGAGGCCAGCACCGGGCCCAGGTCCCAGTCGTTGATGTTGGCGATCGCGGTCAGCACGCCGACCGCGACGAGGAACGCCGCCGACGAGCGCAGGACGGAGCCCATGGTCTCGGCGCGCTGCACGCGCCGCGCGACGACCAGCTGGTCGGACTCGGCGGCCGCGGAGCCGACGCGCGCGCTGACCAGGAGCCGGCGGGCGCCGCGGCGCACGCGGGCGCCGCCCTGGACGACCGACCGCACGGCGCGCGTGATGAGCCAGCGCGCCAGCGCCAGCACGACGACGCCGACGGCGACCGCGGCGACGCTCTGCAGCGGGGCGCCGAGGAACCAGTCGAACCAGCGGGCGGGGACCTCCACCACGTCCGGTGCGAGGCGGACGGGTCCGGCGGCAGGCACGGTCGCAGCGGTGAGCACGGGCGCAGCGGCGATGAGGAGGGGCGGCACGGAGGGCAAGGCTAGTTCGCGCCCCGGGCGGGCGTCGCCTCGGCGAGCTCGTCGTGCTCGTCGTGCTCGCCGTGGTCGTCGTGTTCCCGGGCGGGCGCGCCGGCGAGCAGCCCCGTGCACCGCGCGACGAAGGCGAGCTGCTCGGACGCGACCCCGAGCGTGCGGCTCAGGGACCGGCCGCCGTGACCCACACCCGTCTCGCGCCGCAGCAGCACCGGCGCGTCCTCCACGTCGGCCGACGTGGCGTGCTGGAGGGCGGCGCACGTCTTGCGCGCGTGGAGGGGGTCGACGCGCGTGTCGCCCTCGAACACCGTGAAGAGCACGGCCGGGTAGGCCGGGCCCGTGCCCGGGGCGTCGTCGGCCGCCGCGACGGCGCGGTGGTACGGCGAGTAGCCGAGGAGCCAGCCGAGCTCGGTCGCGTCGGCCGCGTCGCCGTACTCCTCGGTCCACGTGACGCCGAGACCGAAGCGCTGGTAGCGCACCATGTCGAGCAGCGGCGCGCTGCACACCGCCGCCGCGACGAGGTCCGGCCGCTGCGTCACGGCCGCACCGACGAGCAGGCCCCCGTTGGAGCCGCCCCAGACGGCCAGCCGGTCGGACGTCGTCCAGCCCGCGGCCACGAGGTGCTCCGCCGCGGCGTGGAAGTCGTCGAAGACGTTCTGCTTGTGCGCGCGCATCCCCGCGCGGTGCCACGCCTCGCCCTCCTCGCCGCCGCCGCGGAGGTTGGCGACGGCGTACGCGCCGCCCGCCTCGACCCACGCGAGCGCGGTCGCCGAGTACGCCGGGTCGAGCGAGATCTGGAAGCCGCCGTAGCCGTAGAGGATGGTCGGGAGGGGCTCGAGCGGCTCGCCCGCGGCGTCGAGGAGGTCGGCGCGGGCCGTGACGAGGACGCGCACGGGCGTGCCGTCGGCGCTCGTGACGGTGAGCTGCCGGGCGCGCACGTCCGGCAGGTCCGGCAGCGCACCGGGCGGCGAGGCCCACGGCGACACCGCGCCGCTCCGGGCGTCCCAGCGGTGGATCGACGTCGGCGTCGTCGTGTCCGTCCAGCCGAACCAGATCTCGCGGCCCCCGGTGGGGCGGCGCGTGAGGCCGGCGACCGTGCCGGGGCCCGGGAGCGGGACGTGCCCGCGCCGTCCCGGGAACCGCGTCCCGTCGGCCGGGTCGTGCACGGTGAGCTCGCTCACCGCGTGGCGGCTCCACAGCGCGACGAGCTCGGTCGGGCGCCGGGCGTCCTCACCCGAGCCGTCGCCCTCGTCCAGGACGACGACGCCGCGCAGCACGGCCTCGTCGTCCTCCGCCACGAGCGTGCGCCAGTGCTCGACGCCGGGCTGCTCCGGGTCCGCCACGGCCAGCCGGCCGCGGGGCGCGTCGAGGTCCGTGTGCACGTAGAGGCGTCCGTCGCGGCCGACCCACGCCGACGTCTCGGCGTCGGCGCCGACGACGACCGGGCGCAGCACGGGAGCCTCGACGGGCGTCGCGTGGAGGTCGGCGATCCACACGTCCGTGCGCGGCGCGGTGCCGGCCGACGCCGTCACGACGAGCCAACGGCCGTCGCGCGTGAGCGTCACTCCGAAGTAGGTCGTCATGTCGAGCCCCTCGCCGAAGAGCTCGACGTCCTGCTCCGGGTCGGTCCCGACCCGGTGCAGCCACACGCGTCGGTGGTACTGCTCCTCGCCCGCGGGCACGCGACCCGGCGCGAGGCGGCGCACGTAGACGAAGGCCTCCCCGCCCGGCAGCCAGGCCACGGGGGAGTAGCGCGCGCGGTCGATCGGCCCGTCGACGTGCGCACCGGTCGCGACGTCGACGACGTGGAGCACGCTCTCCTCGGTACCGCCGGACGACACCTGGTACGCGAGGAGGTCGCCCTCGACGCTCGGCTGCCAGGCGTCGAGCGTCGTCGTCCCGGCCGGGTCGAGCGCCATGGGGTCGACGAGCGTGCGCCGGCCGCCGCCCGGCGTGACGAGGTCCACGACGGCGTGCTCGGCGGTCCCGGCCCGACGCGACTCGAACCACCGGTCGCCGCGCCACACGGGCGTGCCGACGCTCCCGGTCGCGAGGAGCTCGGCGAGGCGCGCGCGCCACCGGGCCACGTC